>JBBQEF010000095.1:0-16975 GCA_038320445.1 Mycobacteriales bacterium
TGTGGGCTTCGAAGGTGATCCGGTCCACGATCGCGGCGCAGAGCCGGGGGTCGGTGAAGGTGCGGGCCCATTCGGAGAACGCGGAGTTCGACGCGACCGCGACCGAGGCGCGTTCCTCGCGTTCGGTGAACACCTGGAACAGCAGCTCGGCGCCGCGGCGGTCGAGTTCCAGATAGCCGAGCTCGTCGAGGCAGAGCAGGTCGACCCGGCCGTAGCGGGCGATGGTGCGGGAGAGGTGTTTGTCGTCGGCGGCTTCGACGAGTTCGTTGACCAGGGCGGCGGCGGTGACGTAGCGGACCCGGTAGCCGGTCTCGGCGGCGGCGATCCCCAAACCGATGAGCAGGTGGGACTTCCCGGTTCCGGAGTCGCCGATCAGGCAGAGTGGTTGACCGGCGCGGATCCAGGCCCCTTTGGCCAGGGTGTGGATCATCCCGGGGTCGATGAGCGGGTTCGCGGTGAAGTCGAAGTCGTCGATCCGTTTCGGGCGGGGGAACCCGGCGTCGCGGACCAGCCGGGTTTTGCGGCGGTCCTCGCGCTCGTCGCACTCGATAGCGAGTAGCTCGACCAGGAAGCCTTTGTAGCCGGCCTTCTGCCTGGTGGCGGCTTCGGCGACGCGGGCGTGGTGTTCGCGGATGGTGGGCAGCCGCAGGATCCGGCAGGCCTGCTCGATCGCGGCGTCCGCGGCGGCATCGGTCAACTCGTCCCGAGCCGAAGGAGGACGCGTGGAGGCGGGTCTGCTCATGAGCTGCGCTCCTGGGAGTGGTCAGGTGGGCGGTGGGCCAGCAGCTGGTCGTAGTCGGCCACCGACGGCGCCGGCCGTTCATCGGCCGGGAGCGCGGCCTGGCGGCGCGCGCCCAGGGTCACCACCGACGCCCGGGAGCGGTGGGGTCGTTGGCGCTGCGGCCCCTCAGGCGCAACGGCGGGCTCGGCTTCTGCAGCTGCGGCGGCGCAGTGTTTGCGGGCCTCGATGGCCACCACGTCGGCGGACACGCTGCCCGCGGCCAGCGCGGCCGCGATCCCGGCCAGCACCGCGTCGCGGCGCAGCCGCCGGTGCAACAACAGCACCTCGATCAACGCCCGCGTGCCGGCGCCGTCACCGTGTTTCGCCCGAGCCGCGGCCCAGAACGCCTCATGCGTGGCGGTGAATTTCCCCGCCTTGCGGGCCTGGGCCAGCGCGGTCGACCCGGGCAGCGCCCCGGGTTTGCCCAGCAGGATCTCCAGGTAGTGGTCCAGCTCGAGGACCGCGTCGCCGCGAGACAGCACCCGTGGGTGGGTCGCGACCCGCGCCGATCCGTCGAACACCACAAGTTCTGAGGCCGACAACGCCACCCGCACGCGCTGCCCGATCAGCCGGGCCGGCACCGAGTAGCGGACCTGGCGGACCATGATCTGGGCGTAGCGATCGACCCGGGCGGTCAACGACAACGCGGTGTCGAACCGCTCGAGCGGCAACGGCGCCAGCAGCGGCGCCTCGGCGAGGAACATCGCCCCCACCGACGCGGTGCGGCCGTCGATGTGCCGGTCGTCATCGGCTAGGTCCGCGGCGCCGAGGCGGGCGTTGAGCTCGGCCAGCGTGGCGACGTCGGGGACCGGGACCAGATGGGTGCGGCGGAACCGGCCACCGTCGCCCTCGACCCCGCCCTTCTCGTGCGCGCCCTCAACTCCGGGAATGCAGTAGAAGGCGTCGAACCCGTAGTGCGCCCGGAAGCTCAGCCACCGCCCGGACTCGACGCGGTTGCGCCCGAACAACACCCGGTGCACCGCCGAGCGCAGGTTGTCGTAGCGGATCTTGTCGAACGGGACCCCGTCCACCACCTCGAACGCGGCGACGTGTCCTTCCAGGAACGCCTCCTGGCCCTGGGAGGCGAACACCCGGTGCACCGCCCGCCCCGAGTGCGACAGCCGCATCGTGAACAGGAAACACTTGGTCATCTGCCCGTCCAGGCGCACCCACAGATCGGCGAAGTCGACCTCCGCCTCCGCACCCGGTGGATGGTGCTGGGGCACGAACCCCGCCACCACCCCCGCCTTCGCAGCCTCACGCGCCGCGGCCTGCGCGACCACCTGCCGGCGCCGGCAGTGAACGTACTTCGCGACGTAGGAGTACGACACCGCAGCGTCGTGCTCGATGCGCAGCCGCTCGAAGATCCGCTTCGCAGTATGGCGCTGCTTGCGAGGCGCCTCGAGGTCCTCGACCAGCATGCCGTCGATCAACTCGCGGACCCCGTCGAGGACCGCCGCCGAGCGCACCGGCACCCGCCGTGGCGGTGGGATCGGGGACTCGACCGCTTCGCGCACCGTGCGCCGGTGCACCGAGTACTTCTCCGCCAGCGCGCGGATCGACATCTGATGGCGCTGCCGGTCGAACCGGATCGCCGCGTACAACTCCACCCTCGACCCCATCCCGGCCCCTATGCGCGAGCGGACGGACGAGCAACGGACGACACCAACGATCCGCCCGAACCCGAGATCCACGAAGCACCCCCGGCGGCGTGTCGACAACGACATCCCGCAGGTGGGGCCAACTCCGAGTGCTACGCCCGCACCCCACCCGGCCGCAGGTGGGGCCAGATCAGAGAAGAACAGTGGGGCCAGATCAGAGTGCTACAGCCATTCAGCGTTCCTGCGACGTCGGGGCCGGCTTCGATGATGAAGGGGTACTGACTGCCGTTAGCGAGCGCTTGGCGTTGCCTGGCGAGGTCGGCGCGCTGGTCGTCGATGTTGTGAATGCTGTCGGGGCCGGTGATCCAGCGGCGAAGCCGATCACGTTCGGTGTGAGTGAGGTCGTAGAGCGGCTGAGTGTGTCGCTCGAGTGGCATGGACAGGTAGAGGTCGTGGTCGACGCGTAGCCCGATCATCGCCGCGGACGGTCTCCGGTGGAATCGGCTGCAGCCACCTGCCCGTTCCGCTGTGTCATGGCCCCGTCCTGTTTCGTCTGTAGTCATGCTCGATCATGGGCTGCCTACCCGCCGGCACTGGGTTGTCGGGTGCGGCGCGTAGGTACTGGTAGACGGTCTCGCGGCTGATGCCGAACTCGCGGGCCAGTGTCGCCTTGGCGACCCCCTCGGCTGCTCGCCGGCGCAGCGTGCTGGCTTGGTCCTCGTTGAGGGAGTGTTTGCGGCCACGGTAGGCGCCGCGTTTCTTGGCCAGGGCAATGCCTTCGCGTTGCCGCTCGCCGATCAGGGCGCGTTCGAACTCGGCGAACGCCCCCATGACCGAGAGCAGCAGGGTGGCCATGGCGGTGTCGTCGCCGGTGAAGGTGAGCTGTTCTTTGATGAACTGCACGCGCACGCCCCGGCCGGTCAGCTCGCGCACGGTGCGGCGGAGGTCGTCGAGGTTGCGGGCGAGGCGGTCCATGGAGTGCACGATGACGGTGTCGCCGTCGCGGACGAAGCCGAGCATCGCCGCCAGCTGTGGGCGGGTGGTGTCCTTGCCGGACGCGGTGTCGGTGAAGGTGCGGTCGACGGGTACGCCGTCGAGTTGGCGGCCGGTGTTCTGGTCGAGGCTGCTGACCCGGATGTAGCCGACCCGTTGTCCGGTGATCGTGGCCTCCCCGCACCGAGTGTCGCCGAAGTGTCAGGTTGGACCTTAAGACTCGGTGGACGGTGTGTCCAACAATGACAACGAGGACCCTAGTCTGACGTGATCGGATGCGCCGCCTGACGTCGGGTTGGGGTACACCCCAACCCGACAGCTACGACGTGATCTTCGTGGGGTGCTCGACGCGGGATGTCCGGACCGGCCGGCCGCTGACGCTCTCGGCGGCCACGTCGGCGGCCAACCGGGCGGTGCCGGTCAGCGTGGCCGCGCAGGTGAACTCCCCGGCTCTTCGGGCGGCGTTCATCCGACGCCGCAGTGGTCCAGCGCGAGGAGGGCGAGGGTGCGCGCGGCGGTCACCACTTCAAGGACTGGCACCCGCTCATCGGGTCCATGGGCGAGCGCGGCATCGCCCGGTCCGTACTGCAGGGTGGGAATGCCGGCCGCTGAAAGCAGCCGCAGGTCACTGCCGTAGGTCGCACCCCACACTGCGCGAACCGAGCGGCCGGTGACGCTGCGGTGGGCAGCGCGCACGCGGCGCAGCAGGTCGTGACCGGAAGGTAGCTGGCCCGGTGCGAATTGCCCGCCCCACCACTGCACCTCGACGGGGTGCTCGCGCAGCCAGGGGTCAGTGGCGCAGGTCGCGGCGATCACGTGCTCGAACACTGCGCGGGCCGCTTCGACCGGCTCGTCGAGCGCCACGCCCATCCGGCCCTCGGCGACCAGTAGGTCGGGCACCGACGACGCCCACACCCCGCTGGTTACCGTGCCGATGCAGATCGGGTAGGCCAACTCCCAGCGTGCGAACAGCGGGTCGACGTCGCGGTTGCGACGCTCCTCGAGCTCCTGTAGTTCTCGGTCAGCGACCGGAACCCCACCCCGCGGCCGCTCACTGGAACGAGGCTGACGCCCGGCGAGTTCCTCGGCCGGGGCGGTGCCGGCAACTGGCCGCAGTGCCCGGGAGTCGACGCCGTCAGCGCTCCCTACGATCGCGGGCGACGGCGGGTAGCTATTCAGCAGGGTGCCCAGTTGGGGTGAGGTTCGGCGTGTCGGCTTGATCTTGCTGGTCCGGCCGCGATCATGGTGCGGTGTCGTCGTCCTCCGCTGGCCGTTCGTCGGCGGAGGTGTTTGCGCTGGTGGAGCAGCTGCGGGTGGCGAACGCCGGGCTACGCGAGGTCATCAACTCCCAGGCCGGCCAGCTAGAAGCTCAGGGCGAGCAGCTCGCGGCGCAGGCTGAGCAGATCGCCGAGCTGCAGCGGCGGCTGGGCAAGGACTCGACGACATCGAGCCGTCCGCCCTCGTCGGACTCGCCCTACCGCAAGCCCGTCCCGCGGTCGTCACGGCAGAGTTCGGGGCGCAAGCCCGGTAAGCAGCCCGGTGCTTCGGGGACCACGATGCCGCTGGTCGATGACCCGGACGAGATCGTGGTCATCGACGCGGTGTCGTGTGCCGGTTGCGGCACCGACCTGGCCGACGCCCCGGTGCACGGGATCGAGCGTCGCCAGGTCACCGATGTCCGCCCGCCGCCACCGCCGTGGGTGACCGAGTACCAGATCTTCACCCGGGTCTGCCCGGGCTGCGCCGCCACGACCTGCGCGTCGGCCCCGGTAGCGGCACCGGCGCGGGCGCAGTACGGGCCCGGGGTGCTGGCCCGCGCGGCCGAGCTGACCTGCGCGCACTACCTGCCCGTCGGCCGTGCCGCGGCGCTGATGCGCTCGCTGCTCGGGGTGGGGACCTCGACCGGTTTCATGGCCGGTGTCCGGGCCCGGGCCGCGCGGCTGCTGGAGGCCGTGTTCCTGCCCCGGGTGCGTGAGCTGCTCGCCGGAGGCGGGGTGATCCACGTCGATGAGACCCCCGGACGCGCGCAGGGCGGACTGTCGTATGTGCATGTGGCGTGCACCGAGTTCCTCACCGCGATGCACACCGGTGGCCGCTCCGCCGCCGACATCGACGCCGGTCAGGTACTGCCCGGCTACACCGGCACCATCGTGCGCGACGGTTACGCCGGCTACACCCACCTCGTCGACGCTGCTCACGCCTGGTGCGGCGCGCATCTGCTGCGTGATCTGCGCGCAGTGCACACCGCCGACCCCGACGCCCAGTTCTGGGCCGCGGCGATGGCCGACACTCTCACCGACGCCCACCGCCGCGCCGAGGGCGCCCGCGCCGCCGGCCAGGACCGGATCGAGGAGACCGTTCTCGCCGGGATCCGCAACCGCTACCGCGGCGCGACCGCCGCGGGAATCAGCGACAACACCGACCGCCCAGGACCCGGCGCCAGCGACGCGCTGCGCCTGGCCCGACGCTTCCGCCAGCACGAACCCATGATCCTGCGGTTCGTGATCGATCTTGCCGTGCCCTGGACCAACAACCTGGCCGAGCGCGACATCCGCCCGGTCAAGGTGCAACAACACACCGCCGGCGGCTGCTGGCGCACCCTGGCCGGGCTGGCCGACTTCGCCGTCGTCCGCTCCTACCTGTCCACCGCCGGCAAATGGGGCATCGCCAGCCTCGACGCCCTGGACCAACTGTTCACGACCGGCGCTTGGCTACCACCAGCCGCCACCCCCTGCTGAATAGCTACGTTCGCGTCGCCGCCGCCCGCCATGCGTTGAGTCGGTGAGTCGGCCGGACCTGTCTGTATCGCCCGGGCTCCTAATCCGGGAGTAGACGCGGTCTATAGCAGGATTCTTTGGGCGACGCTCTTACGCGCCGACCTTCATCGACCGGACGTTGTCATTCAACGGGTATCCCACGAAGTTGACGTTCTGCGTACTGAAGCCCTTCACCGATCCGGTGTACCCGGTGCTGGTCCAGATCGTCGAGTAGCGACAGGCGCCATTCAGCTTGTAGGAGCTGATGCCGTAGACGATCGCGTTCGCGTAGTTGAGGTCGCTGAACCCGTAGCCGGCAGCGTCGCAGGTTCCGAAGCGGCCACCGAGTGTGGTGTACGTGCCGGCGTAGCCGATGCTCTCGAACAGCGTCACCAGCAGGGTGTAGGTGGTGGCCTGTGCCGACATCGAGTCAGGTAGCAGGCTGTTCGACGCTGCAGGCTTGTTCGAGCAGGTTGTTGAGACGATCTTGAGCTCCCGGCTGCCGGGGCTGATCGGGGCGACCTCGCTGAAGCAGTACTTCGTGGCGCCTTGCGGAGCTGATGGCGCAGCGACGGCTGGTGATGCGCTTACCGCCATAGCCACCGCCGCCACGACCGCAACAATTGATGCCTTAACCGACCTACTCGCGCGCATTTGTCCCCCCGTTTTGAGAGTGTTCGGCAGCAGGAAATGCTACCGCCCGCCAATCAAGCAACATATCGGACGAGCGGTGCTGGGGCAACGAATTGCGCTCAATGGAACCACTAAGGCCCTTGTCGGAGTCCTGCGATTGGCGGTACCGTTTTGACCGAAGCGGTCCATTGCGAAGGTTGATACCGATCACTACTCCGCTTGCCGCCACCAACGGGTGATGCAAGGCTGAACCCACGATCTTGATCGGCACGTACCGCCGTGACATGGGATCGGAGGGGGTGCCATGGTGGCGAGATGTTGCCATCCCCTGAACGGCGGGACATGCGGTCGGTGAGCACGCACATCATCCAGGAGCGCCTGGAGTTGCTGGACGCGGTCGCCGCCGCTGTCGATCAGTGTGCCGACGTGACCGCGGCCATAGCGGAAGCTCAAGATCGGTCAGCCGCGCGTGCTGCGGTCGGCGCGTTGCTGGGCGTCGACGAGACGGCGGTGCGAGCAGTGATGGACCTGCGATGGGAAGAGCTGAACGTACAATCCCGCGACTCATTGCGGTCCGAGCGCGACGAGTTGGCTTCGGAGTTGCGTGCGCGTTCGAGCGGCCCCGCGGGTCGGCGTTAAGTCCAACCGGCAGGCGCCGAGGATCGCGGCGTGGATCTTTGGTGAGACCGATCAGAACCCGACGAAGACGAGCTGTTCGATCACGTCGGGCGCACCCAGGAGCAGCACGGCACTGACGGTGGCCGGCAGAGTGAGAAGCGCCGCTCGCGACAGCTGGCCGCGGTCTCGCTGTGTCAGCAACAGGAGAAGGCCCAGTCCGATGACGGTGATGACGGTCGCAACGGGGACATCGTCGCGGTAGAGGTAGCCGCGGCTCAGGGCGTCGCCCAGCAGCAGGCCGGCCGCGGCCGCGGTGGCGGTGGCACCGGGCCAGCCGCGGCGGTCGATACGGTGAAACGCCCAGCCGAGTCCGAGCCCGGCGGCGATCGCGAGCACGATCCACAGCCCGAGCTCGGTGTAGTTAAGCGTGTAGGGCTGGCCGGGGTAGCGCAGCGCGTACATCACCTTCTTGCCCACGTAGAACGCGACGACGGCGCTCAGCAGCGCGGCGGTGGCGTATGCGATCGCTGTTCGCGGGGGTCGCCGAGCCGCCGCAACGATGACCACGACGATCCAGAGACCGAGCGTGTGGGCGATCGGGCGCAGCAGCGGGTCGTAGTAGCTGTAGGCACCCAGAGCGCCTGAAAGCAACCCAGCGCAGATGGCCACAACCGTGCCGCCGACGGCGGATCGTAGGGAACCGCCAGCCTGCGTGGTCCCCGATGTCGAGCTCATGCTTGGTGTCAGAGCCTTCCGATTGCGCGCCCCATCAACGGCTCACCCCCAGTGCTGAGGGTAGGGCCGAGTCTGGACATGGCCAAGCTGAATAGGTCGTGCCGGAATGGGTCGTTTATGACCCGCCGAAGAGCGATCTTGGTCGAAGCGCGTTCGCCCAGGTCGCTGCTGGGTCGTAACAGCGTGCGGAAACAACGTGTTGCAACGTTTCCGTTTGAACGGTCTATGGGACAGTCGCGGGGTGCGGTACGGGTATGCGCGGGTGTCCACCCGCTCGCAGACCGATGACTCTCAGCTCGACGCGTTGCGCGCGGCTGGGTGCGAGCGGATCTGGACCGACACGGCGTCGGGCCGGCTGGCGCGGCGCCCGGAATGGGACAAGTGCCTGGACTACCTGCGCGCCGGCGACGAGCTGATCGTCACCCGGCTGTCGCGGATGGCGCGCTCGGTGCGCCATCTCACCGAGGTCGCGGCGCTGCTCGCCGATCGCGGGGTGGACCTGGTGGTGCTCAAGCAGGGCATCGACACGACCACCCCGGCCGGGCGGTTCCTGTTCCACGTCATCGGCGCGATGGACGAGATGCTGGCTGACCTGATCAGCGAGGGCACCCTGGAGGGGTTGGAAGCGGCGCGGGCCCGCGGCCGCACGGGCGGGCGGAAACCGAAGCTCACCGACCGGCAGGTCACCGTCGCCCGGCAGATGTATGACGAGAACGGCGCGGATGGGAAACGCCGCTACACCGTCGCGGAGATCGCCGAGACCTTCCATGTCTCCCGCAAGACGATCTACCGTCATCTCGATCAGGGCGTTGCCCGGCAGCGGGCCGTCGCGGGTGGTCAACCCGCGGCCGAGCACGGCGCGGTGGGTCGAGATGATCCCGGGCGTGACGGTCGTGGCGGATCGGCCGCACAGCCCACCCAGGTGCGGGCGGAGTAGCGCTATGGCCGCCGTCCCGCTCCCCCGATCATCGCCCGCGCCGCGGAGCTGCCCGGGATGTGGGCGCCGGCCCAGCTCGGTGGTGGAGCGACGGGTGCTGGCGCAGGAGCTGGCCACGACGTGGTTGCTCGTCGAGGGAGGTCCCGACGGCGCCACGGTGGTGGTCGGCTGGTTCTGCCGGGCGTGCGTCCCGGCTGGGCCGGTGGCCGAGGTGGCGTGCGCGGTGTGCGCGGACGGGCCGCTCCTGGCTGGTGAGCTCGCCACCGGTGCCGCCCGGCAGATGTTCGAGGAGTGGCTGGTCGGGCAGGGCTGGCGCAGCCGCGGCGCGCTGGTCGACGGGGTGGTGTTGTGTCCGCGCTGCGCGCCCGTCCCGGCCGCCGCCCCGGCCTTGAGCCCGGCACCGGATCCGGATGGCGCCGGCGGGGATGGTGGGTGGAGGTTGTGGTGAGGCACGTCGACGCGGCCGCGCGGGCGGTGGTGGTGGCCCGGTTGCGGGAGAAACGCGCCAGCGGCACGTCGATCACCGCGGATGTGCGTCGGGCGGCGGCCGGGTTGCTGGTCGCGCAGAGCACGGTGTGGCGGTGGCTCGCGACCAGCGACGACACGCGCGGCGATGAGCTGCCAGCACAGCAGCCGGCCCGGGTGGGGTATGTGCTGACCGACGCCGACCGGGACGACTACCTGGACTGGCGTGGGAACATCGCGGCGCTACGGCGGGCGCGGATCGCCGCGGGCGGGCGGGACGTCCCACCGCTGCGCACCCTGCAGGACACGCCATGACCAGCAGCCTCGACCACTCTCATTTACGTGACGCCAGCACTCTCATTCTGCTGACGCATCCACTCGCATTTCGCTGACGCTCGACACAACATCCACAACGACTGTTGAGCGCGGAGATATTGACAGTGGTCCCTGCGGACTTTATGTCATCAGTGAGCTGCACGAGGGCGCTGTGTCAGTTGGCGATGGTGACGGTGTGAGCGGTGAGAGCGGGGTCGCCGATGCTGGCGATCATGGCGGTGGCCAGGTCGGCGCGGCTGATCCGGCGGGCACCGGGTAGTCGTGCGTCGATCGCGGTGCGCCAGTGCCCGGTGGGTGGGTGCCGTCGGTGAGTTGGGGTGGCCGGAACACCGTGGCCTGGGGATCGCCTGTGACCGGTGGGGCGGTGCGGTCGTGGGCGGGTGTCGTGGCGTGGTCGCAGATCGGGTCTTCCGGGAGATCCGTGTTTCCGGGGTCGTACTCCGTCGACCGAGCCCACCGGCTCCTGGCAGCCCTGTTTAGAGTTTTCCTTCGCGAACTGCCTGGTAGATGGTGGCCACCCTGGGGTGGAAGCCGAGGCGCCGGGCGAGGCTCACGTCCATGTGGCCTTTCCAGGGGTTGGTGAGGGGTTCGGCGGAGTCCTCGTAGGGGTGGTCGAGGATCTGGGCGATCTCGTACATGGTCAGGGGTGACTCGTCGGCGATGTTGACGGTTTGACCGTCCATGACTCCGGTGAGTGCGAGCTCGAACGCGGTGGCGATGTCTTCGTGGTGGACGATGCTGAGCTTCTGCGCGGGGTGCCAGCTCATGCCGGCGACCTGGGCGGGGAGCGCTTCGAGGTGACCGTCGCGGTCGCCGTAGATGAACGGGAGCCGCAGGACGGCCCAGTTCAGTCCGCTCGCGCGTAGCTCCTTCTCCGCCTCGATCTTGCTGGCCGGGTAGGCGAGCGTCGGGTGCACGTCGTCGTCCTCACGACCGGGGTGGGACGTGTCGGGGTCGTAGACGTTGGAGGTGCTGGCCAGGAGGAAGCGGGCGTCGGGAGCGTGGTGAAGTGCGGCGCTGATGAGGTTGCGGGTGCCGTGCAGGTTCACCTTCCAGATCTGGTCCTCGTCGTGGGTGCGGAACAGGGCGGCGAGGTGGACGATCGCCGACACGCCCTGAACGGCGGCCAGGAGGGAGTTGGGGGTGAGGATGTCTCCTTCGACGGCGGTCACCCCGGCGGGGAGCTTCTTGCCGGGTCGCACGAGTGCGCGGCAGTCGATGCCGGCCTGGACGAACCGCTCGAGCAGTCGCGGTCCGACCAGGCCCGTGCCGCCGGTCACCAAGATCGTCATGATGGGGTCGCTTCCTTCTTGTGGTTGATGAGCCTGTGGGTGGCGTCGCGGAGCACTCGCTGTGTCGTCGCGACATCGGCGTCGGGGACGCACTGGAAGGCGACCGCGGTGATCAGCGTGATCGGGTCGGGGACCAGTGCGAAGAGGTCCGCGCCGCGGGTTGTCAGGTGGAGCACCTTCTGACGCTGGTCGTGCAGATCGGGTGTCTGCTCGATGAGCTCCTTGCGCAACAGGACGGTGATCACCGCGCTGAGGGTCGCGCGCTCGACCTCGAGGGTGCGGGTCAGGTCCCGCTGTTTCATCGGTCCGTGGTTGGCGAGCAGGTAGAGGACGTACCACTGGGTGCCGCCGAGGTCGAAGGGTCGCAGGACGTCGTCCATCACCGCCTTGCTCGCGAGGAAGTACTTCTTCGCCCACGAGCCGGCGGCCTCAAGGTTCGACCCATCGATGTTGTTAGGCACCTGACAAAAATGTCAGGTGCCTAACTATCTGTCAAGGCCCTCCCGGGACCCGCGGTTCGGATGTCTCGTGAGGTACAGGTTGCTGAGACACACGGCAGGTGCTCGGGACGCTTGTCGGTTCGGGGTAGATCCGGGCCGTCTGCTGCCTCAGTAAGTCATCTCGCCGTGAACTGTCTCGATGCCTTCCTGGGAGGGGTTTTCTGAGGCACGATGGTGGGGTGAGGCTGCTGGGGTACACGCGGGTGAGCACCGCGGGTCAGGATGCGCGCCTGCAGCTGGACGCCCTGGTCGGTGCTGGGGTGCAGAAGCGCGACGTGTTCGCTGACGTCACCTCCGGGACCCGGGCCGGGGTCAACCGGCCGGGGATGGCGAAGCTCTTGGCCTACGCCGAGCCCGGTGACACGGTCGTGGTGTGGCGGGTCGACCGGCTCGGACGGTCGCTGATCGACGTGCTCAACACGGTGAACCTGCTGCGCGAGCGCGGCGTCGAGCTGCGCTCGGTCTCTGATGCCATCGACCCGGCGACCACGGCGGGGCGGATGATGCTGAACATGCTCGCCACCCTGGCGGAGTACGAGCGGGAGCTCATCGTCGAGCGCGTCAACGCCGGGATCGTCTCGGCCCGGGAACGCGGCACACGTTTCGGTCGGCCGCCGGTCGACCCGGCGGTCGTCGCCGACAAGCTCGCGATCGCCAACGAGGCCAGGGCCAGGGGCCGGACCGCGCAGGACGCGGCCCGCCTCGTCGGGTGGAGCCGCGCCACCCTCTACCGCCACCAGCAGGCCCCGCACGCGACCGGGCTGACACCCCAACCCGACATCTCGACGACGTGATCTCCGTGGGGTCAGCGCACGGCCTGCCCCAGCGATGGGTGCGGATCGGCGAGGGCCGCGGTGGTGGCCATCCGGATCAGGTGGTCGGCGATCACCTGGCCGAGCGGGGTGGTCTCGTAGGAGCTGGTCATGGGCGGGCCGGGGAAGGCGCGCCGCAGCACGAGGCCCTCGGCGGTCAGGTCGCGTAGACGGTCGTTGAGGCTGTTGTCGCTGATCCCTGCGATGGCGCGTTGGAGCTCGGTGAAGCGGGCCGGTCGCTGCCCGAGCAGGTACAGCACGTGCGGCGTCCAGCGCCGGCCGAGCACGCCGAACATGGCGGCGAGGGGGTCGGGCAGGACCGGTGCGGGGGTCTCGCTGCTGGGGGTCGGATCGGGCGTGACCGTCATGTGTTCACTCATTTTCTAGGAGCGGCTCATCTTCGTTGGGGGTCGGCTGCTACCGTCCCGCCTCCCGGTCGTAGCGTCTCGGTGCTGGTCGGGGGGTCGACCCAGTGTGTCGGCTCCGGGGCCGGAGATCGGGAGGTGAGCGGTGGCGGTGCGGGTGGATCGCGAGCAGCGACATGCTGCGGTGGCTCGGCTGCGGGAGCTGCGCGCGGCCGGGGATCTGAGCGCCGGTCCCGTCGAGCTGGCCGCGGCCGGTCTGGGGGTGAGCGCCCGGACGGTGTGGCGATGGTTGGGCAGCCCGACCGGGGAGCGGGCCGAGCGGCCGGGGCGGGCGGCGTATCGGTTGAGTGAGGCGGACCGGGCGGGCTACGCGCACTTCCGGGGCAACGTGGCGGCGGTGCACCGGGCGCGGAGCGCCGTCCTCGACGCGGGCCCCGGCCCGCAGCCGCTCGGCCAGGAGGTGCTCGGCGCCGCCGATGAGCGGCTGGTGGTGGTGGTGGCGGCGGGGGTGCCGGTGCCGCCGTTCCTGGTGGCGGGCTGGGCCGGTGCGGTCGCGGTGTCGTGCCGGACGTTGCAGGAGAGCTACGCCCGGGAGATGACCCCGGCGGAGCGGAACGGGTGGAGCCGTGGGGAGGACGCCCGCCGGGCCGCGCAGGTGTATCTGCGGCGCCCGCCGGTGGGGCGCAACCACACCTGGGAGATGGACCACAAGCTGCTGCCGATCCTGGTCCGGCCCCCGCGCGGCCCCGCGGTACGCCCGTGGTTGACCTCGGCGATCGACGACGGCACCCGGGCGCTGGTGGGGTGGGCGATCGCGCTGACCCCGCACACCGGCACCGTGCTGACCGCGATCCGGATGGGCCTGATCACCGACCCGGCACGGGGCCCGTTCGGCGCGGTCCCGGAGCTGGTGCGGATCGATCGTGGCCTGGAGTTCGCCGCGGCCGCGGTCACCGATGCGCTGGCCGCGCTGAGTGTGCAGACCGACCGGCTGCCGGCGTTCCAGCCGCACCGCAAGGGGAAGATCGAGAGGGTTCATCGCAGCATTGAGCAGACTCTGCTGTGCGGGCTGCCCGGGTTCACCGGCGGCCCGCGGGACGCGGCCGGGAAGCTGTACGGGCCGGTCGATGACCGGGTCCGGGCGCGGGAACGCGACCAGGACGACCCGGTGGGGCCGCTGCCCATCGCCCGGTTCGCTGGGCTGTTCGCGGCGTGGGTGTCTTGGTACAACCTCGAGCGGCCGCACAGCATGCTCGCCGACCGCACCCCGGCCCAGGCCTGGGCCGACGAACTGGGCCCGGTGCACCGCATTGACGCGGACAAGCTGCGGCATCTGCTGCTGGCCGCGGACGAGGCCACGATCGGCAAGTACGGGATCCGCCGCCACCGCCTGGACTACGTGGCGCCGCAGCTGCAGGGCCGCGGCGGGGACAAGGTGCAGATCCGGTTCATGCCCCACGACGACCGCAGCATCGAGGTGTACCGGGGTGGGGAGTTCCTGTGTACCGCGTACCCGCGCGACCGGCTCACCGCCGAGCAGACCACGACGTTCCTGGCCCACGCCGCGAGCGAACGCAAACGCCACGGCCGGGAACGGCGCGCGGCGACCGCGCGGGCGCGCAGCACGCTGGTCCCGCTCACCGACGGCACCACCACAGCCGAGGAGGCCCGGGTGTTGCCGGCCGGGGCCGGCGACGAGCTCGCGGGGCGGCGCGGCGACGAGCGGATGCGCCGCCGCGCGCGCAGCCACCTACTCGGCCTGACCGATCCGATCCCACCGGAGCGGCGGCCCGCGCCGCCGGACACCGCGGCATTCAGCGCCGTCGAGGATGAGGAGCAGGGCTGATGCCGCGCCAGTTCGTGGACCTTCCCGGCGCCGCCACGTTGGCGACCCGGCAGTTCCAGCTCACCGGGCAGATCATCGACGACCTGGTCACCGCCGGCGCTACCGGTGTCGTGCACGGGCCCGCGGGCACCGGGAAGACCTATGCCGTCGAGGCCGCGTTGGAACGGCTGCGCGACCCCACCGCCGCGCCCGTGTCCGCGGGTGACCCCGTTGTCGCCGGGCCGCGGCGCGCACCGCAGGTGGTGACCTGCACGGTGGCGTTCCCCAGCCGCCCCACGATGCGCCTGGTCGCCGATGAGCTGGTGCGGGCGTTGACCGGGTCAACCGCGGCGCGCAGCCGCAACCGGTTCTACCTCACCGCGGCGCTGGTCGAGCTGCTGTCGGGCCCGCCGCGACTGGTGGTGATCGACGAGGCCCAGCGCCTGACCGGGGACTGCATCGAGCTGCTGCGGCACCTGCACGATCATCCCGAGACCCGGTTCGCGCTGCTGTACGTGGGCGGGGACGGCTGTTGGGAGGTGCTGTCGCGGGAGCCGATGATGGCCTCGCGGGTGTTTCGCCGGTTGCCGTTCAAGAAGCTGGACCGCCCCGCCATCCCGGCGTTGATGCGCAGCTACCACCGCATCTACGCCGAGGTCGACGATGCCCTGTTATGGGAGGTCGAGGACGCCTACGGCAAGGGCACGCTGCGCAACTGGGCGGTGTTCACCCAGACCGCGCTGAGTGTGTGCGAGAGCTCCGGGCGGGACCGCATCGACGCCGACGTGATCGACAACGTCTACGCCAAGCTGGGCGGCGGCGTCACATGAGCGCCGTCACCGACGCCGCGATCGAGGGGGACTTCACGGCGGCGGGGCCGGCCGCCGGGTGCGATGATCAGGGCCGGATGGCGAGCGGGGGGCGCATCGTGCTGGTCGCCAACGTCGGGGACGACGTCGGGGCCGCGGCGCACCTGGCCGCGCTCGGCAGCCGCGTTGATGGGCGGGTCGTGGTGGTGCGGCCCACCCCCGGGGCCGGGGATCTGGGCACGCTCGGGCTGGACGTGCTGGTCGCCGCGGGGAAGCGTCCCGGCGCCGCGAAGGCCGAGCGGGTCACCGCGATGTCCTGGGAGATCGCCCGGGCGTGGATGCGCGCAGGCCAGATCGGCGATGTGGTGGTGGACCGGGCACACCGGCTCACCACACCCCAAGCGGCCGCGCTCGCCGGGTTCGCGGCCGGGGTGGGCGCGTCGTTGTGGCTGGTCTGGGGTGGCCGGGAGAACCCCGCCCACCTGCACACCGCCCTCGCTGGCGCGGGCGGGCGCGCGGTGGAACAGGTCGGGCTGTGGGAGTTCCGCGCCCAGCTACCCGCGCCCGCCCCGCTCATCGGGGACGGGCCGGGCGTCGGGCGGGCCTGGCCGGCGCTACCGGCGGCGGAGTTCACCACGTTCCTGGCCGGCTGCCGCCGGCACCTGACCCGTGCCGAGTTCGGCGTGGTCGCCGAGGTGTACTACGACACCGCCGCGGCCACCGACGATTGGATCGCCGCCCGCGACCGGCCCGGGGTGGACAACCAGGTCCGGTTCGCCGCGGCGCTGACCGGGTGGCTGCGCGATGTCGCCCTCGGCCCAGCGCCCGACCTGGGCGCGGCGCTGGTGCGGCTGCGCGCGGTGCAGGCCGCGTTGTTCACCCACGCCGTCGTGCTGGGCTGGGACGCCGCCGCGCTGGGCCCCGAGCCGGCTGGGCGGCTGCTCGGGGACCTGACCGCGGCCCGGTCCGCGGCGCTGCGGGCGGTGTGCCGGACCGACGCTGCGGCGGCCACCGCATTGTCGCTGCACCTCAACCTCGGCCCGACCCATTTCGAGCTGCTCCGGATCGCCGACGTCGCCCCGGACGGGTCCGCGATCCGGCCACCGACCAGCACCGCGCTGCACCGGCCCGGGTACGGGCGGGGCGGCAACGCGACACCCCAGCACGCGCGATGGATGCTGACGGCGACGCTCAACGCGCCCCACCCGGCGGGCGAGGACGTGGTCGGGTGGGGCGAGTTCTGCTGCCGCGAACCGATCCTCATCCCCACCCACGCCCGGCCGATCTTCGCGGCGCACCGCGCCTACCGGGCCGGTCGCGGGGCGACCGACGAGGACCCGTTCTTCGTCTACCCCCACGAGCCCGGGCGTCGATCCCCGGCACCGGTGTTGCGGGAGGCGATCCGCCGGACCTGCCGCCAGCTGCGCCTGGACCCGCCGTGGATCCACGGCGACAACTGCCGCTACGGCGCCGATGTCGGGCTCGTCCACCGCCGGCATGGGTGGATGATCGAACGC
>JBBQEF010000096.1:0-16868 GCA_038320445.1 Mycobacteriales bacterium
ACGGCCGAGTTCGAGGCGATGGTGCGTTCCTCCGAGCTGGTCGACGCGCAGAGCCTGGCCGCGTACCTGCTGCTCGTGCTGCACGACAAGGCACACGCGCCGACGTGATTTCTCCCGCGGAGGCGGCATCATCACGCCCATGGACCTGCGTGAGACCGACGAGCAGCAGTTGTTGCGGGCGTCCGTGGCCGCGATGGCCGGCAGGTACGGGCACGAGTACCTGATCGGCAAGGCCCGCGGCGGCGGCAAGACCACCGAGCTGTGGAAGGAGGCCGGTGACCACGGCTACCTGGGCGTCGCCGTGCCCGCCGAGTACGGCGGTGGCGGGGCCGGGATGGTGGAGCTGGCGATCGTCGCGGAGGAGATCGCGGCGGCCGGCTGCCCGCTGCTGCTGATCGTCGTCTCGCCCGCGATCGCGGCCACCGTGATCGCCACGAGCGGCACCGCCGAGCAGAAGGAGCGCTGGCTGCCCCGCTTCGCCGACGGATCGGCGAAGATGTCGTTCGCGATCACCGAGCCGGACGCGGGCTCGAACTCGCACAACATCACCACCACGGCCCGCCGCGACCCCGCAGGCGGGTGGCGGTTGTCGGGCACGAAGTACTACATCTCGGGTGTCGACGAGACCGACGCGACGCTGGTGGTGGCCCGCCTGGAGGGCGCGCGGGGCACCCTCCGCCCGGCCATGTTCATCGTCCCCACCGACACCCCGGGCATGACCTACCAGCCCATCGAGATGGCGATCCTGAGCCCGGAGAAGCAGTTCACCGTCTTCTTCGACGACGCGCTGCTCCCGGCCGACGCGCTGGTCGGCGGCGAGGAGGCGGGGCTCGCGGCGCTGTTCGCCGGGCTCAACCCGGAACGCATCACGGTGGCCGCCTACTCGAACGGCCTCGCCCGGTACGCGCTGCGCAAGGGCACCGAGTACGCGAAGGACCGGACGGTCTGGAAGGCGCCGATCGGCAGCCACCAGGCCATCGCGCACCCGCTGGCCAGGGCGTACGTCGAGGTGGAGCTGGCGCGGATGGCGACGACGAGGGCGGCGTGGCTCTACGACACGGGCGACCGTGCGGCCGCGGGCGAGGCGGCCAACATCGCCAAGTACGCCGCCGCCGAGGCCGCCATCAACGCCGTGGACGCGGCGGTACAGGCGCACGGCGGCAACGGCATGGCCGTCGAGTACGGGGTGGGCACGCTGATCGGTGCCGTCCGCACCGCACGCATCGCCCCGGTGAGCCGGGAGATGATCCTGAACTTCATCGCCCAGCACACCCTCGGCCTGCCGAAGAGCTACTGACGGCCGCAGAACGGCGGCGGGCCAGTACCGTGACCGTCATGGCCGACTACGAGAACCTCCTGGTCAAGCACGACGGTGACACCGTGCGGATCACGATGAACCGCCCCGAGCGACGCAACGCCCTCTCCGAGGGCCACCTGCGCGAGCTGCTCGCCGCGTTCGAGGCGGCCGGCCGCTCCGACGCGACGGGGATCGTGCTGGCCGGCGAGGGCAAGGCGTTCTCGGCGGGCCACGACTTCGCCGACGTCGCCTCCCGGGACCTCGGCGGCGTCCGCGACCTGCTCCGGCTGTGCACGGCGGTCATGACCACCATCCAGCAGGTGCCGCAGGTGGTGATCGCCAAGGTCGCCACCATCGCGACGGCCGCCGGCTGCCAGCTCGTCGCCACCTGCGACCTGGCCGTGGCCGCCGAGTCGGCGTCCTTCGCGCTGCCCGGCGGGAAGGCCGGCTGGTTCTGCCACACGCCCGCCGTGCCCGTCGCCCGGAACATCGGCCGCAAGCGGCTGATGGAGCTGGCCCTGACCGGCGACATGATCGACGCCACCACCGCGGCCGGGTGGGGCCTCGTCAACTACGCCGTCCCGGACGCCGAGCTCGACGCCCGCACCGACGAGCTGCTCGCCCGCGCCACCCGCGGCAGCCGCTGGGGCAAGGGCGTCGGCAAGCAGACGCTCTACGCGCAGCTCGACCGCCCCGAGGCCGACGCCTACGCCATCGCGGTGGAGGTGATGGCGTCGGTGTCGCAGAGCCCGGGCGCGCGCGAGGGCATGGCGTCGTTCCTGGAGAAGCGGCGCGCGGTCTGGCCGGACTGAGCGAGCCGCCGCGGCCCCGGTGCGCAAGGATCGGCCCCATGGTGCTGCGCGTGGCCGGGCTTCCGGTGTGGGTCGGACCGAGCGACATGGTCGCCGGAGCCCGGGCGGTGATGGGCTGGACCGATGACGCGGTCGAGCTGGTGGCCGCGCTCCCGGAGCGGATCGCCGGCCTCCTCGACGACGTCGAGGGGCTGGTGGGGCGGGTCGACGGCATCGTCGGTGCCGTCGACGAGGTCCTGGGCGACGTCCACGCCGCCATCGAGCGGGTCGATGACGTCGCGGGCCGTGCCGACGTGCTGGTCCGCCGCGTCGAGCCGCTGCTGACCGACGTCTACGCGGTGGCGGGCGGGGCCGCGGAGCTGGTCGCCCGGGCCGACGTGGTGGCCGAGGGCGCAGCGGGCCTCGTCCACCGCGCGAGCGGCGTCGCGGAGCGGGCCGACGGCCTCGTCGCCCGGGCCGACGGGGTCGCCGAGAGCGCAGCCGGGCTGATCGGCCGGGCCGATCTGGTCGCCGACGGGGCCGCGGGCCTCGTCGCCCGCGCCGACGGGGTCGCCGAGAACGCGGCCGGGCTCGTCCACCGCGCCGATCGCGTCGCCGACGGTGCAGCAGGCCTGGTGTCGCGGGCGGGCACCGTGGCCGAACGGGCCGACACGCTCGTCGACGAGGCGCAGGGCACCGCCGACGGCGCCAGCGCCCTGCTGGCGCTCTACCAGCCGATCGCCGAGAAGGCCGCCCCGCTGGCCCGCCGGTTCGTGGAGGAGTTCTCCGAGGAGGAGATCCAGGCCGCGATCAAGCTCGTCGACCAGCTGCCGGATCTCACGCACCACGTGATCACCGACGTGATGCCGATCCTCGTGACACTGGACAAGGTCGGCCCGGACGTCCACGAGCTGCTCAACCAGCTCGACGAGATCCGGCAGGCGATCAACGGCATCCCCGGGTTCCGCCTGCTCCGCCGCCGCGGGGAGGAGAAGGAGCGCGAGGAGAACGGCGAGTGATCCATCCGAGATGTCTTGCGGCGGGCGAACCCCCTGGCCGGCTCACCGATGGAGACCCGGATCCGGGTCGCGATCGCGAGCGCGGGGCTCGTCGTGCCCGTGGTCCAGCGCGTGGCCAGGCCGTACCAGCTCGACATGGCGTACCCGGGTATCAAGCTCGCGATCGAGTACGACGGGCGCGAGCACCTCGGAAGGATCACGCGGGCTGGTTCTCGGGGAAGTGGCACGCGACCTGGTGACCGGGCTCCAGCTCCGCCATCGGCGGCGTCTCGACCGAGCAGATCTCCTGCGCCTTCCAGCACCGGGTGTGGAAGCGGCAGGCCGGTGGCGGGTTGAGCGGGCTGGGCACGTCGCCGGTCAGCAGGATCCGCTCGCGCTTGGTGGTGCGTGTCGGGTCCGGGATCGGCACCGCCGAGAGCAGCGCCACCGTGTACGGGTGCATCGGCCGCTCGTACACCTGCGTCCGGTCGCCCATCTCCATGATCCTGCCCAGGTACATGACGGCGACGCGGTCCGACACGTGCCGCACCACCGACAGGTCGTGGGCGATGAGCACGTAGGTGAGGCCGAGCTCGTCCTGCAGGTCCTCCAGCAGGTTCACCACCTGCGCCTGGATGGAGACGTCCAATGCCGACACCGGCTCGTCGGCCACGATCAGCTTCGGGCGCAGGGCCAGCGTGCGGGCGATGCCGACGCGCTGGCGCTGGCCGCCGGAGAACTCGTGCGGGTAGCGGTTGTAGTGCTCCGGCGAGAGCCCCACCAGCTCCAGCAGCTCCTGCACCGCTTTCCTGACCCCACCCTCGGGCTTCACACCCTGGATCTCGAACGGAGCGCCGACGATCGTCCCGACGGTGTGGCGGGGGTTCAGCGACGAGTACGGGTCCTGGAAGATCATCTGGAAGTCGCGTCGGAGCGGACGTAGCGCGCCCTGCCCCAGATGGCTGATGTCGCGCCCGTCGAACGTGATCGAGCCGGCGGTGGGCTCGATCAGGCGGGTCAGCAGCCGCCCGGTGGTGGTCTTGCCGCAGCCCGACTCCCCCACCAGCGACAGCGTCTCACCGGCCTGCACCTCGAAGTCCAGGCCGTCGACGGCCTGCACCGCACCGACCTTGCGCTGCAGCAGCCCGCGGCGCACGGGGAAGTGCTTCTGCAGCCCGGACGCCTTCAGCAACGGCTCGCTCACAGCTTGGGCCTGATCTCTTCGTCGAAGATGTGCTGCCGGTCCTCCACCGACAGGTGGCACGCAGCCAGGTGGGCGGCGACGTGCCCTTCCCCGCGGAGGCGGGCGAGGGCACTGCTGCTGTCGCGCAGCTCGGGACGTTCGGTCTGCGACCGGCCCCCGGTGCGGTCGGCGAAGTCGCACCGCGGATGGAACGCGCAGCCCGACGGGATGTTGATCAGGCTGGGCGGGCTGCCCTTGATCGGGAGCAGCCGGTCGGTGCGGTCGCGGTCCCAGCGCGGCATCGAGCCCAGCAGGCCCCAGGTGTAGGGGTGCTGCGGCGCCGAGAACACCTCCAGCGCCGTGCCGTACTCGACGGCCCGGCCGCCGTACATCACCAGGATGTCGTCGGCCAGCTCCGCCACCACCCCGAGGTCGTGGGTGATGATGATGACGGCCGAGTCGAACTCGGACTGCAGGTCCACGATCAGGTCGAGGATCTGCGCCTGCACCGTGACGTCCAGCGCCGTGGTGGGCTCGTCGGCGATGAGCAGGTCCGGGTTGCACGACAGCGCCATCGCGATCATGGCCCGCTGCCGCATCCCGCCCGAGAAGTGGTGGGGGTAGTCGTCGAACCGAGATGCGGCCTGCGGGATCCCGACGCGGTCGAGCAGATCCACCGCGCGCTTGCGGGCGTCCTTCTTGCTGACGTGGTTGTGCAGCCGGTACGCCTCGACGATCTGCGCGCCCACCGTGTAGAAGGGGTGCATCGCCGACAGCGGGTCCTGGAAGATCATCGCCATCGTCCTGCCCCGCAGCAGCCGGACCTGCTCGGGTGTGGACGAGACCAGCTCGTCGTCGCCGAGCCAGATCTCACCGGAGATCCTCGCGGCCCCCTGCTTGTGCAGGCCCATGATCGACAGGCTGGTCACGCTCTTGCCGGACCCCGACTCGCCGACGATGCCGAGCCGCTTGCCCCGCTCCAGGCTGAACGACAGCCCGTCCACGGCCTTGACGACGCCGTCGTCGGTCGGGAAGTGCACGCGCAGGTCACGCACGTCGAGGAAGGGACGGGAGCCGCGCTTCGCCGGATCCGGGGCCCGGGTCGGCTCGCCGGCCAGCACGTCCTCGGGTGATGCGTTCACGAGTACCTCACCCTCGGGTCGATCACCGCGTAGAGCAGGTCGACGACCAGGTTGGCCACGATGATGAAGATGCTGCCCACGAGCACCACGCCCAGCACCTTGGGCAGGTCGTTGCTGACCACCGCGTCCACCGAGTACTTCCCGATGCCCGGCAGCGAGTACGTGCTCTCCGTGAGGATCGCGCCACCGAGCAGCAGGCCGAGGTCCAGCCCGAAGATCGTCAGGATCGGGGTCAGCGCCGATCGCAGCCCGTGCTTGACCACGACGGTCCGCTCCGGCAGACCCTTGGCCCGCGCGGTGCGGATGAAGTCCTCGCCCATCGTGTCCAGCATCCCGGCGCGGGTCAGGCGGGCGTAACCGGCCGCGTAGAGGAACGCCAGCGTGATCCACGGCAGCAGCAGGTCGTACGCCCAGAGGAACGGGTTGTCCTGGAACGCGGTGTAGCTGCCACCGGGAGCCGTGACGCCGAGCGCGTAGCTGAACACCGCCAGGGACAGCAGGCCGGTGAAGAAGATCGGCAGCGAGACGCCGGCCAGCGCGACGGTCATCGCGGCGCGGTCGAAGACCGAGCCCCGGCGCAGTGCCGAGAGGACCCCGGTGGCGACGCCGCCCACCAGCCAGAGCACGGAGGCCCCGGCCGCGAGGGAGATCGTGACGGGCAGGCGGTCCAGCAGGTCGGGCAGGACCGGGTTCTGGGTGAGGAACGAGTAGCCGAAACACGGGGCGTCGCAGTGCACCGTCGTGGGTCCGGTGCTGTAGTCCTGGCCGAAGATCAGGCCGCCGAGGAACCGCCCGTACTGGACGTAGAGCGGGTCGGTGAACCCGAGCTGGACGGCGACCTGGTGGATCTGCTCCGCGCCCGCGCTCTTCCCGACGTAGCGCGACGCGAGGTCGTCGGCGGTGGCGCCGGCGAGCCGGGGCACCAGGAAGAAGATCACGAACGTCGCTGCGGTGACGATCAGCAGCAGGAACACCGCTGCGATGAGTCGTCGGACGATGTACACCGCCATGGCTACGGCCGACGGCCTGCCGGAGGACGGTCCGCACCGGTCGGGTGCGGGCCGTCACTCCAGCAGGCCGGCAGAGCCTTCACCTACCTCCGGGTAGTCGCGTTCGGGCCGGCCGGAATCACTTCCGGGTGGTGCCCATCGCGAGGTAGTCGTACATGGACTGGCCGTCGCTCACGAACACGTTCGTCAGGTTCGGCGGCCGGTAGAGCAGGCCCTTGGCCCACACGCCCGGCACCACGTACGCGTCGGACATGACCTTCTTGTCGATGTCGACCCAGATCTGCTCGCGGGCCGTCGTGTCGGTGGTGACCAGCGCCTTGTCCAGCATCGCGTCGACCTCGGGGTCCTTGATGCCGAGGTTGGTGTTGCCCGAGGCCCGGATGACGCGGCTGTCGACGATCTGGGCGAGGAACCCGTAGCCGTCGGGCCAGTCCGCACCCCAGCCGTAGACGAGGATGCCGAGCCCGTTGGCCTTGGCGAAGTCCGGCTTGCCCGCGTACAGCTTCGTGTAGTCGGCCAGCGGGTAGGGCTTGATCGTCAGGTTGATGCCGACCCGGGACAGCGACTGCTGGAACGCCTCGGCCGTGGCCTTCTCCTTGGGGCGCTCGGCCCGGTAGGAGATGCTGGTGCTGAAGCCGTTCGGCTGGCCGCACTGGGTGAGCTCGTCCTTGGCCTTGGCGACGTCGCCGGTGTTGTCGGCCGACGGGAAGTTGTTGAACTGCTGCGCACCCGGGATCACCGGCGGCATGAGGTTCGTGGCGATGTCGCCACCGGTGTTGCCGCCGTAGGCGCGCTGCAGGCCCGTCTTGTCGACCGCGAACTCCACGGCGTTGCGGCAGTGGATGTTGTCCAGCGGGGCGACGTCGGAGTTGATCACGCTGAACCAGAGCCGCGTGGTGTTCGCCGAGTCGGTGTTCGCCTTCAGCTGCGAGTTGGCGAGGATCTTGCCCTGCGCGGCGGGCCCGACACCGGTGCCCTCGACGGCGACGTCGAGATCGCCGGACTGCAGGCGGTTGTCGATGTCGTCGGCGTTGACGCTCAGCGCCACCTCGTACTTGTCGGGCAGCGGCTTGCGGTTCGGGTCCGTGGCCTGGTCCCAGTTGGGGTTGCGGACCAGCGTGAAGCTCTTGCCCAGCTCGTTGGTCCCGAACATGTACGGGCCTGTGGAGACCACGTGCTCCTTGTACTTGGTGCCCGTGTCCTTGGCCTGCGGCACCGGCATGGTCGACGGCAGCTGCGCGAAGTAGTCGAAGCCCGAGAACGACTGCTTCAGCTTGAAGACGATCGTCTGGTCGTCCGGCGTCTCGATCGCCTTCAACCCGAGCTTGTTCGGGTCGGTGTCCTTGTACGGGCTGGTGTAGCCCTGCAGGTCGAGGAAGTCGTTGAAGTAGGTCGGACCGTTGGGGAACGTGTCCTTGTCCAGGGAACGCTCGACGGCGTACTTGACGTCCTTGCTGGTGACGAGCGTGCCGTCCACGTACTTGACGCCCTTGCGCAGCTTGTAGGTCCACGTCTTGGCGTTGTCGGTGGGGACCCCGAGGGTCTCGGCCAGGTCGGGCACCAGGGTGGCGCCGTCCTTGCCGGGGGCCGACTTGAACATGACCAGGGCCCGCCCGTAGAGCCGGATGAAGTTCCACGAGTAGCCGTAGTAGGTGTCGCCGGGGTCGAGGGAGTCCCAGTCGCCGGAGTTCGCCATCCGGATCGTGCCGCCGGTGGCGTCCGACGGGTTGGTGACACCCCCCGCCGACGCCGTTCCTCCGGACGAACTGTTCGACGTGCCGCCTCCGCACGCCGCCAGCGTCAGCGCCGCGACCGCGCCGAGCGCGATCCCGGCGACTCTCCGCCTATGACTCATCAGGCACCCCTCGTGTGATGTGTAGTTGACCGGTCACCGGGACCGCGGATCGAGCGCGTCCCGGAGGCCGTCACCGAACAGGTTGAAGGCCAGCACGGTCACGAAGATCGCCAGACCCGGGAAGACCATGAAGTTGGGCGCGATCTGGAACCACTGGGTCGCGTCCGAGAGCATGCCGCCCCAGCTCGCCGTGGGCGGCCGGATGCCGACGCCGAGGAACGACAGGGCCGCCTCGAACAGGATGTTCGTCGGGATCAGCAGCGTGGCGTACACGAGGATCGGCGCGACGAGGTTGGGCAGCAGTTCGGTGAACAGGATCCGCGGGCTGCGGGCACCGAGGCTGCGCGCGGCGTCGACGAACTCGCGCTCGCGCAGCGACAGCGTCTGCCCGCGGATGATGCGCCCGATGTAGGGCCAGCCGGAGAACCCGACGATCACGATGATCAGCGCGATCCGCAGCGCGTCGCCCTGCAGCCCGAAGGCCTGGTCCGGGATGACACCGGCCAGCGCGAGCGCGAAGAGCAGGATCGGGAAGGCCAGGAAGACGTCCATCGTGCGGCTGATGACGGTGTCCACCCAGCCGCCGAAGTAGCCGGCGACCACACCGAAGAAGGTGCCGACGATCACCGCGAGCAGGGTGGCGAAGAACGCGATGAGCAGCGAGATCCGGGCCCCGTAGACCACCCGGCTGAACACGTCGCGACCGTTCACCGGCTCGACGCCGAACAGGTACTTCGGGCTGATGCCACCGAAGAAGCCACTGGACACCTGCAGGTCGGGGTCGACCTGCTCGTAGTGGAACTCGAGCGGGTCGTGGCCCAGCACCGCGACGATGAGCGGCGCCAGGAACGCCACCAGGATCAGCAACACGATGACGATCCCGCCACCGAGCGCCACCTTGTCCCTGCGCAGCCGCCGCCAGGCGATCTGGCCGAGCGAGCGGCCCTGGATGGCACTCCCCATCCCCGCGGTGACGGCCTCGGGATCAGCCTGCACCTCGGCGCCCGTCACCTCCTGGGGTGCGGTCATGCATGCTCCATCTGGCGGTCATCCCGATCTCATGTGCGGTCAAGCTCGGCAAGCCAGCACATTAACCTGATCGCCCGCGTCGCGGCCGGTGCTGTTCGGTAACGATTTCGCGCCGCGGCACCACCGGCGCACGCTCGGGTTACCCGCGGGTACCTCAGAGTCCGTTGGCCCGCCGGATCACCGTGACGATCTCGTCCATCATCTCGGTGAGCTTGTAGTCCTTGGGCGTGAACACCGCCGCGACGCCCTTGCCGCGCAGCACCGCGGCGTCGTCCGGCGGGATGATGCCGCCGACGATCACCGGGACCTCGCCTGCTCCCGCCGCCCGCAGGCCCTCCACCACGGCCGGGACGACCTCCAGATGCGATCCGGACAGCACCGAGAGCCCGACGACGTGCACGTCCTCCTGCACCGCGGCCGCGACGATCTGCGCCGGGGTCAGACGGATGCCCTGGTAGATCACCTCGAACCCGACGTCACGGGCCCGGACGGCCACCTGCTCGGCTCCGTTGGAGTGCCCGTCGAGGCCCGGCTTGCCCACGAGCAGGCGCAGCCGCGTGCCGAGCTCGTCGCCGGTGGCCCTGACCCGCTCGCGGACGGCGGCGATCTCCACGGCCGTCTCGCCGCTCGTCACGGCCGCGGAGACGCCGGTGGGGGCCCGGAACTCGCCGAACACCTCGCGCAGCACCCCGGCCCACTCCCCGGTGGTGGCGCCGGCCTTGGCGCACGCGATGGAGGCGTCCATGAGGTTGGCGTCGGTCTTGGCCGCGTTCCGCAGCCCGTCCAGGACGGCGTCGACCACAGCCTGGTCCCGGGCGGCGCGCCACGCCCTGATCGCCGCGATCGCAGCCGGCTCCGTCGCCGGGTCCACGGTCTCGATCGCGGCGGCGCCCTCGGCCTGCAGCGGGCTGGGCTCGGTGGTGTCGAACCGGTTCACCCCGACGACGACGGCCTCCCCCGACTCCATCCGCCTGCGCCGCTCGGCCAGCGCGCTGACCAGCTGCCCCTTCATGTAACCGGACTCGACCGCGGCGACCGCGCCGCCCATCTCCTGCACGCGGTCGACCTCCGTGCGGGCCCCCGCGACGAGCTCGGCGACCTTGGCCTCCACGACCCGGCTGCCCTCGAAGAGGTCCTCGTACTCCAGCAGGTCGGTCTCGTAGGCCAGCACCTGTTGCATCCGCAGCGCCCACTGCTGGTCCCACGGCCGCGGCAGGCCGAGCGCCTCGTTCCAGGCGGGGAGCTGGATGGCACGGGCACGCGCGTCGCGCGACAGCGTCACCGCGAGCATCTCCAGCACGATCCGCTGGACGTTGTTCTCCGGCTGCGCCTCCGTGAGCCCCAGCGAGTTGACCTGCACCCCGTAGCGCAGCCGCCGCTGCTTCGGGTCCTCGACGCCGTAGCGCTCGCGCGTGATCTCGTCCCACAGCTGCCCGAAGGCCCGCATCTTGCACATCTCCTCGACGAACCGCAGGCCCGCGTTGACGAAGAAGGAGATGCGCGCGACGACATCAGGGAACCGCTCGGGGGCGACCTGGCCGGAGTCGCGTACCGAGTCGAGCACGGCGATGGCGGTGGACAGCGCGTAGGCGAGCTCCTGCGCGGGCGTCGCCCCCGCCTCCTGCAGGTGGTAGCTGCAGATGTTGATCGGGTTCCACTTCGGGATCTCGGCCACCGACCAGGCCACCATGTCGGTGATCAGCCGCATGCTCGGCGCCGGCGGGAACACGTAGGTGCCCCGCGAGAGGTACTCCTTGACGATGTCGTTCTGCGTGGTGCCCGCCAGGGTCGCGCGCGGGGCGCCCTGCTCGTCGGCCACCGCGACGTAGAGCGCGAGCAGCCACATGGCCGGCGCGTTGATCGTCATCGAGGTGTTGGCCTCGGCCAGCGGGATGCCGTCGAAGAGCGCGCGCATGTCGCCGATGTGGCCGACCGGCACGCCGACCTTGCCGACCTCGCCCCTCGCCAGCTCGTCGTCGGGGTCGTAGCCGGTCTGGGTGGGGAGGTCGAACGCCACGGAGAGCCCGGTCTGGCCCTTGGCGAGGTTGCGGCGGTACAGCTCGTTGGACGTCGCGGCCGAGGAGTGGCCGGCGTAGGTGCGGATCACCCAGGGCCGGTCGCGCTCACGGTCGGTGGGGAACGGCACCGGACACCTCCGCCATCGTGGGGTGCCGAAATCCTACTGGCGCGTAACGCGGAGCCCGACGTCGTGCGGAATGCGTCACACACCCGGATCGATCCAGCCGGCGGCGCGGCGCCCGGCGAGGGCGCAGAATGCCGTCATGGCCGACTGGACCCGCTTCTTCGTGCTCTTCGGCGGCCTGATCATGATGGGCGTGCTGGCGCTGGCGCTGCGCTGGACGTTCGGCACCGGCAAGAACGCGCCCGGCCTGCGCATCCCCGACCCGGACGACCCGACGGGCGACGGCCTGCTCGAGGAGGTCTCCCGGGTGCCCACGGAGCCCGCAGCGCAGGTGCTCCGCTCACGGCTGCAGGCCGGCGGCATCCGCTCGACGGTCGGGCGGGCCGACAGCGCCTACCGCCTACTGGTGTTCCCCGCGGACCTGGTGAACGCGAAACTCATCCTCAGCACCCGCGAATAGCCCGGCGGGTCACCCGCGAACACCCCGGACAACCCGCGGGTCGGCACGAATCCGTGCACGAGTGGGACGCGGTGCAGCGGCGTCCGAGCGTCTCAGACGCGGTGGTAGCGGGCATCGAAAAAGCAGAAGACACCGTAGGCGGCCAGGCCCACCGCCACCACGGCGAGCAGGTAAGGCCCGAACGGCTGTGCAGCGAGCCCCTTCAACGCCGCGTCCAGGCCGGACGCCTCGTCGGGCCGGAACCGGATCGCCGCGACGATGACCAGCACCCCGATGAGCGCGATCGACACGCCCTTCGCGATGAAGCCGACCTGGCCGGTGCGCTCCGCGACCTGCCGCGCCCGAGGATCGGACGGCAGCGACATGTCGTCGAGGAACTTCTTCTTCCAGCCCTGATAGACCTTCCGCCCGCCGACGACGACGATGCCGACGCCGATCGCGCCGACGATGAACTGCCCGCCCGGCAGCCCGAGCAGCCCGGCCGTCGCCTTCTGCTGGCCGCCGCCGCCACCACCGCTTCCGATCGCCGTCTGGGCCGCCAGCACCGCGAGTGCGGCGAACACGACCACCTTCGCCCCGGCCCCGACCTTCCTGCGGATCTGCTTCGTGCGGTCCGACTCGTAGGAGTAGCCCCAGATCGCCTGCGCCAGCCGCCAGAGCGCCGTCGCCACGAACCCGACGACGAGCACCCACAGCAGCACCCGACCGAACGGCTCCTCCGCGAGCTGCTGGAACGCGCCGCGCTGGTCGGCCTTCCCCCCGCTGCCGAACGCGACCTGCAACGCCAACCAGGCGATCAGCAGGTGCGTGATGCCGTAGGAGAAGATCCCGACCCGCGCTCCGATCTTGACGGGACGGCTGTTCGCCACGTCCTTGGCGGAACGGTTGGCGGATTGGGCGGCGCTGGTCATCCGGGCACCGTGACACGTTCCGGACGACACCGCACGCGCTGGTGCGCCAACCGGCCCACCGGCGTCGGAAATCAGCCTCCGTCCGCCCGAACGCGGCCCCAGCGGGGCCGTGGCCGGTGGGGGTCAGCGTGCGGGCTCGGTGCTGACCCGGGCGACGTCGGCACCGAGGGCGCACAGGTTCTCCACGAACCGCGGGTAGCCGCGGTCGATGTGCTCGACGTCCCACACCTCGGTGACGCCGTCGGCGCACAGCGCGGCCAGCACCAGCCCGGCGCCGGCCCGGATGTCGCTCGCCCACACCGGAGCCGAGGACAATCGCTCCACGCCGCGGACGACGGCGTGGTGGCCGTCGGTGCGGGCATCGGCCCCCAGCCGCACCATCTCGTCGACGAACCGGAACCGCGCCTCGAACACGTTCTCGGTGATCATCGACGTGCCGTCCGCGACGGCCGACACGGCGATCGCCATCGGCTGCAGGTCCGTCGCGAACCCGGGGTAGGGCAGGGTGACGAAGTCGACCGCGCGCGGCCGGCCCTCCATCGTGACCGTGAACTCCCCGGCCCCGTTCTCCCCTGCGCCGATCACGGTCTGCGCGCCCGCGGTGCGCAGCTTGTCGAGCACCAGGTCGATGTGGTGGGGGTCGACGCCGCGCACGGTGATCTGCCCGCCCGTCATGGCGGCGGCGAACGCCCAGGTGGCGCCCACGATCCGGTCGCCGATCACCCGGTGTGTGGTGGGTGCCAGCCCGGTGACGCCGTGCACGGTGAGCGTGGAGGTGCCGACCCCGTCGATCTTGGCACCCATGTCCTGCAGCATCGTGCAGAGATCGACCATCTCGGGCTCGCGCGCGGCGTTGTCGATCACGGTGACGCCCTCGGCCAGCACCGCGGCCATGAGGATGTTCTCGGTGGCGCCGACGCTGGGGAAGTCCAGCCAGATCTGCGCACCGCGCAGGTGCTCGGCCCGCGCCACCACCCGGCCGTGCTCGATCTCGGTGGTGGCACCGAGCTTGCGCAGCCCGGCCTGGTGCATGTCGAGCGGGCGGGAGCCGATCGCGTCCCCGCCCGGCAGCGGGACCACGGCGCGGCCGCAGCGCGCCACCAGCGGCCCCAGCACGCACACCGACGCGCGCAGCTTGGAGACCGACCGGTAGTCGGCCTGCGCGCCCGGCTCGGCGGGCACGTCGATCGTGACGGTGTCGTGGTCGACCTCCACCGCGCAGCCCAGGCTGCGCAGCACGTCCGCCATGAGCGGTACGTCGAGGATCTCCGGACAGTTCGTGATCGTCGTGGTGCCCTCGGCGAGCAACGCCGCCGCCATCAGCTTGAGGACGCTGTTCTTCGCCCCGACGACGTCGACCGAGCCCACGAGCCGGGCCCCACCGCTCACTGCGAAATGCTCAGCCACGGACGTCGACGCTATCCGGTGCGGGCCGCCGGGTTACCGTCCCCCCTATGGCCGTGCACCTGACCAGGATCTACACGAAGACCGGCGACGACGGCACCACCGGGCTCGGTGACTTCAGCCGCGTCCGCAAGACCGACGTCCGGCTCGCTGCGTACGCCGACACCGACGAGTGCAACGCGGCGCTCGGCGTCGCCGTCACGGTCGGCGCGCTGCCGGCGGAGGTGCTGGCGCCTCTGAGGCAGATCCAGAACGACCTGTTCGACGTCGGCGCGGACCTCTGCACCCCGATCGTGCCCGAGCCGGAGTACCCACCTCTGCGCATCACCGAGGACTACGTGACGCGCCTGGAGGGCTGGTGCGACGGGTTCAACGCGGACCTGCCCAAGCTGGAGTCGTTCATCCTGCCCGGCGGCACCCCCGGCGGCGCGTACCTGCACGTGGCCCGCACGGTGACCCGCCGCGCGGAGCGTTCGGTATGGGCCCTGCTGGAGGCCGACCCGGAACGCACCAACCCGCTGACGGCCAAGTACCTCAACCGCCTGAGCGACCTGCTGTTCATCCTCGGCCGGGTCGCGAACCCCGGCGGCGACGTCCTCTGGCACCCCGGCGGCCCGAAAGCCCCCTGACCAGCACCCCCGCTGACAGCACCCCGCGCGAGTCGGGCCGCGCGTGCGCGCGGGTCGCGCGGTCGTGGCGCGCACACTCGCGCACCGGAACGTGCCGACTCGCGGGTCAGGAGGCCTGGCGGTAGCCCGTCCCGCGCCCGGGGGGCGCCGCCTCGAGCCAGGACAGGAACCCCGTCAGGACACCGCTGGCCATGGCCAGCTCCACGCCGTTGGTGCCGGTCCGGCAGCGCAGCACCGAGGCCGCCTGGGGGATGGCGTAGGACTCCGCGTCCAGGGGGGCGCGACGGCCGAGGATCTCCAGTTCGGTGCGGTCCATGACCACCGTGGGGCCGGGCCGCAGGGACGTGAGCCGGTACCAGGCGAACTCGTCGCCCCGGTAGCGGCCGACGCCGAAGTGCCAGCCCGCGGCCAGGTCCCGCGCGGCGAACGTGGAGACCGAAGCGGGGCGGCGACGCAGACACAGGTCCACACCACCGCCCCGCATGAGGCGTACCCGCCGGACGGCGAGGTATCCGAGACACAGGCAGACCAGCAGCAGGAGGGCGCCGACGACGAAAGCCCCATCGCTCCACGGCGCTGCTCCCACGGCGGCCGGCCTCGGCTACTCGGCCGCGCCGGCGGCTTTCAGCCGCGCCCGGGCGCGGGCCGCAGCCGCGGCGCCCTCGGGATCGGCCTCGTCGGCGCGGTCCAGGGCCGACCGGGCCCGCGACGCGTCGATCTCGGTGGAGACCTCCGCCGACTCGGCCAGTATCGTGACGCCCTCGGCGGTGACGTGCAGGAACCCGCCGTGCACCGCCACCGTCGTGGACTCGCCGTCCGTGCCGTCGACGCGAACGATCCCGGCCTCCTCCAGCTGCGCGAGCGTGGGCTCGTGCCCCGGCAGGATGCCGATCTCACCGACCGTGGTGCGGGCGAACACGAAGCTGGCCTGGCCCGACCAGATCTTGCGTTCGACCGCGACCAGGTCGACCGTCATCTCTGCCAACACGCACTCCTTCGTCGGGCCGGCGCCATCAGCTCTCGAGCCTCTTCTTGTTCTTCTCCAGGTCCTCGAGCCCGCCGCACAGGAAGAACGCCTGCTCGGGGTAGGCGTCGAAGTCGCCCTTGGCGATGCGGTCGAAGGACTCGATGGTCTCCTTCAGCGGCACCGTGGAGCCGGGCTGGTTGGTGAACTGCTCGGCGACCAGCAGGTTCTGCGACAGGAACCGCTCGATGCGCCGCGCCCGGCCGACCAGCTGCCGGTCCTCCTCGGAGAGCTCGTCGATGCCGAGGATGGCGATGATGTCCTGCAGGTCCTGATACTTCTGCAGGATCCGCTTGACCTCGTTGGCCACCCGGAAGTGGTCCTCGCCGACATACTGCGGGTCGAGGATCCGCGACGTGGAGGTCAGGGGGTCGACCGCCGGGTAGATGCCCTTCTGCGAGATGGGGCGGGAGAGCTCCGTCGTCGCGTCCAGGTGGGCGAACGTGGTGGCGGGCGCCGGGTCGGTGTAGTCGTCCGCGGGCACGTAGATCGCCTGCATCGAGGTGATCGAGCGGCCACGCGTCGAGGTGATGCGCTCCTGCAGCTCGCCCATCTCGTCGGCCAGGGTGGGCTGGTACCCCACCGCCGACGGCATGCGGCCGAGCAGCGTGGACACCTCGGAACCGGCCTGCGTGAACCGGAAGATGTTGTCGATGAACAGCAGCACGTCCTGGTTGGCCACGTCGCGGAAGTACTCCGCCATCGTGAGCGCCGAGAGGGCGACGCGCATACGAGTGCCCGGCGGCTCGTCCATCTGGCCGAACACCAGCGCGGTGTCCTTGATGACGTTGGCCTCGGTCATCTCCGTGATGAGGTCGTTGCCCTCACGGGTGCGCTCGCCGACCCCGGCGAACACCGAGGTGCCACCGAAGTTCTTGGCGACACGGGTGATCATCTCCTGGATCAGCACCGTCTTGCCGACGCCGGCGCCGCCGAACAGGCCGATCTTGCCGCCGACCACGTACGGGGTGAGCAGGTCGAGCACCTTGATG
>JBBQEF010000097.1:0-16864 GCA_038320445.1 Mycobacteriales bacterium
AGCTCGACGACGGCCCGCTGACGCTCGGGGAGCCCGCCGAGCGCCGCGGCAAGCACATCACGGAACTCGGTGGCCAGCAGCGCGGGCTCGGGTCCCCAGTCCACCGGCGCGGCCTCGTCGCGCCAGTGGCCGGGCCACTCCGGGTCGTCGTCGCCGCGGAACCGGTCGGGGTCGACGGTCGGGCCGGCGAGCTCGCCGCTCATCCGGGCCTCGCGCGTGCCGTGGCGGCGGGCGACGTTGACGAGGATCCGGAACACCCAGGTACGCAGCTGCGCGCGGCCCTCGAAGCGGTCCAGGCCGCGCAGGACGCCGAGCCACGCCTCCTGGACGACCTCCTCGGCGGTGGCGCGGCTGCGCACGTGGCTGAGCGCCACCCGGAGCATGGCCGGCGACCAGGACCGGACGACCGCCGCGAAAGCGACCTCGTCGCCCACCCGGAGCCGGTCGAGCAGCTCCGCGTCCTCGGTGAGCACGCGGGCACAGTAGCCCCCGTCACGCCGGTGCCGGAACGGGTGCGTCGCGGGGGAGCAGGGCCAGCGCGGCGGCGGGGAACACGAGGACCGACACCAACCCGGCCGCGACGAGCCCGGCGCCCAGGGCGGGGTCGAGCAGGCCCATCTCGATCCCGATCGTGCTGGCCGCCAGGAGGAACGGCAGCGACGTCGCCTGCAGCAGCGCGACCGCGCCGAGCTCGCGACCGCACAGCTCGCGGCGGAACGCGAGCGCGGGCAGCCCGCGGACCACCAGCAGCGCGAGCAGGAACGCCGGCACCGCCGCGAGCGCGGACGGGTGCTCGGCGAGCCCGCGCAGGTCGAGGATCAGCCCGCTGTTCACGAAGAAGACCGGCACGAGCAGCCCGTAACCGACCGCCTCCAGCTTGACGGGGTAGAGCGGATGGGTGCGCTCGGGCTCCGGGTCGAGTGCACGGACGAGCATCCCGGCCAGGAACGCGCCGAGGATGGCCTCGAACCCGAGCGCCTGCGCGGCGAGCGCGAGCCCGGCCACGAGGAGCACGGTGAGCCGCACCCGGATCTGGGCGCTCGTGTCGGAGAGCCGCGTGATCAGCCCGCTCAGCTGCATCGAGTGCTCCGCGCCGAACACGGCCAGCGCGATCATCCCGAGTGTCGCGACCAGGAGCACCAGCAGCAGGAGCCGCCCGCCGAGCGGGGTGTCGCCGCCTGCCAGGCCCACCGACAGCAGCACGACGGCCGCCACCTCGCCCGCGGACGCGCCGGCCACCGCCAGCCGTCCCACCGGCCGGGCCAGCGCGCCCGCGTCGTTCAGGACCGGTACGACCAGCCCGAGCGACGTGGCGAGCAGGGCCACCCCGATCAGCGCCGCACCGCCCACCCCGAGCGCGAGGAGCGCGCCGCCGACCGCCGCGGCGACGAGCAGCGAGATCACCAGCGACAGCGCCACCTGCCGCCCGAGGGTGCCGCGGAACCGTCGCAGGTCCACCTCCGACCCGGCGAGGAACAGCAGGAACGAGAGCCCGAGCAGCGCGAACGCCGAGATCGTGGCGTCGGGCCGGACCCAGCCGAGCACCGATGGCCCGAGCACGATCCCGGCGACGATCTCCACCAGCGCACCCGGCAGCCGCAGCACCGGGAGCAGGCCCAGCAGCAGCGGGCCGAGCGCCGCGACGGCGAGCACGATCACGAGGCTGGTGCTCATCGCCTACACCAGCTCCGCGTCCGCGTGCACGTGCAGCAGCGCCGGGCCGGCGGCCGCGAAGAGCTCCTTCATGGCGCCGTCCAGCTCGTCGGCGTGGTGCACCGGGATGCCGGTGGCGCCGCAGAGCCGGGCGTAGGCGGTGAAGTCGGGGTTGACCAGCGAGGTCTGCCACACCGGGTAGCTCCCGGCCAGCTGCTCCTTGCTGATCTTGCCGAGCGCTCCGTTGTCGAGCAGCACGTGCTTGACCGGGATCCCGTACTTGACGGCGGTGGTCAGCTCGGCGAGGTACTGGCCGAACCCGCCGTCCCCGGTGACCGCGACGACCGGCCGGTCCGGCTGCGCGGCCCACGCGCCCATCGCCGCCGGGTAGCCGAAGCCGATCGAGCCCAGGTAGCCCGACATCAGCACCGGCTGGCCGGCACTCTCGAAGTAGCGGCCGAAGGAGTAGGCGTGGTTGCCGACGTCCACGGCGATCACCGCGTCCGGGGGGCAGTGCGCACCCAGCGCGGCGAACACGGCCGCGCTCGCCACGCCCCGGCCGCGGTCGTCACCGGCCCGGCGGGCCTTCTCCGCGCGCCAGATCCCCCAGCGGGCGGCGACGTCGGGGCGCTGGTCGGCGGCGGCGGCGTCGCCGATCGACTCGATCAGCGTCCGCAGCGTGACCTCGGCATCACCCAGCAGGCCGACGTCCACCGGGTGGAACCGGCCGATGGCGCTCGGCGCGTCGTCGATCTGCACGATCGGCTTGTAGGCCGCGATGCCGGTGTGGTTGGCGAACGACGCGCCGACGACGAGCAGCAGGTCCGACTCGTTCATCAGCCACGACGCCACCGGCGTGCCGGAGCGGCCGAGCACGCCCGCGCCGAGCGGGTGGGTGTCGGGCAGCAGCCCCTTCGCGCGGAACGTGGTGAGCACCGGGGCGCCCAGGCGCTCGGCCAGCTCCCGCACCTCGTGCGCGGCGCCACGGGCGCCCTGACCGACGACGATCACCGGCCGGCGCGCGGAGCGGAGCAGCTCCAGCGCGGGACCGAGTTCGACGGGGGAGACGTGCAGGTCGGCCCGGCGGCCGCGGGGTGATGCCGGCTCGGCGGCGGACGGGACGTCCTGCACCTCGTCGGGCAGCACCAGGTGGGCCACCCCGCGCCCGTCGACCGCGTGCTTGACGGCGGTGGCGGCCAGCTCGGCGTGGTCGGAGCCGGCGTGCACGGTGACCGTCGACAGGGCCACGTCGCGGAACACCGCCGAGAGGTCCACGTCCTGGAAGGCGCCGCGGCCCAGGACCTTCGACGGCACCTGCCCGGAGATCGCGATCACCGGCGCGCCGTCGAGCTTGGCGTCGTACAGGCCGGTGAGCAGGTTGGTCGAGCCGGGCCCGGCGATCGCGAAGCAGGCCGCCGGGCGTCCGGTCAGCTTGCCGTAGGCCGAGGCCGCGAACGCCGCCGCGCCCTCGTGGCGGATCCCGACGAACCGCAGCTCGCCGCGTTCCTCGGCCTTCCGCAGCGCGTCGGCGAACCCCAGGTTGGAGTGCCCGACCATGCCGAACACGGTGTCGACGCCCCACGCCACGAGGGTCTCGACGAGCACGTCGGACACGGTGCGCGGGCGGGGCGCCACGTCGGGCAGCGCCACGTACGTGCCGTCGGGCCGCTCCTGCACCTCGTAGGCGTCGGGGGCGTCGGAGAAGCCGGCGGGCGGCTTCCCGGTGGTGGGGTCGTAGTCGTAGCCGTGCCACGGGCAGCGCAGCAGCCCGTTCTCGATCGACCCCTCGCCGAGCGGGCCGCCCTGGTGCGGGCAGTGGTTGTCGAGCGCCCCGACCTTCCCGCCGCAGCGGGTGAGCGCGAGGGTCCGCCCGTCGACGACGGCGGTGCGGACGCGTCCCTCGTCGGGGACGGAGTCGACCTTGTGCCAGGTGGTCGGCTCCGACGACTCGTTCGCGAGCCCGCTCACCGCGACACCCCCGCGTAGCTCACGCCCACCAGATCGGCGACGTCGCGTTTCCAGCTGGTCAGGTCCCTCGGCGTGAAGTGCGAGAGCGAGTCGTGGCCGCAGGCCCGCGCCAGCACCACCATCAGGTCCGTGATCGCGCCGAGGTAGCGGGTGAGCTGCTCCGCCGCCCGCTGCACCGGCAGCCGGGCGCGCAGGTGCGGCTTCTGGGTGGCGATGCCCATCGGGCAGTTGTCGGTGTGGCACGCCCGCATGCCGACGCAGCCGATGGCCTGCAGCGCCACGTTCGACACCGCGATCGCGTCGGCACCCAGCGCCAGCGCCTTCACCATGTCCTGCGCACGGCGGAACCCGCCGGTCGCCACCAGCGTGACGTCGCGGGCACCGGCCAGGTCGAGGTGGCGCCGCGCCCGGGCCAACGCGGCCATCGTCGGCACGCTGATCGTGTCCCGGAAGATCGTCGGAGCGGCGCCGGTGCCGCCGCCGCGGCCGTCGAGGATCACGTAGTCGACGCCGAGGTCCAGGGCCGCGTCGAGGTCGGCCTCCACGTGCTGCGCCGACATCTTCACCCCGACCGGGATGCCGCCGGAGCGCTCGCGCACGCGGTCGACCAGCGTCTTCGCGTCGAGCAGGGTGGTCCAGTCGGTGAACCGGGCCGGGGAGACCGCGGAGGTGCCCTCGGGCAGGCCGCGGACCTCGGCGATCCGGCCGGTGACCTTGTTGCCGGGCAGGTGCCCGCCCGTGCCGGTCTTCGCGCCCTGGCCGAGCTTGAGGTGCAGGGCCTGCACGGAGTCGAGGTGCATCTCGTCCCAGCCGAACCGGCCCGAGGCCAGCTCGTAGAGGTAGCGGGAGCACTCGGCCTTCTCCTCGGGCAGCATGCCGCCCTCGCCCGAGCAGATCGCGGTGCCCGCGCCCTCCGCGCCGCGCCCCAGCGCGGTCTTGGCCTCGGCCGAGAGCGCGCCGAAGCTCATGTCGGAGACGAACACCGGGATGTCCAGGCGCAGCGGTCGCGCCGCGGCCGGGCCGATCGTCACCGACGTGTCGACGGGCTCGTCGTCGAGCTTCGGGAAGCGGTGCAGCTGAGCCGTGAGCACCTGCAGGTCGTCCCAGCTGGGGAGCTGGTCGCGCGGCACCCCCATCGCCGCGACCGTGCCGTGCGCCCCGGCCAGCCCGCTCTTCGCGAGCGCGTGGATCTCCGCGACGAACGGCTCCTCGGCGGTGTCCTGGTGGGGGTCGTCGAACAGCCGGTCGTAGGTCGAGATCACGCGCCGCTCCGGCCGCATGGACCGGTACTCGAGCAGCTCGTCCTTGGCGAGCAGCACCTCGCCGTCCGCCACGTGGCAGCTGAACTTGTAGATCCGCTCGGCCGGGTTGTAGGCCGAGACGCCGGTGTCGAGCCGGTAGTCCCAGCCGTGGACGCCACAGATCAGGTTGGGGCCCTCGACGCGGCCGTCGGCGAGCAGCGCGCCGCGGTGCGGGCAGCGCCCCTCGAACACGTGCACCTGCTCGCCCCGGCGGACCAGCACGAGGTCGATGCCGTCGGCGTCGGCGTGCGCGGGGGTGTCCTCGGGGAGGTCGATGAGCTTCGCGATCGGGAGGTAGGACATGTGTAACGCTCCGGGGGTCGGGCGGCACGAACCTGGCAGCAGTGTCTGCACCTGTGCCCGGCGTTACACGAAGGAGAAGACATGGACGAGAACGTGCTCATCGCGACGCGCAGCTCGCTGCACGCGGTGGCCGAGCAGGTGCTGGCCGGGCCGCAGCACCGCGAGAGCGGGACGATCCGGCTGCGGGTGACGGCCGGCGGGTTCGGGCAGGTCAAGGGCGCGTTGCGGGTCGAGGGTGCCGAGCTGGTGGCGGGCGGGCGGCGGATCCCGCTGGTGGGCACGATCGCCGACGTCGCCGCGGCCGCGGGCGTCGAGGCGGGGGTGCCGGAGGGACTGTACGGCGACCATGCCGAGCTCGGCGCTGATGCCGAGCTGGCCGTCGACCCGGCGGCGGCCGGCGTCCTCGCGGAGTGGTTCGCCCGCGGCGACGCCGCCCTGCGCACCTTCGCCGACGAGGAGCCGGTGATCTGGCCCGAGCACTTCGACCTCGCGATCGCGACCGGTGAGGTCAACTACGGCCTGTCGCTCGGGGACGGCGGACACGCCGGCCCCTACGCCTACGTCGGTCCGTGGACGCCGCGCGAGGGCGCGTTCTGGAACGCCTCCTTCGGCGCCGTGCGCTCCGCCGACGAGCTGCCCGACGCCGCCGCCGTGGCCGCGTTCTTCGCCGCCGGCCGCGACGCCTGACGTGCCGCGTCCCACCCCGGGCTCGGTCCTGCCCGACGTCACGCTGCCCGACACCGGTGACGTGCCGCGCCTGCTGTCGGAGCTGCCCGCGGGCGACCCGCTGGTGCTGCACACCTACCGCGGCTGGTTCTGCCCGAAGGAACGCGCGTTCTTCCGGGAGGTGCTGCTGCCGCTGCAGGAGGTGGCCGAGGTCGGGTACGTGCGGATGGTGTCGGTGAGCGTCGAGCCGTCGCCCGTCCAGGCGGCGTTGCGCGCCGGGCTCGACGCGCGCTGGACGTTCCTGTCCGACGCCGACCGCGCCTGGCAGGCCGCGCTGGACCTGCGGGAGACCACCGACACGGTCCACGACCCGTACCTGCCGGCCGTGCTGGTCTGCGACCCCGATCTCACCGTGCGCCGGGTCTACGACGGCTACTGGATGTGGGGGCGCCCGTCGCTGCACGAGCTGTGGGCGGACCTGCGCGCGGCCACGGCGGCGATCCGGCCGGACTGGGAGGCGCCCCGTGCCTGAGCTGGGCTGGCTGGCCCTGCTGGCGGAGCCCGACCCGCGCGCCGTCCCGGTCGGGCCGGCCGGCCACCTGCTGCTGACCGTGGGCCGGGCCAAGCCGCACCGCTGCGCCGTCCGCGTCGAGCCCGGCCTGATCGGGGACGGGCCCGCGCTCGCCGTGTCGCTGGTGCTGCCGCCCCGTGGCGCGCGGCCGCTGTTCGACGACCCGGCCGTCGTCGGGGCGATGAAGGCCGCGCTGCGCGACCCGCAGCGGGCGCCGCTGTTCAGCACGCTCGTGGACGGCTCGACCCACTGGGCCGGGGCGATCAGCGGCACCGGCACGGCCGACCCGGCGTGGTGGGAGGCCGATCCGTTCGCGCGGCTGGGCCCGCAGTTCCGGCTGGCGGTGCCCGCGGGGGTGCTGCGTGCGCGCCCGCTCCCGGCGGGGCCCGGGCACCAGCGCCACGCCGGCGCACCCTGGCCGTGGGGCGAGTTCTGACGACGGCCGGATCGCGGCCGTGATGTGACCGGCGGGGTGGACCGCACTCCTACACTCACGCGCATGTCCGGGGGGTGCCTGTCGTGAGTACCGCAGTGGTGGCCCCGCCCACCTCCGAGCCGGGGCGGCGCCGGGTGCCGTGGAGCGGACCGTCCACTCCCGACCGGTTGCGCCGCGTCGGCGCGGTGATCGTCGTCGGGTGCCTGGTCACGGCCGTTGTCAGCCTGGTCAGCGGGGTGGCCAGAACCGACGCGGTCAGCGAGTGTGGCGGCCGGGTGGCCGCGATCACCGCCGACGCCGCCGAGCTCTACCGCACGCTCGCCGACGCCGACGCGTCCGCCACCACCGGCTACGTCTCCGGCGGCATCGAGCCCGCCGCCGTGCGGGCCCGCTACGACGACGACATCGACCGCGCGTCCGCCGGGCTGGTCAGCGCGGCGGGCCGGATCCCCGGGGGCGACGCGGCCGCGGCGTCGGTGGCCACCGTCGCGGCCCGGTTCCCCGTCTACACCGGCCTGATCGAGACGGCCCGCACCTACAACCGCCAGGGCCTCCCGCTGGGCCAGTCCTACCTGACCAGCGCGTCGGCGCTGATGCGCACGACCATCCTCCCCGCGGCGGCCGAGCTGCGCCGCATCGAGACCGCCGCGCTCGCCCAGGACTACGTGCGCGGCGGCGCGTTCCCGTTCGGGGTGGTGCTGCTCGGGGTCGCGGTGCTGGCCGGGCTGGTCGATCTCGGCCTCCGGGAGTCCCGGCGCACCCACCGCGTGCTGAGCCCCGGGCTCGCCGTGGCGGCCGTGCTGGTGGCGGCGTCGCTCGTGTGGTGGGTGGCCGTGACGGCGGTGGCCGGGTCGGCCCTGTCCGACGCCGAGGCGCGCAGCAACGCAACCACCGCCCTCGACGACGCCCGCACGGCCGTGCTGCAGGCCCGCAGCAACGAGAGCCTGGTGCTCGTGGCCCGCGGTGGTGGCGCGGCGGACGCGCAGTTCGTCGCGCAGCTCGACCGGATCCTCGGTGCCGGTGGGCTGCTGGACTCGGCGGCGGCGGGCGGCGCCGACGTCAGCGCGGTCCGTTCTGCGGCGCAGGCGTGGCAGGGCGCCCACCGGGAGGTCCGCAGACGTGACGACGGCGGCGACTACGCCGGGGCCGTCGCGTCGGTGGTGGAGAACGACCCCGACGGCTCCAACGCCACGTTCCTGAAGCTCGACGCGGCGCTCGGCACCGCCGTCGACGCGCAGCGTGCCGCGTTCACCGCCGCCATCGGGCGCGCCGGCGGGGCGCAGACCCTGCTCGCCGCCGGCCCGGCGGCGCTGCTGGTGCTCGCCGCAGCGGCCGTGGTCGCCGGTGTCGGCCGCCGGGTGGGGGAGTACCGGTGAGCGCCGACGTGCTCGTGCCCGCGGAGGCGCCGTCGTGACCGGGCCGGTCGAGGTGCGCAGGCCGGCGGTCTACCTCGCGGTCGCTGCGGTGCTCGCGCTGGGCACGCTGCTGCTGCCCGGCGCGGGCGGCCCGTCCACGCCCGCCGCTCCGCCGCCTCCGGCGGCCGCCGCCCCGGCCGCTCCCGCGTGCACCCGGGTGGTCGGCAGCCTGCGCCCGCAGGGCCCGCTCCCGCCTCCCGGGGCGATGCCGGCCGGGTCGACGATGGCGGCCATCGCCGCCCGGGGCCGGCTGATCGCGGGCGTCGACCAGGGCAAGTACCGGGTGGGCTACCGCGATCCCCAGACGGGGCAGCTCCAGGGGGCCGACATCGACCTGGCGCGCCAGATCGCCGCGGCGGTACTGGGCGACCCGAACAAGGTGCAGTTCGTGGTGCTCGACATCGCCGACCGCGCGCAGGCCTTGATCGACGAGCGCGTCGACGTCGTGGTCAACTCGTTCACCATCACCTGCCAACGCCAGACGCAGGTGGAGTTCTCCACGCCCTACCTCGCGGCGTTGCAGCGGATGCTGGTGCCGAAGGGATCGGGCGTCACCGAGGTCGAACAGCTGGCCGGCAGGCGCGTGTGCACCTCGCGCGGCTCCACCACCGAGACGGTGCTGCGTGGCCTGCCGCTGCGGCTCGACGTCGTCACCTACCCCGGCATCCCGGACTGCATGCTGGATCTGCAGCGCGGCCGCGTGGACGCCGTGTCCAGCGACGAGGTGATCCTCGCCGGGCTCGCCGCGCAGGACCCGCAGACCGAGGTGGTCGGCCGGACGCTGTCCGGCGCGTTCTACGGGGTGGGCGTCAACAAGGGCCAGACCGATCTCGTGCGCTTCGTCAACGCGCTGCTCGAACGCAGCCGGGCCGACGGCAGCCTGGCGGCCGCCGACCGCAGGTGGTTCGTGATCCTCGACCCGGTCCCGCAGCCCGCGGCCGCGAGCTACCGCGACTGAACGGCGATCACGCCGGGTGGCGCCCGATCGTGATCGTGGTCCAGGCGCCGAGGTGGATGCGGTCGCCGTCGACGAGCGGGACGGGGGTGTGCGGGGGGATCGTGGTGGGGTTCTCGTTGACCGAGGTGCCGTTGGTCGAGGCGAGGTCCACGACCTCCCAGCCGTTCGGCCCGGCGACGAGCAGCGCGTGCTGGGCCGAGACGCCCGGGTCGAGCTGCGGGCCGGAGAGGTCGATGTCCGGGTCGGTGCCGCGGGACCGGCTGCGGCGCCCGATCGCCAGCTGGGTGCCCGCGAGGTCGAACCGCAGCTCGGGGTAGTAGCGGGGGAACTCCAGCTCGGCGGCGTCGGGCCCGTCGCGGCGGCGGACCTCGTCGAACCAACCGCGGTCGGCCCGCACGACCGCGTCCCACGTCGCGGTGTCGCCGGACCGGCCGGCGGGGTGCGCCGGGGGCGGGGCGGGGACGGTGGCGTCGTGGCCGCACTCCTCGCAGAACCGCCCGTCGCGGGGTGCACCGCAGATCGCGCAGCGCAGAGCCGGTGCCGGCGGCGCGGCGGGCGGCGCGGCCGTCGGCGGCTCCGGCGTGGAGGGGGCGAGCGCCAGGCCGCAGACGTCGCAGTAGTCGGTGGAGACGGACTCGTGGCCGGACGCGCACGTGGCCACCGTCAGGCCCCGGCGTCCCGGCCGGGGGTACGGACGGTCTTCGTGGAGCGGGTGTCGAGCGTCATCTCGTCGACGTCGTCCACCCTGGCGCGCAGCGCCACGGTGCCCGACGGGGCGTCCACGACGTCCACCACCCGGGCCAGCAGCCGCGCGGTGCCGTCGTTGCCGGACGCGTCGGCGAGCGCGACGGCGCGTCCGAGCCGGGCGGTGGCGGTGGCGACGTCGCCCGCCTTGCGCGCGGCCAGGCCCTCCTGGATGGCCTCGGCCAGCTCGGCCTGCCCGGTGTAATGGGCGACGCCCCGGCTGATGCCGGTGGACAGGGCCTCGTCGTCGGTCCAGATCGCCGTGACCAGCCCCTGGCCGAGCACCTCGTCGGAACCCGCCCGCACCAGCGCGACGCGGGCCGCCAGCATCTCGGTGGCCAGCGGCTTGGGCGGCACCTCGACGCACACGTGGTAGTCCCGGCTCTCCGAGCCCCACGAGCCCAGCGGGTAGTCGCCGCGACGCTCGTCGACGTCGGTGCGGCGCCCGGTGAGGTCCTCGACCGTCGGAGCCACCTGCTTGACGAAGCGGATGGTGGCGTCGCGGGGGGTCCAGAGCCGCAGCGCGACATCGGCCATGCCCTTGTCCATCGCGGCGCCCATGATCGCCCGGAAGTCCGCGGCCAGGTCGGCGGCGTCGGCGACGATGTCGACGGTGCCCAGCAACGCCGAGGAGACCGCGCGCAGCTCGTCGACCTGCCAGTCGGTGCCGACGCCGCGGCAGTCGCAGGTGAACCGGCCGGTGCTGGCCGCGATCGCGGCCAGCAGCGCGCCCGTGGACTCGCCGTTCTGGCCGTCGGTGAGCAGGATCGCGTGCCGGAGCGAGCCCGGGTGCCGCTGTGCGGTCTCCCGCGCGAGGTGCAGCCAGGTGCCGATCGCCGTGCCACCGTTGGCGCGCAGCCGTTCGACCGCGGCCGTGGCCTCGGCCCGCGTGGCCGGCCCCGCGACGGCCGTGCCCGCGCGCGGCGGGTAGATCTGCTGGGCCCCGTGGGTGCCGGCGATCACCGTGAACGCCACGCCGTCGCGCAGCTCCGCCACCGCCGCCGCGGTGGCCTGGCGGGCCGCGCGCAACTTGGCGCCGGTCATCGACGTCGAGCAGTCGATGATGATCATCTCGAGGGCGTCGCCGCCACCGGACGGCGCGGCGACGCCCGACGCCGTGATGGTGACGATCGCGTCGACGCGGGCGGCTCCCGCGGTCAGGTAGGGGTTCTGGTCGACCTCGACGGTGAAACCCGGTCCGGTCACGGACTGCTCCTCACGAGGGGTAGGGGGATCGCGACCACCGTGATGTTGTCGCGGCCGCCGGCCTGCAGCGCGACGGCCGTGAGCGCGCCGGCGGCCCCGATCGGATCCGCGGTGGCACGGGGCAGCGCGGCCGCGGCCAGCGCCCCGGCATCGTCCAGGTAGTTCCACAGGCCGTCGCTGCACAGCAGCAGGACCCCCGGGCCGTCCGGCACGAACGTCGTCAGCTCCGGGATCGGCTCGCCGCCCGCTCCGAGCCAGCGGGTGATGGCGTGGGCGCGGCGGTCCCGCGCGGCGCTGGCGGCGTCCATGACACCGGCCGCCACGACCTCGACGGCCCACGAGTGGTCGGTGGTCAGCACCTGGGAGCCCGATCCCGCCGCGAGCCAGTAGGCACGGCTGTCACCCACCCACGCCACGACGACCTGGTCGCCCGCCGGTGCGACGACCGCGGCGACGAGCGTGCACGACGGCCCGTCGTCGCCCGTGCCGAGCGCCGCGACGGAGCGCGCCCCCGCCGCCACGGCCTCCCGGACGCGCCGAGGGGTGACGGCGTCGGCGTCCTCCCCGCTCAGCAGCACGTCGAGGGTCGCCGCGGCCGCCGCCCGTGACGCGACCTGCGGGTTCGGCGAGGACGAGACGCCGTCGCACACCACAGCCGCGATCCGCCCCGACACGTGCCTGCCGAGCGCCATCGCGTCCTCGTTGCGGGAATGGACGAGGCCGCGGTCGCTGACCCCGGCGAGCACGCCGAGGTCCCGTTCCACGCGGTCGGTGCCGTCGGAGGCCAGCAGCCCGCAGCCCGGGCAGTAGCCGCCGTCGCCGGGCGTGACCGGCTGCCCGCAGCCCCGGCAGACGCTCGCGGTGCCGACGGCGTCGGCGGTGCCGGCACGCTGCGCGCGCAGGTCACCGCCGCAGCTCTCGCAGAACTTGTCACCGCCTGCGACGGGCGCCGCGCAGGCCGGGCAGCGCCGGCCCACGACGCCGGTCACACCCAGGTCCGGGGACGGACGGCGTTGGCCCGGTCGACGAGCTCGAGGCGGCGGCCCCCGTCGGTGACCAGCCGCGCGGCCGCGCGCAGCCGCTCCTCGAGCGCGAGGCGGACACCGCGCTCGGACCACGGGCTGCCCAGCAGCGGCGGCCCGCCCGCGGCGTCGCCTGCCGGCGCGTGCGCCAGCGCCGAGGTCAGCACGGTGGCCCGGATGTCGTGGTCGGTGGCCGGGTCGAGCGGCAGCTTCTCGATGCGCGCGGCCGCGGCCCGCAGGTCCGGCTCGGTCGGATCCGCTCCCCGCACGACGGCCCGGACCGCGGCCAGCTGCGCGGCCACGTACTGGCTCGAGCTCTCCGGCACGGTGTCCAGCGCCGCGATCGCCTCCGCCGCACGGCCCGCGCGCAGCGCCACCCGGGCGGCGCCGAACGCCGCGTCGGCGATGGTGGGGTCCGGACGGCCGACCTGGCGGTAGAAGCGCCCGGCAGGCTCGTCCAGCCCGGCGGCCTCGGCCGTCGCGGCGAGTGCGAGCTTGGGGGCCGCCTCGCCCGGCAGCGTGGCCAGCACCGTGTCGAACGACGGGCCTGCCGCCGCGGCGTGGCCCGCCACGAGCGCGGCGATCCCGCGGTACCAGTCGAGCCGCCAGTCGCCGGGCTCGTCCGCGGCCAGCGCCACGATCGCCTCGGCGGCGGCGTCCGCGTCCCCGGCCTCCAGGTGGGCCCGGATCACCCGCAGCCGCAGCTCGAGGGTCTGGTCCGGGGCGTCGGCGGCGAGCCGGAGCACCTCCTGCGGGTCACCTGCCGACGCCGTGGCGAGCACGCCGGCGGCGGGATCGGCCGGGTCGACGAGCGGCACCGGCAGCAGCGCGGCCACCCGCCGGGGGTCCGGCCGGCCCACCAGGTGCGCCTCCGAGCCGAGCAGCCCCGCTCCGAACGTGCCGCGCGGCGGCCCGAACTCCAGCGACCGTCCGGGCCGCGCGACGCCGTCGTCGGCCGAGAGCACCTCGCGCAGCACACCGGTGAGCTGGTCGGCCATCTCGTCGGCGGTGGCGAAGCGGCGCATCGGGTCGGGATCGGTGGCGCGCAGCAACAACCGGTGGAACGACTCGTGGGCCGCGAGCACCGGATGCTCGGCCGGGATCGGGGTGACCGCGCCGCGGCGGGCCGGGACGATGCCCAGCGCCAGCACCGCGAGCGTGCGGCCGACGGTGAACAGGTCCGACACCGCCGAGGGACCGGCGGTCGCGATCTCCGGGGCCTGGTAGCCGACCGTGCCGTAGACGGCGCTGCGCAGGTCGTCGATACGGATCACCGCGCCCATGTCGATGAGCTTGACCTGCCGGTCGTACTGGATCACGTTGTCCGGCTTGAAGTCGCAGTACGCCAGCCCGAGCGAGTGCAGGTACCCGAGCGCGGGCAGCATCTCCAGCGCGTAGGCGATGGCCTGGCCGACCGGCAGCGGCTGGATGCCCGGCCCGCGCGCCTCGACCAGCTGCTTGAGCGACGACCCGCCGACGTACTCCATGACGATGTAGCCGATCGGCTCGCCGTCGTCGCCGGGATGCTCGACGAAGTTGTGGATCGTCACGATGTTGGGGTGGCTGACCTGGGCGAGGAAGCGCTTCTCGGCCACGGCGGCCGCCTTCGCGTCGGCGTTGCCCGCGTCGAGCAGGCCCTTCAGCACCACCCAGCGGTCCTCGACCTTGCGGTCGAGGGCCAGGTAGATCCAGCCGAGACCGCCGTGCGCGAGACACCCCTGCACGTCGTACTGCCCGGCGACGAGCGTGCCCGGCGTCAGCTTGGGGACGAAGGAGTAGCGCGTTCCGTCCTCGGGGCAGAAGCCCTCCGCGCGGCCGGGCCGACCCTCGCGGCTGCGCCCGACGGGCTTGCCGCACGTGCTGCAGAACCGCTTGTGCTCGGCCACCCGGGGGTCGGCGAGCAGCGCGGTGGCGGGGTCGACGCGCGGCACGGGGGGCACGTCGACCATCCCGGCGCCGAGGCGGCTGCGGGTGGATGCCGTGCTCGACGAGCGGGAGGTGCCGCGGCGGGACGCCCGGCTGCCACCGGTTCCGGTCGCCCCGGTCGCGGCGGCGCTTCCGGTCGCGGCGGTGGCGCGGGTGGCGGCAGAGGTGGCGGGGCCGACGGCGGGATCGACGGGAGCGAGCGGCGTGAGCCCGCAGTTGTCGCAGTACCCGTCCTCGATCGTCCCCCCGCTGCAGTCGGGCCGAACGCAGGCGACAGCGGCGGTCATGCCGGCCGCTCCGTGGCCGGCCCGGACCCGCCGAGGAGCCGCCGGTACCCGGCCAGCGCCCGGGTGGCTGCGGCCAGATCGGCGGGCCTGCTCCACAGCAGCCGTTCGACGGCGGCGTCGAGCGCGAGGATCTCCGTGTCCTCGGCGCGCCGCAGCCGCGTGGCCCGCGCCCGGTAGGCGGTGAACCTCCCGCGCAGCTCCTCCCGGCGCTCCAGCAGCCCCGCGGCCAGCTCGTGAGCGGTGCGCAGCTCGGCGCCCGCGTCGTCGACCGCGCGGCGTACGGCGGCCTCCGTGGCGGCCCGCTCGCGCCAGCCGCGGGTGTCCCGCAACCTCGCGAGCGCAGCCCGCAGCTCCGGGAGCCGGTCGGCGGGCAGCGACGGCGACGGGCCTGCGATCAGCTCCGTTGCGCGGGCGTGGGTCCGTTCGGCCTCCCCGCGGAGGGCGTCGAGGGTGTCCAGCGCCGCGGACAGCGCGGCGAGCCGCTCGTCCCAGCCCGAACGCAGCGTCCGCAACGCCTCCAGCCGCCCGGCGGCCGCGGTGATCTCCCGGTCGAGCGAGGCCAGCACGGCGTCGGGTGTCGTGGTGTCCAGCGACAGGGGATCGGTGGCGACCGCCCGGCCCAGCTCGTCGGCGCGGGCGGTCAGCGCGGCGACGGGGGCGGCGTCCGGATCCGACGGTGCGAGGGCCAGCTCGGTGACGAGCCTGCGGGCTGCACCGATCCGTTCGATGCGCGGCGTGAGGCCGGTGAGGAACGCCGAGTGGATCGCGTCGCAGCGGTCGGCGAGCGCGCTGACCGCGGCGAACGCGGCGTCCATCCGGGCCGCGAGCTGGGTCAGCGACAGCGTCTCGACCCGCTCGGCGTCGCCGGTGAGCCCGCGTGCGGACAGGGCGACGGCGCTGCGGCCCACCTCCGCGGAAGCCGTGGTCAGCAGCATGCGCAGCTCGGTCAGCTCCCGGTCGCCGGGCCGGCCGCGCCGGCTCCGCACCTGATCGGCCGCCTGCACGGTCTCGCGGAACGCGGCGAAATCGCGCCACAGGCCGGCGAGGGTGACCGAGACCTCGGCCCACCGCTGCGCGGTGCGCCCGGTGATCGGGTTGCCCACGAGGAGCCGGTGTCCGGGGTGCTGGTCGAGCTCGACCAGGGACTCCGCGATACGGCGCACGGCATCGGCGCGGCGCGCCAGCTCCGCGTCCAGCCACTCGATGTCGCGGCTCTCCGCCACCGGATCCCATGCCCCCCGTGCCCACCGGTCTCCCGATCGTGTGGCGGAGGATAGCCGACCCGGCAGCTCCGGTCCTGACCTCGGCTCCACGCGCCGCCCGCCGCATACGGCTGCGTCCTGAGCGCAACCGCACCTCCACCTCGTCGAGGCCGCATCCCGGCGGGTAGCGTGCCCGGTCAGGACATGCGACCGCTCCCGCTCGCCGTGCACGATCGCTCGTCATGCAGGTCCGGGCCACCCCAGCGGCCCTCTCGGGAGCAGGCGGACGCGACCCGTTCGAGAGGATCTACTGGTGGGCGACAGGATGTTCGCATCCGAGGGCGACTCGGTGGACGTCGGGCGCCAGGTGTCTCCCCCGTGGGAGGCCCGGTGGGGGCACAGCCGCCCGTCGACCGGCGGCGAGCCCGGTGACCGCGGCACCGACGACGCCGCGTCGGGCGTCGCGCGCCGGCTGCAGGGCCGGGTCGACCGGCACCGGTGGCTTCTCGAGCGCATGCGGGCCGATCCGCTGGTCCCCGAGCCCGCGGGCCTCTCCGAGCTGCTCGACACCGCGCGGCGGATGCGTCGCGACACCGAGAGCCTGCTGATGCTGCACGGTCAGGACGCCGGTGCGCGGGCCGGCGGGCCGCGGCGGGTGCCCGAGGTGCTCGCCGACGCGGTGCGCACGTCCGAGGAACCCCGGCGGGTCGACGTCGGGATCGCCCCCGAGGCCTCGCTCACCCCGGCAGCGGCCACCGAGCTGACGCACGTGCTGGCCGAGCTGCTCGACCACGTCACGGCCGTCTACCCGGGCGCCCGGGTCGAGGTGGCGGGCGCCATCGAGGACCGGGGCGGGCTGGCCGTCGAGGTACGAGCCGTCGGCGGCGGCCGCCACGATCCCGACGGCCTCGGCGGCCGCCGGGCGCTCGGCGCGGCCGAGCGGCTCGCGCAGCGGTCGCTGTCGGGCATCGCGGTGCGCACCCCGCGGGCCGGCCCCGGCGCCGGGCCGGTGGCGAGCATCCACTGCCCCGGCTCGGTCGTCACCGTCGCCGAACCCGCGTGGTCGCCGCTGCCGTGGGAGGGGGAGCGGACGGCCCCCCCGCGCCCGGCGCCGCCCGGCCGCCCGTCCCAGACCCGGGCCGCCCCGCTGCCCTCCCGCCCCTCCCCACACCCCCCCGACCCCACCCCCCCCGCCCGGGGGGGCCA
>JBBQEF010000098.1:0-16784 GCA_038320445.1 Mycobacteriales bacterium
GGGAACGGGAGTGGTGTCCGGGTGCTGGTCGCGGCGGCGCTCGCCGGGTTCATCGCGCCGCAGCTGCGGCTCGAGTTCGTGCCCAGCACCGTGGCGGTGGCCGCCGACGAGCAGGAGGTTCGGGCGGCGATCACCGACAACCTCCGCTTCGACGTGATCCTCACCGACCTGACCTGGAACGACGCGGCGATCGAGTACGCCTTCGACGGCCTCGACGTGCTCCACCTCGTGGAACGGCTCGGCCGCCACACCCCGGTCGTGTTCGCCGCGCAGGGTCACGGCGTCGAGCGCGACCACCTCGACGAGGCCGCCCGGCGCGACGGGGTGGCCGGCATCGTGCGGAAGGCAGGCGGGGTGGAGGCCATCGTGCCCGCGCTGCGGCTGGTGGCGGCCGGCCGGACGCTCACCCCGTTCCCCGCGCCACTCGCGCAGCCGACACTCCACGAGTACTTCGGCTCCGGGCGCCGTGGCGAGACGGCCGCCCGCATGGCCGGGGCGATCGCGGCCGGGCGCGCGGTCAACCACGACACCCTCGCCACGGCCGCGAAGTGCTCGCGCAACACGGCCATCAAGGTCGCCGACAAATACCTCGGGCCGCTGATCCGCGAACGCGCCGACCACCCGGAGAACGTCCCGCTGACCACGCAGGTGGTGTACCGCTGGTGCGGCGAGCACTCGCGCTACCTCGTCAGCTGGTGCCGGCGTCACGGGCACGCGGACGTCCTGTAGATCACACCGGGGAACAGATCACCCTGCCGAACGGGTTCACCACCAGGTGACGACGACACCCGAGCGCACGCTCGCCACGACCGCCCCGACCACGAGCCGAGGGCAACGTCTCACGCTGATCTTCCTGCTGGGCGGGCTGATCGCCCTGGGCCCGCTGACCATCGACATGTACCTCCCGGCGCTGCCGACGATCACGGCCGACCTGATGACCACGTCGTCCACGATCCAGCTGACGCTCACCGGCACGCTGATCGGGCTCGCTCTCGGGCAGCTCGTGATCGGGCCGCTCTCGGACGCGGTGGGCCGCCGCCGGCCGCTGCTGATCGGCACGGCCGTGCACCTCCTCGCGTCCGCGGCGATCATCATCGCACCGAACGTCGCCGTGCTCGGCGGGCTGCGGGTGCTCCAGGGCTTCGGCGCCGCCGCGGGTGCGGTGATCGCGATGGCGATCGTGCGGGACCTGTTCAGCGGCCGCGCCGCCGCCACGCTGCTCTCCCGGCTGATCCTGGTCATGGGGGTCGCACCGGTGATCGCCCCGACGCTCGGCGGCGAGCTGCTGCGCGTCACGTCGTGGCGGGGCATCTTCGCCGCGCTGGCCGTCTACGGCCTCGTGATCATCCCGCTGACGGCGTGGACGTTGAAGGAGACGCTGCCTCCCGAGCGCCGCCGCACCCCGGGGATCGGACAGACGCTGCGCACCTACGGCGGCCTGCTGCGCGACCGGACGTTCGTCGGGCTGGTGCTCGTGGCCGGGCTCGCGATGGCCGGCCTGTTCGGCTACATCGCCGGGTCGTCGTTCGTGTTCCAGCAGGAGTACGGGCTCAACCAGCAGGAGTTCGGCCTGGTGTTCGGGGCCGGCGCGGTCTGGCTGATCGCCGCCACGCAGCTCAACGCCTACCTGCTGCGGGCCTTCGAACCGCGGGTGCTCCTGCTCGTCGCGATCCTCAGCGGCACCGGCTTCGGGCTGGTGCTGCTGACCACGGCCGTCACCGGCCTGGGCGGGATCATCGGCATCATCGCCCCGATGTGGGCCGTGCTGTTCTCCATCGGCCTCGCGCTGCCCAACGCCCCCGCGCTCGCGCTGGGCCGCCACGGCGAGGCGGCCGGCACCGCCGCGGCCCTGCTCGGCGCCGTCCAGTTCGGGGTGGGCGCGATCGTCTCACCGATGGTCGGGATCCTGGGCAACGACGCGGTCGCGATGGGCACCGTCGTCGCGGGCGGGCTGGTCCTCGCCCTCGTCGTGCTCCTGGTGGTGGTCCGGCCGTGGCAGCTCGCCGACATCGACGAGCCCGTCACCGCCGTCGCGCACTGACAGGTAGGGCAGGAACAGCTGCGTGAGCGGCCCGATCGCCACCGCGTAGAGGATCGTTCCCACACCGACCGTGCCGCCGAGCAGCCAGCCCGCTGCCAGCACCAGCAGCTCGATGCCCGTCCGCACCACCCGGATCGACCGGCCGGTGCGGGCGGCGAGCCCCGTCATCAGCCCGTCCCGCGGCCCCGGCCCGAGCCGCGCGCCCACGTAGGCGGCGGTCGCGACACCGTTCAGCACGATCCCGCCCACCATCATCGCGATCCGGACCGCGATCGCCGACGGCTCCGGGATCAGGGCGAGGGCGGCGTCGACGGCGACGGCGATCACCGCCACGTTCGCCACCGTGCCGACCCCCGGGCGTTGACGCAGCGGGATCCACAGCAGCAGCACGACCACCCCGGTGATCGCCGTGGTGACGCCGAAGCTCCACGGGGCGTGGGCGGTGAGCCCCTCGTGCAGCACGTCCCACGGGTTCAGCCCGAGACCGGCGCGGATCTGCAGCGCCATGCTGGCGCCGTAGAGCCCCAGGCCCGCGAGCAGCTGGGGGACCCTGCGCGCGGGATCGCGGGTGACGGGCAGCGGGCGCAGGTCGACGGCGGGCATGACCCCATCGTGTCGTCCGGGCCCGGATCGGCCAGTGCCAATCGCGGACCGGTGGACCGTCCCGACATGATGGGCGGGGTTTCCTATCTGCGGAGGTCGTCGTGCGCCGGTTGTCCACCCTCGTCGCGGTGCTGGTGGCACTGCTGCTCGCCGGCGCGCCAGGTGCGCTGGCCGACCAGCCGTCCCGGCTCGCCGATCGTGTCACCGACCGGGCCGGGGTGCTCGACGCCGCGGGGAAGGCCGAGGTCACGGCCGCGGTCGACCAGCTGAAGTCGGCCAAGGGCACCGATCTCTTCGTCGTCTACGTCCGGTCCTTCGACGGTGCGGGCGGGCAGGCGTGGGCCGACAAGGCGGCGACGCTGTCCCAGCTCGGCGCCCAGGACGTCCTGCTCGCGGTGGCCACGCAGGACCGCGCGTACGGGTTCTCGATCGCCGACGGGTTCCCGCTGTCGCAGTCCGCCACCGACGCCGTCATCACCAAGGACGTCGAGCCGCGGCTCTCGGGTGGGGACTGGGCAGGCGCCGCCGTGGCGCTCGCCGACGGCCTGCGGACCGGCGGCAGCGCCGCCGGCAGCGGCGGCGGGATCGGCACCGGCGTGGCCGTGGTCGGCGGCATCGTGGTGGTCGGCGGCGGCGCGTACCTGCTGAGCCGGCGCCGCAAGGGCAGGGCGACGGCCGCCGCCCCGGCACCCATCGCCCCGGCACCGCAGGACGAGTTCTCGGCCGTCTCCACCGACGACCTCGGCTACCAGGGGAGCCAGGCCCTGCTCGACGCCGACGAGGCCGTGCGCACGTCCGAGCAGGAGCTGGCAGCGGCCCGGGCGCACTTCGGCGACGAGGCGGTGGCCGGGTTCGCCGCTGCGCTGGAGCAGTCGCGCGCCGAGATGCTGCACGGCTTCACGCTGCGCCAGCAGCTCGACGACGACGTGCCCGAGGACGAGCCGACCCGGCGCTCGATGCTCGCCGACATCATCCGCTCCTGCCGGGCCGCCGACCAGCGGCTCGACGCCCAGGCCGCCGCGTTCGACCAGCTCCGGAACCTGGAGGCCACCGCGCCCGAGTACCTCGCCGGGCTCACCACGCGGCTGGACGCCGTCACCGCGCGCGTCCCGCAGGTCGACGCCGCCCTCGCGGCGCTGCGCACCCGCTACGCCGCGGCCGCGCTGGAGCCGGTGGCGGGAAACCTCGACCAGGCCGGGAAGCTGCTGGGCGTGGCGGGCGGCGAGATCACGGCCGCCCGGGAGTCGCTGGCCGCCGCGCGCCCCACGGCCGACCAGCCCCTCGCCGGGCGCAGCGCCGCCGTCGTCTCCGGGCGCGCGGCGGAGGACGCGATCACGCAGGCCGAGACGCTCCTCGACGGGATCGGGCGCCTGGACGGCGAGCTCGCCGCCGCAGGTGAGAGGATCGCCGCCGCCCGCGCCGAGACCGAGCAGGACCTGGCCGAGGCCCGGGCGCTGCAGGCCGGTGCTGACCGATCCGGGGGCGACCCGAGCGGCCTCGGCGCGCTCGTGGCCCGCGCGGAGGCCGCGCTCGCCTCCGCCACCGAGGCCGAGCGGGCCACCCCGCCCGACCCGCTGGCGGCGCTGCGGCTGATCGACGAGGCGGACGGCGCGCTCGACCGCGGCCTCGTCGACGCCCGCGATGCGCAGGCCAGGGCGAGGAAGGCCACCGCCGCCCTGGATCAGACGCTGCTGACCGCCCGCTCCGCCGTCGCTGCGGCGGACGACTTCATCAGCACGCGGCGCGGGGCCGTCGGCACCGACGCCCGGACCCGGCTCGCCGAGGCCCAGCGGCACCTGGCACAGGCGCAGGCCGGCGGCGACCCGACGGCCGCGCTCGGCGAGGCGCAGGCCGCCGACTCGATGGCCCGCCAGGCTCTGGCGCTGGCGCAGTCCGACGTGTCGCGGTGGTCGGGGCCGTCGTCCGGTGGCGGGAGCAGCAGCCTGGGCGTGGACCTCGGCAGCCTCGTGCTGGGCGGGATCCTGTCCGGTGGGTTCGGCGGGGGACGCGGCGGTGGGGGCTTCGGCGGTGGCGGGTTCGGCGGTGGCGGGTTCGGCGGCGGGCGCTCGCCCGGCAGCTTCGGCGGCTCCGGCACCCGCGGCCGACGCGGGGGTGGAGGCCGTTTCTAGGCCGTGCGGCTACTCGGGCGACACCGGCACGCCGTTCTCGAGGTACCAGGTGGCGCCGGCCTCGCGGGCACCCAACGCCGCCGTGACGCGCCGGGTCAGGCGCGGTTCGGTCATCACGAACAGCTCCCCGGGCGAGATGAACGCCCACGACTCCAGCTCGTGGGGCGGCAGCTCGATCGCGTCGAGCTGCTCGTCGGTGAGTACGCAACCGTCGAACACGAAGCGGACCCGCTCCTCGCGGACGTGCGGGGCCCAGTCCACCACCAGCAGGCGCCCGAGCGGCAGCGCCAGCCCGAACTTCTCGTGCAGCTCGCGCGTGCAGGCCTCGCGTGGCGTCTCGCCGGCCGGCATCGGCCCGCCGGGGATGTCCCACATCGCCTTGTAGGTCGGTTCGACGAGAAGGACGTCGCCCCCCTCGTCGACGAACAACACACCCACGGCGCACTCGGGTCGGACGACGTCGTCGATCTCTGCCACGCGTGCAGTATGCCCTGCCCAGGTATATGCTTGTTGGCAAGCAACTAATGGGGTGGACATGTTCGACGACGACGCGGTCGTCCGGCTCCGCGTCGCGCTGGCCCGCATCTCGCGCCACCTCGACCGCCAGGCCCGCGGCGACACGCTCACCCGCACGCAGACGTCCGTGCTCGGCACCGTCATCCGGCTCGGCCCGATGCGGATCAGCGAGCTGGCCGACGTCGAGGGCATCAACCCGACGATGCTCTCGCGGATCGTGGCCAAGCTCGAGGACGCCGGCCTGCTGCACCGCCGCCCCGACCCGGGCGACGGGCGCGCCGCGCTCGTCGAGATCACCGACGAGGGACGCGCCGTCGGGCTGCGGCTGCGCACCGAGCGCAGCCGGCTGCTGACCGGGCGCCTGGCCGCCATGCCCGGCGACCGCGCCGACGAGCTGCTCGCCGCCCTGCCCGCCCTGGAGTCGCTGGCCGCGGCACTCGACCCGAACCGTACGGAGAAGACATGACGGCCCTCGCGGCCCCGCTCGCGGCGTGGCGCCGGCAGACGTTCGCCGCGCTCGCCAACCCCAACTACCGGCGCTACGTCTCCGGCCAGGCCGTGTCGCTGGCCGGCACCTGGATGCAGTCGATCGCCCAGTCGTGGCTGGTCCTGCAGCTCACCGGCTCCGCGACCGCCCTCGGCGTCGTGATCGCCCTCCAGACGCTCCCCACGCTCGTCCTCGGACCGTACGCCGGCGTCGTGGCCGACCGGCTGGACAAGCGCCGGCTCATGATCGGCCTGCAGTCCGGCATGGGTGTGTTCGCGCTGCTGCTCGGGCTCCTGACGATCACCGACGTCGTCACGCTCTGGCAGGTCTACCTCCTGGCGTTCCTGCTCGGCGTGATCAACTGCTTCGAGAACCCCGCGCGCCAGTCGTTCGTGCTGGAGATGGTCGGGCCCACCGACCTGCGCAACGCCGTCAGCCTCAACTCGGTGCTGGTCAACGTCGCGCGTGCGGTCGGTCCGGCGATCGCCGGCATCGTGATCGCGCTCGGCGGGATCGGCGTGTGCTTCCTGCTCAACGCGCTGAGCTTCGTCGCGGTCGTGGTGTCGCTGAGCCGGCTCGACGTGAGCAGGCTCTGCCGTTCCGTCCCGACGCCCCGGGCACCCGGGCAGCTCCGCGACGGACTCGCCTACGTCCGCCGCACCCCGGAGCTGGCGATCCCGCTGCTGATGATGGCGCTCGTCGGCTGCCTGGCCTACGAGTTCCAGGTGGTGCTGCCGGTGTTCGCGCAGGCGGAGTTCGCCGGCGACGCGTCGACCTACGGGTTCCTCACCGCCGCGATGGGCATCGGGGCGGTCGTCGGCGGGCTGTACGTCGCCGCGCGCGGACGCACCGGGCTCGGCGCGCTGGTGTGGGCGTCGAGCCTGTTCGGGCTGGCCATGCTGGGCACCGCCCTGGCCCCGAACCTGGCGGTGGCGCTGGTCGGGATGGCGCTGGTCGGCGCGTTCAGCGTGGCGTTCCTGTCCACCGGCAACAGCACGCTGCAGCTCGCGGCGGACCCCCAGATGCGTGGGCGGGTCATGGCGCTGTGGGCCGTCGCCTTCCTGGGCTCGACGCCCATCGGCGGCCCGATCGCCGGCGTCGTCGTGCAGTACTTCGGCAGCCGAGCCGGGCTGCTCCTCGGAGCGGTCGCCTGCCTGGTGGCCGCCGCGATGGGCGCGGTCGTCGCGCGCCGCTCAGCGGCTGTCGGGCGCGCCGAAGTCCTCGGGTGACACGTCCTTCAGGAACTTGTTGAACTCCTCCAGCTGCTTCTCCGGCGGCGCGTCGGTGCCGTCGGGGAACAGCTGGGCGATGGGCTGGCCGACGTCGTCGAGGATCTCGTCGGCCACGCCGATCGCCAGGCCCTCCCGCACCGCGATCGCCAGCGCGTCGCTGGGCAGCACCTCGATCCGGGTCTCCCCGTCGAGCACGAGGACCGCCGAGAACACGCTGTCGACCAGCGCCGTGATCTCGGCGCGCACGAGCGTGCGCCCCAGCCCGGCGAGGATCGGGATCAGCACGTCCTGGGGGAGCAGCGGGTCGCTCTCGGTGCGGGTGCCGACGGCGACCACGTCGGCCTGCGCGCGGCGCAGGAAGACCGGCAGGCAACGGTCGCCGCCCTCCTCGCCCAGCAGCAGCACGGGCTCGCGCGTCCGCGTGTGGAGCACGAGTCGCAGCACGCGCATAGTCTTCATCCCCTGATTTTGCGGTACCGCGGCCCGGGCGGACGGCTCGAATTGCGACACTGCCCGGTGTGGAGACCGAACACGCGTGCGGGTTGTACCGCAAGTACTGCTCCGACCTCGTCGCCGTGATCGACGAGCAGCGGGCCTTCACCGCCCCGAGACAGCTCGACGACATCGAGGCCGAGCTCACCTACCTGCGGCTGCGCGAGCTGCGGCCGGCGAAGGTGATGGAGCTCGGCGCGTACCACGGGTGGTCCACCACGTGGATGCTCCGCGCGCTGCGCGACAACGGCACCGGGCACCTGTACTCCTACGACCGCGTCGAGCACGTCGTGCGTACCGTGCCCGGCGAGCTGGCCGAGGGCCGCTGGACGTTCACGCACGGGAACGTGCAGGACGCGCTGGACGGTCTGCCGCGCGACCTCGGCTACCTGTTCGTCGACGCCGACCACGGCAGGCGCTTCGGCCGCTGGTACCTCGAGCACCTGTTCCCGTTGATGCCGTCCGGCACGCAGGTGAGCGTGCACGACGTGTTCCACGGCCGCCGCGCCCGGCCGGTCTCGGAGGGCGCCGAGGTGGTGCGCTGGCTCGCCGAGCACGACATCCCGCCGTTCACGGCGGCCCGCCGGCACGCGCCCGAGGTGTTCGCCGAGATCAACCGCGTGCGTGCCGAGCTGGGCATCGAGGGCGCGCGCGGCGCGGGAGCCAACCCGATGATCTGGTTCAGCCTGCCCTGAGCGGTGTCAGGCCGAGCAGGTCGCAGTGCCGGGACAGCTGCGCAGCATCGTGACGACCGGCGGCTTCGTGATCGGCGACGGCGCCGCGCCCCCGCCGGGCCACTGCACCGACACCGTCATCGACGACGCGTTGTTGCCGTAGTCGGACTCCATGATGCTCCGGTCCGGGTTGACGGTGTTGACCACCGTGTACGTGCCGGAGGGGACCTTCGTGAGCTCGAGCCACTGGTAGTCGACGGTGTAGTCGTAGTTGTCGCCCTGCCCGACGGAGATGCCCTCCGTGACGTCGAGGGCCTCCGGGATGCGCCGCTTGCACGTGCTGTCGGCCAGCCGGGCCGCGAGATCGCCCTCGGGCGTGCCGTCCTGCGACTGCGCGGAGCCGGACACCGGGTAGCGGTCGCCCAGGCAGAAGCCGTTCTTGCGATCGGCGACCACCACGCTGCCGGCGGTGTCGCGGAGCTGGAAGCGGTCGAAGTCGAGCAGGTGCCAGTGGCGGTGCATCGCGGCAGGCTCGTAGTACGTGGTGGCCGCCGTCGGGTGCTGGGCCTCGGCGAAGGACGCCGGGATCGATCCGTGCTCCCCGGCCTGGAACGCCTGGCGCACCGCCATCGTGGGCGACGACGAGCCGTCACGGTGGCCGAAGAGCAGCAGCGGGCCGACGCCGACGTTCTCCTCCGACGAGGTGAACCGCAGCCGCACGGCCTGGATCGGGCCCGACGTGACGCAGCTGCCGCTCGGCTTCGACGCGTCGGCGACCGCGCAGACGTCCCAGTCGGTGCAGCTGCGCGGATCACCGTCGTAGCCCGCTGCGCAGCCGATGGGGGCCTGCCGGAGATCGGGCAACAGTGCATTGTCAGCGGCCAGTGCCGGCATCGCCATCGCGACCGCCCCGACCGTCGCCGCGACACCGATCCATGCATACGTCGACTTCCTCACGGTCACCCAACGAGCGGCGACCCGGTCCGGTGCAGTCCCGTACGGGTGATGAGCCGACTACCGGGAGTCAGTCCAGCACGAGCGGCAGCCCGAACTGCGGGAACAGCACCGCGGTGTCGAGGAACGAGTTGAACCCGATGATGCGATCGCCCGACAGCTCCAGGACCTGCAGCGCCCACGCCTCGTGGCGGCCCTCGGGCGTGATGCGGTACTGCCCGAACCCCGGCATCCCGTTCGCGACGATGGGCAGCAGCCGCGAGTGCTCGCACTCGGCCCCGGGGCCGACCCACCACTTCGCGACGTCGGTCGGGCCCTGCAGCCACAGCGCGTACGGCGGCATGGACAGCACGACGTCCTCGTGCAGCATCGCGACCATCGCCTCGATGTCGTAGCGCTCGAAGGCGCTGGCGTAGCGATCGAGCAGATCCTGCTGCTCGTGCCCGACGACCTGGGCGCCCTCGCCGGTGGTGAGATCCTGGTCGGCCAGGGTGGCCCGGGCCCGCTGCAGGGCGCTGTTCACCGAGGCGACCGTGCTGCCCAGCAGCTCGGCCGTCTCCGCGGCGCTCCACTGCAGCACCTCACGCAGGATGAGCACCGCCCGCTGGCGGGCCGGCAGGTGCTGCAGCGCGGCCAGGAAGGCCAGCCGGATGCTCTCTCGGGCCACCGCGACCTCGGCCGGATCGCCCCCGGTGGGCACGACCATCGCATCGGGTACCGGCTGCAGCCACGTCGCCTCGCCCTGCGGATCCCCCAGCGAGGACGGCTCGGGTGTGCCCGCGGAGCCGAAATCCATGGGCCGGGCCCGGCGCCCGCGGCCCTCCAGCGAGGTGAGACACACGTTGGTGGCGATGCGGTAGAGCCACGACCGCAGCGAGGACCGCCCCTCGAACTTCCCGATGTTGCGCCATGCGCGGACCATCGTGTCCTGCACGGCGTCCTCCGCGTCGAAGCTGGAGCCGAGCATCCGGTAGCAGTAGCCGGTGAGCTCGACCCGGTGCCGCTCGAGCTGTTGTTGCAGCTCGCCCCCGGACACGGCGGTGTCGGCCAGATCGGTCATGACGTCAGCTCCCCCTGTAGTTCCGATGCCCCAATGTAGGGCGGACCACCGACAGTTTCGGAGCACGTGCGGGGGAATGTCGGATTCCCGGGCCGGGCGGCGCCCCGCCGCGGGTGCGACCATCGCGGCGTGGACGATCGCGTGGCCGCGGTGCTCGACGAGATGCACCGGCACGGCGTCGCGCACGACGCTGCCCGCGCCGACCGGCTGGAGCGATTGCGGAACGTCGAGCCCGACTCGGCGCAGGTGCTGGCTCTGCTCGTGCGGGCCACCGGCGCGCGGCGGCTGCTGGAGATCGGCACGTCCAACGGCTACTCGACGCTGTGGCTGGCTGACGCCCTGCGCAGCACCGGCGGGCGGATGCTGACCGTCGACACCGACGCCGGACGCAGCGCGCTGGCGGCCCGGAACCTCGAACGGGCCGGGCTGGCGGAGCTGGTGGACCTGCGCGTCGAGGACGCTGCCGCGACGCTGCGCGGAGAGCCCGACGCGGGGCGGGACATGGTCTTCCTCGACGCCGAGCGCCCCTTCTACCCGGGCTACTGGCCCGATCTCGTGCGGGTGCTGCGGCCCGGCGGTCTGCTGGCCGTCGACAACGTGATCTCGCACGCCGAGCAGCTGACCGCGTTCCGCACGCTGGTCGCCGACGACGATCGCGTCAGCGAGGCGCTCGTGCCGACCGGCGCCGGGGTCCTCCTCGTGGTGCGGGATCAGGCGAGCAGCGTGTCGCTCGGGTGGCCGAAGCCCCAGCAGTCCGTCAGCCGCGGCCGATGAACGGCATCCCCGACGCCGCGATCGTCAGGAACTGGACGTTGACGCCGAGCGGCAGCCGCGCCATGGCCAGTACGGCGTCGGCGACGTGCGCCACGTCGAACGTCGGCTCCACGCGGACCGTGCCGTCGGCCTGTCGGGCACCGGTGCTCATCCCCGCCGTCATCTCGGTGGCCGCGTTGCCGATGTCGATCTGCCCGCACACGATGTCGAAGGGACGGCCGTCGAGCGACAGCGTCCTGGTCAGGCCCGTGATCGCGTGCTTCGTGGCGGTGTAGGCGGAGCTGCCGGGGCGGGGGACGTGGGCGGAGATCGAGCCGTTGTTGACGATCCGCCCGCCCTGTGGCCGCTGCGCGCGCATCGCGGCGAAGGCCTCGCGGGCGCACAGGAACGAGCCGGTGAGGTTGGTGTCGACGGCGGCCCGCCACTGCGTGACGTCGACCTCGTCGACGAGCCCGGACGGCCCGAACGTGCCCGCGTTGTTGAACAGCAGGTCGACCCGGCCCCAGCGGTCCCGCACCGCCCCGAACAGCGCCGCCACCGACGCCTCGTCGGTGACGTCGGTGGGCACGGCGAGCGCCTCCGGGTGGCCGGCCGCTGATGCGGCGAGCGCATCGGCGCGCCGTCCCGCCAGCGCGACGGCGAAGCCGGCGTCGAGCAGCCCGCGCGCCACCGCCCGCCCGATCCCCGATCCCGCCCCGGTCACCACCGCCACCCCGACTGCCACGGGAGGCACACTATGTCCTCATGCGCGTCACCGGCGTCCGTACGCTCGACATCCGCTTCCCGACGTCCCGCGACCTCGACGGCTCCGACGCGATGAACCCGGACCCGGACTACTCGGCCGCCTACCTCGTGATCACCACCGACGCACCCGACGGGCTCGAGGGCCACGGGTTCGCGTTCACGATCGGCCGCGGCAACGAGGTGCAGACCGCCGCGATCGAGACGGTCGCGGCGCGGCTCGTCGGACGCCCGGTCGGCGAGCTGCTCGCGAACCTGGGCCCGCTGTGGATCGAGCTGGTGCACGACTCGCAGCTGCGCTGGCTGGGCCCGGAGAAGGGGGTCCTGCACATGGCGATCGGCGCGGTGGTCGACGCGCTGTGGGACCTGCGGGCGAAGCGGGCCGGGCTGCCGCTGTGGAAGCTGCTCGCCGGCCTGTCGCCCGAGGATCTGGTGGACCTGGTCGACTTCCGGTACCTCTCCGACGCCCTGACCCGCGACGAGGCGCTCGCGATCCTGCGCGCGGCGGTGCCCGGCCGGGCGGGGCGCGAGGAGGCGTTGCTGGCCGGGGGCTACCCGGCCTACGCCACCTCCCCGGGCTGGCTGGGCTACTCCGACGACACGCTGGCGCGGCTGTGCCGGGAGGCTGTCGAGGAGGGGTTCACGCTGGTCAAGCTGAAGGTCGGCGCCGATCTCGACGACGACCGGCGGCGCCTCGCGATCGCGCGCGACGCCGTCGGCCCTGGCATCCGGATCGCGGTCGACGCCAACCAGCGCTGGGACGTGGGCGAGGCGATCGACTGGGTGCGGGCGCTGGCCGGGTTCGACCCGTGGTGGGTGGAGGAGCCCACCAGCCCCGACGACGTGCTGGGCCTGGCCACCATCGCCCGCGGCATCGCGCCGATCCGCGTCGCCACCGGCGAGCACGTGGCCAACCGGGTGGTGTTCAAGCAGCTCCTGCAGGCCGGCGCGCTGGCGTTCCTCCAGCTCGACGCCACGCGCGTCGGCGGCGTGAACGAGAACGTGGCGATCCTGCTGCTGGCCGAGAAGTTCGGGGTTCCGGTGTGCCCGCACGCGGGCGGGGTCGGGCTGTGCGAGCTGGTGCAGCACCTGGCGATGCTCGACCTCGTCGCGATCTCGGGTTCCACGCAGGACCGCGTGATCGAGTACGTGGACCACCTGCACGAGCACTTCGTGGCCCCGGCCGACGTGCGCGGCGGGCGGTACCGGGCGCCGACCGCCCCCGGGTCCGGGGCCGAGATGCACGCGGCCACGCTGGCCGACCACAGCTTCCCCGACGGAGCGGTGTGGCGGGAGTCGTCACGACCGCCCCGTGATCGGGCGTAGCTGCCCGTTCAGCCGTCGGGGGCGGGCACGGTGACCGGGGCCGGCGTGGGGCGGCCGAACAGCAGGGCGGCCACGTCGCTCACCGCGTGGACGCCGCCTGCCAACGAGCCGGCCGGGCCCACCTGATACATGATCGCCACCGTGTAGCGCTCGTCCGGCCCGGCGAAGCCGACGGTGTCGGTCACCCAGTGCCGGCCGTAGGAGTCGGACTCGAACGACCACCCGTCCTTGTTCCCCGGCCGCTGCGCAGCGCCCGCTCCCCACACGCCCCACTGCTGGTTGGGGGCGACGCCACGCAACGCGCCGACGAGGTAGGCCCGGTCGGGGCCGTCGAGGACGTGGCCCATCAGGGCGGCCAGGTCGTCGGTGGTGCACCTGACGAAGCCCCAGTAGGTCGTCGGCGTGAAGCCCGGGACGACGTGCAGGCCGGCCATGCCGAGGTCGCTGCGGAAGCGGGCCAGCATGGCGTCGCCGCCGAAGGCCTTCCACAGCCGGTCCGACGCGGCCTCGTCGGAGAAGTCGAGCATGGTGTCCATGTCGTGGCGGTCGGCCGCCGAGAGCCGCACTGCGCCGTCGCGGGAGCGTTGCAGCAGGTCGGCGGCCATGGCGAGCTTGATCGTGGACGCCGTCCAGCCCTCGTGGGCGGTGTCCCCGGAGCGCCACACCGCCCCCGTCCGGCGGTCGGTGAACACGATGCCGAGATAGCCGTGCGCGCCGACCGTCCGGTGGGCGTAGGCCTCGACGGCCGCGAACCGCTGCTGTTGCGCGCAGCTCCACGGTCCTTGCGGGCACGCGGGCGCGGCCGACGTGGGTGTCGCCGACGCCGGCGCAGCGGTGCGCGGAGCAGCCGAGGCGGGCGCGGCCGCCGGGAGCGGCACACCCGGCACAGCAGGCGCGGCACACCCCGCCAGCACCGCGCAGGCGAGCGCGGCCTGCACGGTCGATCTGCGGAACATCGACGCAAGGCTACCCGGCGAAGACCGTCCACCGCGTCGAAACGACCCGGCCCGCATCCCGGCCACCGGCACCGCCTCGACTGTCTGTGTACGACGGCACACCCGAACGCTCCCTCTCCGACGGTACGGAGGCCGAACCCGGGCCACGCTCGACGAACCAGCCCGCGGAGACGAGGAATCCCATGTCCAGCACCGTGCAATGCCCCGACTGCCACCGCCCCGCCACCGTGCTCAGCCGCTTCACCACGGGCGGCGGTGAGAACCCGTCGGAGTTCCTGCGGATCCGGTGCACCGGCCTGCTGACATTGCTGGTGCCGGCCGCAGCGCCCGCAGCGCGGACGGCCGAACGGGCGGGCTGAGACGCGCCGATCACACCAGCCGCTCGACGGTCACCGGGATGGCGTTCAGCACCGCGTTGCCCGACAGCGGATCCACGGGCCGGTCGTCGGTGAGGACGTTGCTGTTCACCCCGGCGTGAGCGGACGCCACCGCGCCGGCGTGGGTGGCGTGCCCCCAACCGTGCGGGAGGCTCACCACGCCGGGGCGGATGTCGTCGGTGACGCTCACCGGCACCTCCACCGCCCCGACGCGGGAGGCCACCCGCGCGCGGTCGCCGTCGGCCAGCCCCAACGCGGTGGCGTCGGCGGGGTGGACGTGCAGCGTGCAGCGGTCGGCGCCCTTCACCATCGCCGGCACGTTGTGCATCCACGAGTTGTTGGAGCGCACGTCGCGGCGGCCCACCAGCACGAGGCCGCCGTCCCCGTCGAGGAGCCCGGCCAGCCGACGGGCGTCCGCGATGATCGCCGGCGGCGCCAGCTCGACCGTCCCGCTTCGGGTGCGCAGGACGTCGGGGAGCCGGGGCTGCAGGGGGCCGAGGTCGATGCCGTGCGGGGCGGCGGCGACGACGTCGAGCGTCAGGCCGTCGGGGTTCGCGCCGAACCCGTCGCCGTAGGGGCCGGTGCGCAGCAGCAGGTCCAGCAGCCGGTCGGCGCCGCGCCGGGGCCCGAGCGCGTCCACGAGGTCGGCCGGGTCGCGGCCGTGCACCGGAGAGCAGGGGTCGGCCACGGCCGCCGCGGCCGCGCGCAGGGCCACCTGGTGGTCGAGCGCCTCGGGGGTGACGCCGGCTGCGATCGCGGCGAGGCGCAGCATCATCTCGCCGTCGCCGGGCCGGTCGGCGTCCGGGAACAGCGGCGGTGACCACCGGGCGAAGTTCCGGGCCGCGAACTGGGTGAACACCAGGTCGTAGTGCCCGCGCGCGAGCGGGGACGGCGCGGGCAGCACGACGTCGGCGTGGCGCGTGGTCTCGTTGAGGTAGGCGTCGACGGACACCATGAACTCCAGCTGCCCGAGCGCCGCCTCCAGCCGGGCGCTGTGGGGCGTCGACAGCACGGGGTTGCCCGCGACCGTGACGAGCGCGCGCACCCGGCCGTCCCCGGGCGTGTCGATCTCCTCGGCCAGCGCGGCCACCGGGAACTCGCCCAGCGCACTGGGCAGGCCGCGCACGCGGGTGCGCCGCGCGCCCGGGATCCGGACACCGCGGCCGGAACCGTGCGGTCCGGCCGTGTTGGCCCCGCCCGCCGCGGCCGCGGGGAAGAGCACGCCACCGGGCCGGTCGAGGTTGCCGGTGAGCGTGGTGAGCACGTCCACCAGCCAGCTCGTGACGGTCCCGAACTCCGTCGTGCAGGTGCCGATGCGCCCGTACACCGCCGCGGACGGCGCCGCCGCCAGCTCGTGGGCGAGCCTGCGGACCGTCGCGGCCGGGATCCCGCACGCGGCCTCGACGACCTCCGGCGGATACGGCGCCACCGCCTCCGCCACCTCCGCGATGCCGCTGACGTGTGGCGGCGACACCGCAAGGCCGTCCGCGAACAGCACCTGCACCATCGACGCCAGCAGCAGCGCGTCGGTACCCGGGCGGATCGCGAGGTGCTCGTCGGCGGCCCGGGCCGTACGGGTCCGGCGCGGATCGACCACCACCAGCCGCCCGCCGCGGCGGCGCAGCGCCCGCAACCGTCCGGGCATGTCCGGCGCCGTGAACAGGCTGCCGTTGCTCACCAGCGGGTTGGCGCCCAGCACCAGGAGGTACTGCGTGCGGTCGACGTCCGGGATCGCGATCGACAGGCCGGTGCCGAACATCAGCGCGGACGCCACCTGCTTGGGCATCTGGTCCACGGTGCTGGCGGAGTAGCGCTGGTCGGTGCCGAGCGCGTGGATGAGCACGGGTGCGTAGAGGCCGGCGGCGTGGTCGTGCGCCACCGGGTTGCCCAGGTAGACGGCCACCGCGTTGCGGCCGTGCGCGGCGAGCAGGGGCGGCAGGCGGGCCTCGATCTCGGCCCAGGCCTCGTCGAACGTGGCCGGCACGAGCACGCCGTCGCGGCGGACGAGCGGCGTGGTCAGCCGGTCGGGATCGTGGTGCAGCGCGCCCAGGGCCACACCCTTGGGGCAGACGAACCCGGCGCTCATGACGTCGTCGGGATCGCCGCGGACGCTGAGCACGTCCCGACCGTCGGTGGTGATCGTGAGCCCGCACGTGGCCTCGCAGAGCGGGCACGTCCGGAACGCGACGTCGGTCATCGGGCCCTCCAGGGGTCGTGCGCGAGCCGCCTCAGCCGGTCCGCCACCGCCGCCCGGTTCCAGTGTCGGACCCTTGACACCCGGCCGTCAACGTCGCTTCACTCGCCGGTAACCGACCCGGCCCACCCGGTCGGAGGGGGGAGCCGACGATGGCCCGACCGTCCCGCCTGCTGCTCGGGCTCGAGGCGCCCCGCGCGGCCGCCGAGCTCGCGCTGTTCGCCGCCG
>JBBQEF010000099.1:0-16722 GCA_038320445.1 Mycobacteriales bacterium
CCGCAGCTCAGCCGGCCGCAGCTCAGCCGGCCGCGGCCAAGCCGGCCGCAGCCCGACCCGCTCCCGCTCCTGCCGCCTCGTGCCCGACGGCCGACCACTACGTGAACTCGAGCGGAGCCTGCGTGCTGCGGCCCGTGCAGGCGGCCACCGCGCCGGCCGGGGCTTCGGCCCAGTGCAAGGACCGCACCTACAGCTTCAGCCAGCACCGGTCCGGGACCTGTTCCGGCCACGGCGGCGTGTCGCGCTGGCTCTGATCCGCTCAGCGGAGGAACGGACCCTCGGCCGGCCCAGGAATGGTGGCGGCACGCCACGCCGGGAGGCGTCGGGTCAGCGGCGCGAGATCGTCACGTCCGGTCAGCCGGGCAGCTCGGGCCGACGGCGTCGCGGTGGGGCAGGATGCGGCCGGTGGTGATCAGGTGGGCGGGCGACCTCGCGGGCCGGTTCGACGTGCTGGACCGGATCCGGATCGGGCTCCTGCTCGCCGGGCTGCTCGCCGTGGCAACGGGGTTGCTCCCCGCTGCCGACGCCGGGCAGAGCGTCCATCGGATCGCGCCGCTCCTGCTGTTCCTGGCCGCCGTGATCGTGCTGGCCACCCTCACCCGGCAGGCGCAGGTCTTCGACGCGATCGCCGCGCGGCTGGCGATCATCGGTCGGGGGAGCTACGCGGCGCTCTTCGGGCTGTGCGTGGCGTTCGCGTCGGCGACCACGATGTTCCTCAATCTCGACACCACTGCCGTGCTGCTCACGCCGGTGTTCCTGGCGCTGTCGCGGCGTTCCGGGATCGCCGCGCTGCCGATCGCGATGACCACCATCTGGCTGGCCAACACCGCCAGCCTGCTGCTGCCGGTCTCGAACCTGACCAACCTGCTCGCCGCGGACCGGGTGGCGCTGGCCGCCCCGGCGTTCGCCGCGCGCATGTGGGCCCCGCAGCTGGCCTCGCTGGCCGCGACGATGATCTTCCTGTGGGTCCTCTACTGGCGGCGCGGCCGCCGGGGGCCGGACCGCTACCAGCCGCCCGAGCCGGTCCGCCTGGACGGGCGGGCGCAGCGGACGCTGTTCCGCGTGGCCGCAGCGGCCTGCCTGCTGTTCATCGTCGCCATCCCGATCGTCCGCGACCAGATCGGCTACGCCGCCGCGGTGGCCGCCGTGGTCGTGGTGGTGGCCTTCGCCGTGCTCGATCGCCGAGCGCTGCACCTGCGTCTGGTCCCGTGGCAGCTGCTGATCTTCGTGACCGGGCTGTTCCTGGTCGTGCCCGCCCTGTCGGTGCACGGGCTCTCCACCGCGATGACCGCGCTGATCGGCACCGACCCGGGAGCGTGGGGGGCGTTGCGCGCCGCGGGTGCGGGTGCCGGGCTGTCCAACGTCCTCAACAACCTGCCCGCGTACGCCGCGGGCGAGGCGGTGGTTCCCGCGGCCAACCACGACCAGTTGCTGGCCCTGCTCATCGGCACCAACGTCGGGCCGGTCGTGACGCCGTGGGCGTCGCTGGCCACGCTGCTCTGCCTGGAGTCCTGCCGCGCCTACGGGCTGAGCATCGGCATCCGCCGGTTCGTGCTGCACGGGCTCGGCCTGGCCCTGGTAGCGGTGTCGGCGGCGGCCGGTGCTCTCATGATCACCGGCTGAACGGCCGATCGTCGGTGCGCCCTGATGCCGCGGAGGAGCCGTGCACTGGCCCGCCGGCCCGCGTTCCCGTGGAACGCGGCCGGCGGCGGACGCCCCGGTGACATCGCGGCAGCGGTGGAGGATCCCGGGTCGGAAAGCAGACTCTCCTGATCTCCCGATCGGTGTCACCAGATCCGGACACGCCTCTCCGGAGGCGTGAACAGCGCATCGGACTCCTGCACGTCGAACGCCTCGTGGAACGCGTCGAGGTTGGTGACCACCGCGTTGCAGCGCAGGTCCGGCGGGGAGTGCGGGTCGACGGCGAGCCTGCGGACGGCCTCCTCGTCGCGCGTGACCGCCCGCCACACCTGCGCCCAGCCGAACAGCACGCGCTGCAGACCGGTGAACCCGTCGAGCACCGGCGCCTCCGTGCCGTCCAGCGCGATCGTGTAGGCCTTGATCGCGATGGTGAGGCCGCCGAGATCGCCGATGTTCTCGCCGACCGTGAGCGCGCCGTTGACCTTGTGATCGGGCAGCCCGGCGGGGGACAAGGCCGAGTACTGGCTGATCAGGGCATCCGCGCGGCGCTCGAACTCGGTGCGGTCGCTCGCCTCCCACCAGTCGGTGAGAGTGCCTTTGCCGTCGTACTTGGAGCCCTGGTCGTCGAAGCCGTGGCCGATCTCGTGGCCGATGACCGCGCCGATGCCGCCGTAGTTGGCCGCGTCGTCCGCCTCCGGGTCGAAGAACGGCGGCTGCAGGATCGCGGCCGGGAAGACGATCTCGTTCATCCGCGGGTGGTAGTAGGCGTTGACCGTCTGAGGGGTCATCAGCCATTCGGTGCGGTCGATCGGCTTGCCGATCTTCGCGAGCTCGTATGCGGTGGACCACTCGCCGGACCGCCGGACGTTGCCGAGCAGATCGTCGGGAGCGACCTCCAGATCGGAGTAGTCCTTCCACACGTCCGGGTAGCCGATCTTGGGTGTGAACCGGGCGAGCTTCTCCAGCGCGCGCTCCCGGGTGGCCGGGCTCATCCAGTCCAGGGTGGAGATGCTCTGCCGGTAGGCCTCGACGAGGTTGGCGACGAGCGTGACCATCCGCTCCTTGCTCGACGCCGGGAAGTGGCGTTGCACGTAGAGCTTCCCGACGACCTCACCCAGCGCGCCTTCGACCAGCCCGACCCCGCGCTTCCACCGGTCACGCAGCTCCGGAGTGCCGGACAGGGTGCGGCCGTAGAACGCGAAATCCTGCTCGACGACCTCGGCGGTCAGGTAGTCGGCGCACGCCGATGCGGTGCGGATCGCGAGCCACGCCTTCCACTGCGCGAGCGGCCGCCCGGCCCAGAGCTCCGCCGCGGCGGCGACGAAGCCCGGCTGCCGCACGACGACCTCGTCGAACGCGCCGGCGGGAGCACCGAGAGCCACCAGCCAGGTGTCCCAGTCGAAGCCGGGGGCGTGCTCGCGCAGCTGCCCGAGCGTCATCAGTGTGTAGGTCTTCTCGGCGTCGCGGTTCGTGACGCGATCCCACGAGACCGCAGCCAGGGCCGTCTCCAGCTCCATCACCGTTGCGGCGAGCCCGGCCGGATCGGGCAGGCCGACGAGCTCGGCCAGGCGCGTGAGGTGGGCGACGTAGGCGGTGCGGATCTCCGCGTAGGACTCCTCGCGGTAGTACGACTCGTCGGGCAGCCCGAGCCCGGCCTGGGACAGGTGCACCAGGTAGCGCGACGGATCCTTCGCGTCGGTGCTCACGTAGGTGCCGAACAACGACGTGCGCTCCTCGCGCTGGCGGCGGCCCAGCACGGCGGCGAGCGCGGCGGTGTCGGTTGCCGCATCGACCTCGTCGAGCAGGGGCCGCAACGGCTCCACCCCGAGGGCCTCGATCCCGTCGACGTCCATGAACGAGGCATAGAGATCAGCGACCTGCTGCTGGGCCTCGGGCCCGGCTTCCTCGATGATCTCCCGCACGTGCTGCTCGGCGCGATCGCGCAGCACCCGGAACGCGCCGTCCTGCGAGCGATCGGCCGGTATCTCGTAGGTACGCAGCCACGTGCCGTTGACGTAGGAGTAGAAGTCGTCCTGGGGGCGGGTCGCCGAATCGACCCACTCCAGGTCGAGGCCGCTGCGCCGGTTCTGCGAGGTCCGGTTCTGCGTCGAGGTCATGGATGCATCCTGCCCGATGGCACCGACATTTCTCGTCAGGAGGATCCGCGCCGGATGAGGTCGTCGAGGCGCTGCTGCATGTCGTCGAGGCGGGCTTGCAGCAGCGCCATCTCCGCGGAGAGGACGGCGACGTTGTCGACCGGGGCGGCGTCGACCTCGGGCGCGTCGCAGGTGACAGGGACCCCGGCCAGCCGGGCGAACGTCGACGTGTCGATCCGTGGTCGCGTCCTGTAGCACGACGGGCAGGTCGGCAGCAGCCTCCGCCAGCCGACGCTGCCCGCGCCGGAGTCGGTGAAGCCGGTGGCCGGACGGCCGCAGCCGCAGCGGCCCAGCTGCACCGACCGCACGCGCTGCCGGGCGTAGCGGACGCCCCTCTCGTAGCGCCGGTAGCGGCCCGAGGCCGCGACGTGCAGCAGCACGGCGTGGCGATGGTCGGGCTCGCAGGCGAGGTCGCGGGCCGCACCGACGTCGTGGAAGCAGTAGAAGCCGCAGTCACACCATCGGGACGGGCAGCTGTGCCGCCCGCCCTGCACGCAGATCGCGTCGTCGACGGCCCGGTAGACGTGCCCGCGCCCGACCGTGACGCCGCTGAAACCCGCGCCGGCGCCGTCGGCCGACAGCATCGGATGGGCGAGCTTGAACCCGCCGAGCGGCTGGTCGAAGTGTTCGAGGCGGTCGGACCGCCACGCCACGGGTCAGACCCGGACGGGCAGCTCGACGAGTTCGGGTTCCTGTGGTTCCTCGGCCGCGGCGACGACGACCGGCTGCTCGATCTCGTCGGCCTCCGGGTCGGATGCGTAACCCTCGGCGATCTTCCTGCCCAGCTGCATGGTGCCTCCCACGGCCCGACGATGTCCCGTGATCCAGAGTTCTGTGATTCAGAGTGACCGGCCGTTCGGGATGTGTCCAGCGGCTGGACAGGTGGTGGTGGTCCGCGGCGCGGACGGCGAGCCGTCAGCGTTCACCATCGTGCAGGGTCGATCGCCGCCGTGACCTGGCGGTTCCGCCCGGGTCGATCCGTTCCGACCGCGGACGGGAAGGCCGGTTCCTACCGTTCGGGCCATGGATTCCTTCTCCACCCGCCCACTCGATGACCCGGCCCCCGGCTACCAGGTCACGCCCGCCGCGCTGGCCGGTGCGGCGCGGGGGGTCGAGGACGTGCTCGGGGAGCTGCGGTCCCTGGGCGTCGGTGCCGGTCGGGCCGAGGCCGGCCGCGGGATCTGGGCGCTGGTGGCGGGCGCCGGTCCGGCCGGTCACGCCGGTCTGGGGGAGGCGTTCGTGACGTTCTGCTCGCGGTGGGAGTGGGGCGTCCGGGCGCTGGTGCGGGCCGGCCGGGAGATGGCCGAGGGCCTCGACGCCGCGAGTGCGGCCTACGCCCGTGCGGACCGCGACCAGGGCGGGCTCTTCCAGCGGATCCTGTCCGGCGGCGCTGCACCACCGGACCGGTCGTGGGCCGGCACCGGCCGGTCGGTGGCCGACACCTGGACGGCGGTCGGGCGAGACGTCGCCGGGAGCTCGCTTCCGGGCATGCTCGCGAGTGCACGGGACGGCGACAGCCCGGTGCGGCACCAGCTCGACGACCTGGCCGGCCTCCACGGGATCGTCGAGTAGCCGTGCCGGGAGCAGAGAGCGAGCTCGGCAGCACCGATGACGTCCGCGCGCTGGTGCTGGGCGACCCGGACGCACTGGGCGGCACCGCGACGCACCTGCGGACCCTGTCCGACGCGTTCGGGCGCACCGCGGCCGGTCTGGCGCACACCGATGTCGGCAGCTGGCGTGGCGAGGCAGCCGATGCGTTCCGGAGCCGGTTCGGGGGCGCGCCGGAGCGGTGGGCCACCGCCGCGGAGGCATTCGAGCGGGCTGCGACCGCATGGGAGGCCTACGCGCGTGCCGTCGGATGGGCGCAGGCCCGTGCGGCCGAGGCCGCGGCGCTGTACCGGTCGGGCGTCGCGGCGTCGGAGCAGGCCCGGCTGGAGGCGAGTGGGCCGTCCTTCGCCGACCCGGGCGTGGCGGCCGTCGAGCGGGCGCGCGAGATCCTCGCCGAGGCGCGCCGCCAGCGGGACGCGCTCGCAGCGGAGGCGGCCCGCGTGGTGGCCGCGGCTGCGGCCCGCGCACCCGACCCGCCGTCGGGGTGGGACCGGGTCGGCGCCGAGGCCGCCGACAGCATCGACGCCCTGGGCACCGAAGGCGAGCACTTCCTCGGCGGCCTCGCCGACGGCGCTGCGACGCTGGTCGGGTCGGCACGAGCGGTCAACCCGGTCGATCCGTACAACGCCACCCAGCCGGCCCGCTACGTCGACGCCCTCTCGACCGCGGCCGCCGGTGCGGTGACCGCAGCCGTCCACCCGGTCCGCATGATCAGCGGCTTCGTCGGCACCGGCTGGGGATCGGATCCGGCCCGGGCCGCCGGCGCACTCGTTCCGAGCCTGGTGGCCGCGTTCGCCGCGGGCGGGGCGGGGCGGGCGGTGCCGGGTGCGGCGGAGCGGGCGGCACCGTTCGCGCCGCCGGTGCCCCACGGCTTCGCCGGAGTGGAGGACTTCGGCCGCTTCGGCGCGCATCTCCACGACGGCCTCGCCCGTGCCGGCTACCCGGACACGCGAGCCGCCGTGCAGGGCAGTGCGGTGACGGGCCACAGCTTCCGCACCGGAGCCGACTTCGACGCGGGCCGAACCAGCGACTACGACGTCGCCCTGGGCGGTCAGGGCATCTTCGACGCCGCCGTCGAGGCGCGGATCGCCTTACGATCAGCCGGCTCCCGGACCGGCCCGCTGATCGACAGCGATCTCGACCGGCTCGGTCTGGGCGCCGTGCAGCGCGAGCTGTCCGAACTGGCCGGCCGGGAGGTCAATCTCATGATCTATCGAGACATCGAGGATGCGCTGGGCCGCAGCCCGAGCATGGGGGTGCCGGGACCGTGACGACGTTCGATCTCTACGGAACCTCCGCGCTCACCCCGACCGAGCTGCGGGACGGGCTCGGGTCCCTGCTGGAGATCAGCTTCCACGAGCGCGAGAGCAGTTACGTGGGGATCTACTTCCTGGGGGGCGATCCGCGAGGCGAGCACTTCCGCATCCTCGACAACGTCCATGACGACCCCGACGAGCTGCCCTACACGGAGTTCCCCGACACGCGGGTCATTCTGGAGGTGAATGCGACCCAGCGCCCGGAGGTGATCCGGAAGCTTCTCGCCGCCGTTCCGGAGCTGGCGCTGCTGCGCAGCACGGCACGCTGATCGTTGTCACCTTCCGCTCCTGTCGGCGAGGTCGGCGAGGAGCGCGTCGAGGACGCCCTCCTCCTCGACCGCCCGGCCGGTGGTCTCGATGGCCTCCATGAGGTCGGGATCCCAGGACGCCGCAACGGGCGTGCCCGCCAGTGCTCGGCCGGCCCGGCCGCGGGCGGCCGTGCGGTAGGACGCGGCGTCGAACCGCCAGTGGGTGATCGGCAGCCGGTGGAACAGGACATTGCCGATACGCAGCCCGCCCCAGTCGAAGTCGCCGTGGTACCGCAGGTCCGCTCCGGCCGCCACCGCGATCCGGAGCAGCATCATCACGGCGGCGCCGGGTTGGCCGCCCGCGCAGACGAGCGGCGCGGCACCGGGGCCAAGCTGATCGGCCGCGGCGGCCACGACCACCGGGTTCTCGCACACGGAGAGCGTCCGCCCCCGCAGAGGCAGCCGTGGGGCCTCCCGGACGAGCTGCCGCAGCGTGAGCACCGCCGGTTCACCGGCCTCCCCCAGCGCACCCAGCATCTGCCCGGTGGGGGTCGTGGTGTCCCCGGGCAGCCCGAGGGCGAGCACGGTGGCCGACAGCTCGTCGCGGATCAGCCCCACCGACGCCCATACCTCCCTGCGCCAGGACGCGCCCTGCCCCTCGTCCGCCCCGCCGATCGCGCGTGCCGCACCGAACAGCAGCGCGGTCAGGGGTCGATCGGCATCGAGCGCGTGGGCAGAGCCCAGCACCCGCTCGGCGAACCGTCCGATCGGCTCGGCCTCGACCGGCAACGCCTCCACCGCGGCCGACAGCCGGCGCAGCACCACGGCGGCGGCGGCCGGGTCGGGCGCCGCCCGCCGGACGGCTCCGGTCGCGCGCAGGGCGGCTGCCCAGGCCCCGAGCTCGGCTCGCGCCGTCACCGCGTCGTCCAAGGGTGCGAACGCCGCCACCCAGGCCGCTTCCCGGGCGGCCGCGCCGGCGCTGCGGTCCGCGACGGGACCGCTCACCGCCACGACCGCCGCGGCCAGCCCGTCCGCATGTGCGCCCGACCGCCGGACGAGGTCGTCGACGTCGTCGAGCCGGACGCTCAGCGTGCGGCCCGACCGCGGACGGCGACCGAGCAACCGCTCCACGGCGTCGCGCTGGGCCGCCGTGGAGCCGGCCAGAGTGATCACACCCGTGAGCTCCTCGTTGCGTTCGATACGCCGGCGCACCCGCTCGACCAGCCACGCCAGATCCGCCGACCCGAGCAGGCTGTGCAGGCGGGGATCAGGGCTCATCGAAGAGACCACCGGTGAGCGCAGGCGCCGGCTCGACCACGGCAGCGACGGGACGCGGCACCGGCCTGCGCTGCTCGCCGTCCCACCGCCAGTTGCTGACCAGCACGGCGGCCACGCCGTCGGTGCGGGCGAGCTGCGCGATCGCGAGCCCGGGCACCTCCGGGTAGCAGCCCCACTCACGCTCGCTGGTCATCACGACGTCGAGGTCGAACGCGGCGAGCAGGCCCAGGTACTTCGCCCGCGCGTTGTCGTCGACCCCCGCGAACGCCTCGTCGAGCATGACCAGCCGAGGCGCGTGCGGGTTGCCCGCCGACGCGTAGTGAGCCGATGCCGCCGCGAACAGCGGAACACTCGCCGCCAGCACCCGCTCGCCACCGGACGCCGGCCCGGTGGCCGGGCGCCACTGACCGTTCTGGTGGCGTTCGATGACGAACCGGTGCCAGCCGCGGTAGTCGAGCGCGGTCGTGAGGTGCTCCAGCCAGGTGCCGGACTCGTCGCGTGCGCGGATCTCGGCGATGCGGGCCTGCAGGAACCCGCCTACGGCCGCACGATCCTCCTCCGACCAGGCGTCGGAGGTCTGGCGCAGCAGCCGGCGGCGTGCCTCGGCCAGGCCGGCGGGCCCGTCCTCGCGGGGCCGCCACTCCAGCCGCAGGCGCATCCCGGTGCTGGTGGGACGCTCGTCGAGTTCCGAGTTCATCAGCCGGACCTGGCGCTCGGCTTCGGCGATGAGCTCCTGCAGGGTGCTGGCCACCTCGTTGACCAGGTGGTTCTCCAGGATCTCGCGCTCGCGTTCGTCGAGCAGCCGTTGGCGGTCGGTGACCTCGGTGCCGAGCGCGGCCGTCAGCTCCGGCACGGTGGCCGGGCGGCCCCGGAAAGCCACCTCGACGACGATGCCGTCCTCGAGGAGCTGGGCGGACGCGGTGTTGCCCTGCCGGGCGAGCGTGTCTGCGAGGATCTTCAGCTCGTCGGTGACGCGGCGCTGGACGCGGTCCCATGTCGGGTCGTCGGCGGTGGTGGACTCCAGTTCCTGGTCGACCTGGCGGGCCAGGCGCACGGTGGGATCGGGTGCCCAGCTCTCTTCGGGGGACGGGACGGCGAGCTGCGGCAGAGCGACGGCGAGCAACCCGGTGGCGGCGAACCTGCGCAGCGACTCGGATGCGGCGCTGCGTTCCGCCGTGGCCGTGTCGAGCGTGGTGGTGGCGGCCTGGCGCATCCCGTCGGCATGGCCCCGCTCGGCGACGGCCCGTTCCCGGTCGGCGGTGGCGATCTTCTGCCGGCGGGAGTTCTCGGTCAGCTGCTCGCCGGCCGCGGCGAGCCTCCGCTGCAGCTCCTCGACCGCCGCGCCGACGGTCTCACGCAACGTCCGGAGCGCTTCGCCGGCCGCGCGGGCCTCCCGCTCCGCCGCGGACGCCCGTTCGACGGCGTCGGCGCGGGTGGCCTCGGCGTCCGCGAGCTCGGTGATCGCATCGGCCTCGAACCGGTGGGCGTCGGCGCGGGCGCGCAGAGCCGGCCACAGTCCGGCGAGCGTGACGCGATAGCCCGACAGCGCGGCGCGGATCCCGTCGAGCTCGGCGCGATCCGTCGGGAGATCGACATCGGCCGCGCCGGAATGGAGCTCCTCGGTGGCGGCATCCACGCGGTCGGCCGCGGTCGCGAGCAGCAGATCGGACTCGGTGCGTTCGGCAGCCAGCCGGGCGTACTCCCTGCTCAGCGCGCCGGTATCGGAGTGGGCGTCGCGCAACTCGGCATCGGAGGGGATCCCGGCCAGCTCGGTACGCAGCACGGATCCGCGCTCGGTGAGTCCGGCCTGCTCCTCGGCGAGGCGGGTCTGCTCCGTGGCGACGGCGGCCGCCTCCTCCCGGAGCGCCACCAGCCGGGCGCGGCGGGCGGTCTCGCGCGCGCCCCGCCCGATGTACTGGGCCACCGGCTTGGACCACGCGCCGGTGAGGACTCCGATGCGATAGCGCCCGTCGGTGGTGACCCAGGTCGCCGGTTCGGTGGGCCCCGCGTCGAGATCGTCGGTGTCGGACCGGCCGATGCCGTCGCGTCGGCGTTCGATGCCGTGTGCCCCGAGGCCGATCGTCGCGAGCACCTCGGCGACCGCTCCCTCGGGGATCGTGGAGGCGCGCACGTCGTCGGGGTCGACCGCGGGGCGCAGGACCGCCGCCAGAGACGTCGCCGGCCGTTCGGCCGTGCGGTGGGGCGCGAGCAGGACATCCCCGTCGGGGCCGTGCAACGTGCCGTCGGTGGCCATCCATGCGTCGAGGATTCCGGAGGCCTCCAGAGCCGCCTCGACGCCTGCGCGTTCGGCAACGGACAGACTCGGCCCGGTTGGATGATCACTGTTGCTGTCCGGGTCCGGACTGCTCGCGAGGGGAGCGCCGACCGTGAAGTCGATCAGCTGCCACAACGGGGCTCCGTCGCGCTGGGCCCTGGCCTGCGGATGACGGGTGTGCGGGGCAGGTGGGGCGCCGTGCTCGCCCGCCTCCAGCCGGCTGATCTCGACACTCAGCTCCGCTGCGCGCTCCTGCGCGGCCGCTGATCGCTGACGCAGGGCTGCGACCGCGGTGGCGAGCGCTGTGACAGCGGCCTGGGCCGCCGCATCCGCCGCGGTCCGCGCGGGGTTCGGCCCGTCGAGCGTGCTGGTCCACAGATCGAGGGCGGCGAGCACCGCATCGGGCTCGTCGACGGACAGCTCGACGGTGGCGTCGAGGTGCCGACGGGTGGCCGCGACCAGTTCGGCGCCGCGGTCCCGGGCGGCCCGGCCGGCCGCCTCACGGCGCTCGGCGAGCTCGACCGCGGCCGTCGCGAGACGTTCGGCGGTGGCGCGGGCGGCGGCGAGCTCCGTTGCGGCGGCGGACTGCGCCGACACCAGCGCGTCGACGTGGCGGAGGGACCGCTCCTGTCTGGCGATGATCTCCTCGGCGGCGTGCCGGAGGCTGCTGAGCCCCACCTCGGCGCGAGCGGCGCCCGAGGCAGCCGCATCCGCGGGCGGCGGCTCGGGGAGCCCGCCTTCGGGGTGAGTGCCGTCGGCGTCCGGTCCGCCGACGTGGTCTCCGCCGAGGTGCCGATCGAGATCGGCGATGTGGGCGGCGGCGACCCGAGCGGAACGGGCGGCATCGACGGCCCCCGACCGGATCTGGGCGAGCTCGGCCGCGGTGGCCGCGGTGCGGCTCGCGGCGGCCGACCGCCGCTCGCGCCGTTGCTGCGCCGCGGCGGTGCTCCGGGCCTGCTCCTGCGCGGTGGATGCGGCGTCCCGATCGCGCCGACCGGCCTCGGCCGCCATCCGATCGAGCTCCTGGGCGCTGCGCATCTCCGGGCTTGCCCGCAGGGCCTGCTCGCGGGAGCGGAGGCCCTCGGCGGCATCGGCCAGCTCCGCGAGCTGGGCTGCCGCGGCATCAGCCGCCTCGCCCGCGGTTCGGTGCGCTTCCTCGGCCGACGCGAGCGCCTCCCGCGCCGACCGGTAGCGCTGTTCCGCGCGGCGGGGCAGCTCGGCGCGGCGGCGTGCGGCCACCGTGGCGTAGCGGCGGTAGTGGCCGAGGAAGCCTTCCGCGGAGCCGTGCGCTTCGATCATGGCGGCGAGCTCGTCGCGATCCTCCTCGAGGCTGCGGAACGCCTCGGCCACATCGGCGACCACCGCTTGGTCCAGCGGCGGCAGCGCCTCGGTGAGCGCGTCCGAGAGGGCCTTCTCGCTGGGTCGCTTGGACAGCTGGGGCTGGCGCAACTGCACCAGCAGGTCGATCAGCGCGCCGTAGCGCTGCTCGCCGAGGCCGAGCAGGTGCTCGTCGATGGCGCGGCGGTAATCGCGGGCCTTGTCGTACACGATGCCCCGGCCCGCGACCGCCTCGATGAGCCGCTCCCGGGTCAGCGCGGTGCGGGTGGCGTCGACGAGAGCGAGATCCGCGCCGACCCGCTGGTCGGTGACGAAGAACCAGTGCCGCGCCATGCCGCGCCCGGCCACGGCCTTCATCCCGCAGCCGATGGTGCGGAACTCCTGCCGACCGTCGTCGTCGCGCCTGCCGAACTCCAGCCACGTGTAGCCGAGCCGCTCCGGGTGCGGGTGCTCGCCGCCGAGCAGCAGGTTCCACTCCATGCGCTTCTTGTGATCGGCATCCGGTTCGACGCGGTGGGGTGACAGGTCGCCGTCGAGCAGGAACGGCAGCATCAGCGCCAGGACCTTCGACTTGCCGGTGCCGTTGTTTCCGCGCAGCAGCAGCCGCCCGTCGTGGAACCAGAACTCCTCGACGTCGTAGTAGAAGAGGTCGACGAGGCCGGCACGCAGCGGCTGCCAGCGGGTACGCCCGGGCACGGGAAGGTTCACGTCCTGCGCTCCTGGATGGTGGGAGTACCGACGGCGTAGCGGGCGAGCGCCGGCAGCGGGTGCACGACCCCGCCGTGGCGCTCCACCAGCCGCAGCGCCTCCAGCCGGCCGAGCGCGGTGGCGGCGAGCTCGACCTCCGCGCCTGCGGCCACCGCGTTCTTCCGCCAGAACGCGGCGTGCTCGGCGCCCTTCTTCCGCAGATGGGCGTGCAGCTCGGTGACCGGCACCGGGCCCACGGAGCTCAGGTGCTCGGCGAGCAGCAGGGTGGCGTGCCCGTCGGTGCCGCTCTCGGGCATGCGGACGTCGGTGAGGTCGTCGAGCGGATCGACCATGGCGACGCCCTCGGCCCGCACCTCGGCCACCAGCCCGGTGAGCTCGGTGATCCGGCTGGTGATCGCGTGGCGCTGGCTGGTGAGGTAGGCGAGCTCGGTGTCGTCGAGATCGGCGTGGTAGAGCACCGGCTCGTCGAGCAGCCGGCGGGTGAGGCGGCGGCGGATCTGCTGGTTGCGCAGGTCGTCGGTGGTGGCAGGTAGCTCCTCGGTGAGCTGCGCGAGCCGCTCCTCCAGGGTCGCGGCCCGCACCGTGGACGGGCCGCGCGGCGTGGCGAGCAGCGCGGCCAGGACGCGCCGCTCGACGTCGTAGAGCGCATCGCCGTCGTCGCGGACGAACGCCTCCTCATCGCCCGCCACCCGCGCGAGCACGCCGAGATCGAGCAGCAGCCGGACGACGGAAACGAGGTCGGCACGCTCCTCGCGGCGTTCCAGCGTGAAGACCAGCCCGGTGGCGGCCAGATCGGGATCGGCGGCCCCCAGCACGATCTGCTCGGCGAGACGGCCGAGGGTGACCTGCGCGTCGGCCCGCTCCAGTACCGCGAGGGCCAGGCAGATCAACACGTAGCGGCGCCGGGTGAAGGGCGCGCGGCTCCTGGGATCGCGCGCGGGGTGGGTGGGATCTGCGGTGTCGGCGACGGTCTTGACCAGCCGGGCGACCTCGCTGTCGACCATCAGCCGCCACCCGGTGTTGCGGTCGAACCACGCCCGTAGCTCGCTGGCGTGCCGGCGGACGAGGACCACGTTCTCGGCATCGGGCCCGTGCGCCCGGAGCACCGGGCGCCGGAGCAGCGCTCGCGCCGCACGCGTGTAGTCCGAGCGCCGGCTCTGGTCGAGGGCGTTGGACAGGGCCCCGGTCACGCCGTGAGCTCCCGAGCCGGCATCGTCAGGTCGACGATGTGGACGAGATGATCGGGCCCGCGGAACACCCCGCCCGGCGTGGCGATGGCGACCTGCCCCGCACCGTCGAGGACGGTGAGCCGCACGGCCATCGACCCGTCCGACGTGGTGGCGTCGACCTCGCGCCGCCCAGGTGTGAGGGCGGTGAGCGCATCGCCGAGCAGGCCCAGGAACAGCCGGAAGGCGTCGGTGTCGAGCCTGTCGATGTCGGACAGCCGGACGGGATGCTCGGAGACGAGGGCCGCGCGCGCGGCGGCGAGCTCGGTGGCCTCCCGTTCGGCCAGCGCGGCGAGGTGGCGGCGCTGCTCGGACCGGTCGGTGACCCGTGACGGTTTGCCCCGCCGCTCGTAGCTGCCGGTGCGCCGCAGCCGCGGACTGACCTCCAGCGGCGGCGCCTGTGCCCACGGCGTGCTGGGGGCCACCGGCTCGGCCTCGCGCGTGTCGAGCGTCTCGGCGTCGATCGAGAGGTGCCGGGTGGGGGAGAGGCCGAACGCGCTGCGCCACAGGCGGTGCATCGAAGCCTCGTCCGGGGCCTGGGCGAACCACAGCGCGAGCGTGCGGAAATCAGCGGAACGATCCGACCGTCCGGTGCGCCGCTCGTTGAGGGCGGCGACCACGTGCAGCAGCTGCGGGATGGCCGCCCGGGCCTGTGACCGCAGCAGCTTCGCCTGGCTCGGATGCTGCGGCGAGCTGACGAACCAGGCCCGAAAGCCGGCCCAGCGTTCGCGCCACAGCTGGGCGCGACGGGCGAACTCGGCCTCCCGCGGGTCGTCGTCGCCCTCGGCACCCGGTCCGGGAGCCGCATCGGCCGCCTCGCGCCACGCGGCCTCGTCCAGCAGCAGCTCGACGCCGTGGTCCTCGATACGCGCCACCAGCCCGGCGATCTCGGAGCCGGTGGCGACGAGATCGGTGATGAACCGCTGCAGGTAGTCGATCAGACGGTCCTTGTAGGCGCGGAACGCCTCGGCATCGGCGTCGTGCAGATCGATGGAGCGCTGCAGCGACCCCATGAACGCCTGGGCGTTGGCCGCCAGGTCGGTGAACCGGTCGACGAGCGCCCGCAACGACAGGTGGATCTTGGCCGGATCCGGGTTCGGGCTGGTGGCGAGCTCGTGCAGGGCGCGCAGCTGCGTGGCGATGTCGGCCAGCGCGACGGCCTGCAGCGCACCGCGGCGGCCCAGCGCCTCGTCGTAGACCGCGAGCGCCTCCTCGGCTGCCTCGCCCTCGCGGGTGAGCTGGTAGAGGAAGCGGGCCCGGTGGAAGTCCTCGACGGTGGTGACGCGGCTGGTATCGGGATCCGACCGGAGGTTGCCCCAGCCCTCCAACGCCACCAGCGCGGCAGCGACGCTCTCCAGATCGGTGCCGGGCCCCAGCGCCTCCCGCACGTCCTCGGGGCGCAGGTGCACGGTGAAGCGGCGCTTCGCGGCGACGAAGGCCAGCATCACGGAGCGGTAGGACTCGGACTTGGCCACCGTGAGGTACGTGAACGCGCTGTGCATCCGGCCTCCTCGGCTGCTCCATCAGGTGGCCCGAGAGTAGGGGGAGCCACCGACAGTTCCGGCGAGGACCCGCCGCAGCGGGCCGCACGGGGAACTGTCGGGGGGTTGTGGTGCGATCGGCGCGTGTCGTTTCGTGCCCACCTCGCCGCCCTCGACGTCGACGCGCTGGCGGCCCTGCTGTCCCGGCGTCCCGACGTCCTGGTCGAACCGGCGCCCCGTGACATCGCCGAGCTGGCCGGTCGGCTGTCGGGCGTGGACTCGCTGTCACGGGCATTGATGCGCATGGACCATGACGAGGTGGTGGCTGCCCGCGCCGTCGCGCTGCTGGGCGCCGTGCCGCCCGCGACACACGCAGCCCGGCTCGGATCGGACGAGTCCGCCGTGCGTGCCGCGATGGACCGGCTGTGCGCCCGGGGCCTGGCCTGGAAGCACGACGGTCGCGTAGGGCTGCCCGATCGGCTGGCCGAGCACTTCGCGATCGGCCTCTCCGGCTTCCGGCCACTGGAGGCGATCGTCCGTCAGACCAGGGTGGACGACCTGCGCACCGCGATCAGCGGTCTCGGTGGCGACCCGGCCGGGCTGACGAAGCCACGGCTGGCCGAGGCACTCGCCATGCTGCTCACCGACCCCGCTGTCGTCACCCGCGCCGTCGCGGCACTGCCTGTCCCGGCCCGTCGCCATCTGGACGCGCTGGTGGGCGACGCCGGACAGCCGTTCCTGCGTGCCGGTGCACCGGCGGCCCTGCTGCACGCGGCGGGACTGCTGGTCGGCGGTCCCTACCAGCGTCCGGAGCTGCCACGGGAGGTGGCCGTCGCGGTGCTGATGGGCGAGCGCGACCGAGTCACCGGCCGTCCCGACCTGCCGCCGTCCGACGACCCGGTATCCGACGGTCGGGCGGGTGCCGACGCGGCCGTGCTCGCCGTCACCGGCCTGCTCGACGAGGCTGCGCAGCAACCGCTGGCCCGGCTGAAGAAGGGCGGCATCGGCAGCCGGGAGCGCAAGCGGCTGGTCGCGCGCCTGGGCCTCGACGACCCGGCGCTGTGGATCGACGTCGCCGCGGCGGCGGGGTTGCTCGCGCTGACGCCGTCGGGCTACGTGCCGAGCGAGGGGTACCCGGCCTGGCGGGAGGAACCGGTGGCGGCCAGGTGGGCCACCGTCGCGCGGGTCTGGTACGCCCTTCGTCACGCGCCGACCAGCCGCGAGACCGACGACGGCGAGGTCCCTCCACCGCTGCCGATTCAATCGGCGGGCGGCATGCTGCGCCGGGCCCTGCTGCGCGCAGCTGCCGGCGGGCACTCGCTGCGGGCCGCCGCGGAGCGCATCGACTGGTTCTGCCCGCTCCACGGCTACGACCTGCCCGGACGCGAGCGCAAGAGTGCCGCAGCCCGGCACGAGGCGGAGCTTCTCGGTGCGGTCGTGGGCGATC
>JBBQEF010000100.1:0-16598 GCA_038320445.1 Mycobacteriales bacterium
CGCCGGGAACCGTTCTCTCCCACACGCCTCTCCCATATTCGTCCGACTGGCCGTCGGATGAACGATATCAGCCCAGTCGCTCGAGGACGCCGGTCTGGGCGAGGACAGCGAAGCGGTCGGGTACACCCCAGTGCTCCACGATGCGCCGGTCGACGATGCGGGCGACGTCGATGACGGTGAAGTCCACCGGGCGATCACTCGGCGCGCCGAAGAACGGGCCGGTCGCCGTGCCCCTGGCGCGCACCCGGACCCAGATGGTGTCGCCCGACTCGACGGCGTCCTCGATGGTGAAGCGGATGTCGGGCATCGCGCCGTGCACGTCGCGCATGGCGTCCTTGACGTGCTGGATCGCCTCGACACCCGCGCCTGCGATGCCGAACTGGTGCTCCACCAGCTCGGGTGAGCACAGCTCGTCGACGACCGCACCGTCGCCGGTGGAGAAGCCCTCGTCGAACATGCGCTGCATCACCACCAGGGCGTCCGATCGCGTACGGGTGCTGGTCATGGCGTGTCTCCTGTTCATCCGAACTACTGTCGTGTGAATATGAACCGGCTAGGACGAGTTCGTCAAGAGTGACCGACGTCACGGGCGAGTTGCTTGACCGGCGACTCTGATCGGGTCGAGTCTAGATTGATCCGAAGTAGTATCGGATCAACGTGAGGAGCCCCATGACATCGCAGGTCCGCGACCTCGTCGTCGCCCGCGCCGCCGGATCCGGCACCGCCACCTGGGCACTGGGATCGCTGTTCGAGCGGTTGCTGGGCGCGGAGGAGACGGGCGGCCAGCTCGACGCCTCGGTGGTGACGCAGCCGCCCGGCGCGGCGAGCCCGCTGCACGTCCACACCCGCGAGGCGGAGGCCTGGTTCCTCCTCGACGGCACGATGACCTACCGTGCAGGCGAGCAGCTCGTCCAGCTGGCGGCGGGGGATCTCATCTACCTCCCGAGGAACGTGCCGCACGCATTCCGCGTCACCGGACGGGGACCGGTCCGGTTCCTCGGGCTGACCGTGCCGGGCGGGCTGCTGGACCTCTACGGCGAGGTCGGCCGCCCCGCGTCCGGGTCCGGGCTCCCCGACGGCGGTGCACCGGCCGAGGACATCGCCCGGTGGATCGAGCTCAGCGCCCGCTACGGGATCGAGGTCGTCGGCCCGCCGCTGCCCGCCGAGCGGTGACGGTGGCGAACGGCCGCTAGCCGATCCGCCGCCGCCGTGCCACCTCGGCGAGGACGACACCGGCCGCGACGGACGCATTCAGCGACTCCACCGGCCCCGCCATCGGGATCGACACCGTGACGTCACAGGTCTGTTTGACCAGCCGCGACAGGCCCTTGCCCTCGGACCCGACCACGACGACCAGGGGGTCGGACGCCATCTCGAACTCGTCCAGCGACACCGAGCCCTCCGCGTCCAACCCGGCGATCATGAAGCCGGCCTGCGCGTACTCCTGCAGCGTGCGGGTGAGGTTGGTGGCACGGGCCACGGGCAGCCGCGCGGCGACCCCCGCCGACGTGCGCCACGCGACGGCCGTCATGCCGGCGGCGCGGCGTTGCGGCACGACCACGCCGTGGCCGCCGAACGCCCCGACGGAGCGGATCACAGCCCCCAGGTTGCGGGGGTCCGTGACGCTGTCCAACGCGACGATCAGCCCCGGCGAGCGCGACTCGGACGCGATCTCCAGCAGCTCGTCGGGGTGCGCGTACGCGTAGGGCGGCACGGTGAGCGCGAGCCCCTGGTGCAGGGCGCCACCGGCCATGCGGTCCAGCTCGCCGCGCTGCACCTCCAGGATCGAGATGCCGGCATCGGCCGCGAGCTGCACGGCCTCGGCCACCCGCTCGTCGGCACCCATGCCGATCGCCACCTGCAGCGCCGTGGCCGGCACACCGGCGCGCAGGCACTCGACCACGGGATTGCGGCCCAGGACCGTCTCCGGCGTGTCGCCGTCGCTGGTCTTGCGGCGGTTGCCGGCGACGCGGCCACGGTTCTCGGCGGACCTGGCCGCGAGCTTCGCCTTGCGGGCCGCGGGGTGGTTCGGGCGGGCCTCCTTGGGCGGGGTCGGGCCCTTGCCCTGCAGCTGCTTGCGCCGCTGCCCGCCGGAGCCGACCACCATCCCCTTCTTCGTGCCGTCCTTGCGCATCGCTCCGCGACGCTGGGAATTGCCGGCCATCTCTACTTCACTCCGCCAGATTCTGGGCCAGGACGGTCCTGGACAGCTCCGCCCGTCGCGAACGCCGCCCGGGCGTCGCGCAGTAGGGCCGAGTCGTTCGGGGCGCTCCTAGGCATCTTTGAGCGACCAGGTGGGTCCGTCGGGGCCGTCCTCCACGGACACCCCGGCGGCGGTGAGGCGGTCGCGCACCTCATCGGCGGCGGCGAAATCGCGGTGGTCCCGCGCCTCCTGCCGCTGCACGAGCAGATCTCCGACGAGCGACGCGAGCGCGCTCGTGGTGGCGTCGGAGCCGGAATCGGCGGCCCACAGGGGATCGAGGGGATCGAGACCGAGCACGCCCATCATCGCCCGGACCGATGCGGCCGCGCCCGACGCCGCCGCGCGATCGCCCGCGTCGAGCGCGGTGTTGCCCTCCCGCACCGTGTTGTGGACGGCGGCGAGCGCACCGGGCGTGCCGAGGTCGTCGTCCATCGCGGCCGTGAACTCCGCGCAGAGCACGCCCGGCTCGGGCATCCCGATCCGCTCCCGCACGCGGTGCACGAACGACTCGACACGGCGGTACGCGGCCACCGACTCCTGCAGCGCCACGTCGGAGTACTCGATGGTGGACCGGTAGTGCGGCCCGACGAGGTAGTAGCGCAGCTCCGCACCCCGCACGCGCTTCAGCATCGCGTCGATGGACAGCGTGTTGCCCAGCGACTTCGACATCTTGTCGCCGCCGAGGGTGACCCAGGCGTTGTGCAGCCAGAACCGCGCGAACCCGTCGCCCGCGGCGTGGCTCTGGGCCTGCTCGTTCTCGTGGTGCGGGAAGATCAGGTCGATGCCGCCGCCGTGGACGTCGAACTCCGGGCCCAGGTAGGTGGTGGCCATCGCCGAGCACTCCAGGTGCCAGCCGGGCCGGCCGGGGCCCCACGGCGTGGGCCACGACGGCTCGCCGGGTTTGCCGGCCTTCCACAGCGTGAAATCGCGGGGATCGCGCTTGCCGTGCACGTCGAACTCGCCCTGCACGACCTCGGACAGCTTCTGGCCCGACAGCGACCCGTACTCCGGGAACGACGTGACCGAGAAGTAGACGTCACCGCCCGCCGCGTAGGCGTGGCCCGATCCGATCAGCCGCTCCATCAGCTCGACCATCTGCGGGACGTGGCCGGTGGCGCGCGGCTCGATCGACGCCGGGAGGCAGCCCAGCGCGTCGTACGCGGAGATGAACTCCCGCTCGAACCGGGCTGCCCACTCCCACCAGGGCCGCATCGCCTCGGCGGCCTTGGTGAGGATCTTGTCGTCGATGTCGGTGACGTTGCGGACGAGCGTGACGTCGAAGCCCTGGTGGGTGAGCCAGCGGCGCAGCACGTCGTAGTTCAGGCCGGAGCGGACGTGCCCGATGTGCGGCGCCCCCTGCACCGTGGCCCCACAGACGTAGATCGACGCAGCCCCGGCCCGCAGCGGGACGAAGTCCCGCTGCTTCCTCGCGGCGGTGTCGAACAGTCGGAGGCTCACGGGTCCAGAGTACGGAGGTCCGTTTCGTCCATGACGACCTGGTCACGCCCGCGGCAGGGTGGTGCCATGACGGACATCCTCGGACTGCACCCGCGCCTCGTCGTCGAGGGCGCCGACGCCGCTCTGGCCTTCTACGCCGCCGCGCTCGGCGGCGAGGTCACCGAGCGCTACACGGCCGGCGGCCGCGTCGTGCACGCGATGCTGACGGCGGGCCCGATCCGGTTCGCCGTGAAGGACGCGGGCGACGGCGACCTCGCCCCGTCCGGCGGTGGCGTGCCGGTGATCATGTCGCTGGACGTCTCGGACGCCGACGCCGTGGCGGAGCGCATGATCGCCGCCGGTGCGACGGTGATCTTCCCGGTGTCCGACCACGACTACGGCGACCGCGGCGGACGGCTCCGCGATCCCTTCGGCCACCAGTGGATGCTCGCGCAGCACACGGAGCAGCTCACCCCGGACGAGGTACAGGCACGGCTGGACGCCATGCAGACGTGAGCCCGACCGGGGCGTGAAGGCAGCCCGGCCCGGCCGCAGCCGCGTCCCGGACGCCGATCAGGGCCCGGCCGGGACCAGCAGGACGGTCGCGATCGCGGCGATGCCCTCGCCCCGGCCGGTCAGCCCCAGGCCGTCGGTGGTGGTGCCCGACACGCTCACCGGCCCGCCGAGCACAGCGGAGAGCACGCGCTGGGCCTCGCCCCGGCGGGTGCCGATCTTCGGGGCGTTGCCGATCACCTGCACCGCCGCGTTGCCGAGCACCCAGCCCTGCCCGGCCACGAGCCGTCGCACCTCCGCGAGCAGCGTCACGCCGCTCGCCCCCGCCCACTCCGGGCGTCCGGTGCCGAACACGGCGCCGACGTCGCCCAGGCCGGCCGCCGAGAGCAGCGCGTCGCACAGGGCGTGGGCGGCGACGTCGCCGTCGGAGTGCCCGGCGCAGCCGTCGACGCCGTCCCACCGCAGCCCGGCCACCCAGCACTCACGGCCGGCCTCGACCGGGTGCACGTCGCTGCCGATCCCCACCCTCATGCTCCCGCCAGCAGTTCGGCCAGTTCCCGATCCCACGCCGTGCGGACGGGGAAGGCGAGCGGATCGCCCGGGACCGTCCGTGCGGTCAGGGCTGCGGGCTGCGCGAGGAGCGCACTGTGGACGTCCCAGACCGCGGCCCGGAACGCGCAGGGGGTCTGCACGATGCGGAGCCCGGAGCGATCAGGGGTGCCGAGGACGGCGTCACCGTCCACCAGCTTGACGGTGTCGGCCAGCGGCAGCACGGGGACCACCATCTCGCAGCCCTCCCGCACGGCCGAGACGACCGACGCGAACAGGGCGGGCGGTGTCAACGGGCGGGCCGCGTCGTGCACCAGCAGGACACCGGGCGAACCCGCAGCGACCGGACCGTCACCATCGGCGCCGTCGGCCCGTCGACCGGCGTGTGCCCGGATCCGAGCCGACGCGTGACGGGGGTCCCAGGCGTGCACGGGCAGTTCCGCGCATGCTCTCACCAGGGCATCCGTTCGCTCGGCGGCGTCGACCGACACCCGGTCGGTGACACCGGACGCCAGAACGGCTCGCACCGACCACACCACCATGGGTACACCGGCGATCGGCGTCAGCGGATCGACTCCGACGCCATCGGCCACGACCACCGCGATGACGTGCACGCGGGGCTCGTGGCCGATGGAACGAACGGAGCTCAGGCAGACGCCGTGGCGAGCACCTCGTCGAGCAGCACCTCGGCGCGCTCCTCGTCGGTGCCCTCCGCGAGCGCCAGCTCGCTGACGAGGATCTGCCGGGCCTTGGCCAGCATGCGCTTCTCGCCCGCGGACAGGCCGCGGTCCTTCTCCCGGCGCCACAGGTCGCGGACGACCTCGGCCACCTTGTTCACGTCGCCCGACGCCAACTTCTCCAGGTTCGCCTTGTACCGGCGGGACCAGTTGGTGGGCTCCTCGGTGTGCGGTGCGCGCAGCACCTCGAACACCTTGTCGAGACCTTCCTGGCCAACCACGTCACGAACTCCGACGACCTCGGCGTTCTCGGCGGGCACCTTCACGGTGAGATCCCCTTGAGCGACCTTCAGGACGAGGTACTCGCGTGCCTCGCCCTTGATCGTCCGAGTTTCGATGGCCTCGATGAGTGCGGCACCGTGGTGCGGGTAGACAACGGTCTCTCCGACCTTGAAAACCATGTGTCCTCTGCCCCTTTCGCTAGGACCAGGTTAACACGACCTGGGCGGACCCTGTCGTCCGGTCCGGCCCGTACGCGCAGGTCAGGGGATTGACAACGCTGAGGAATCATGCCTCGAACGGCCGCGTCGCCACTTGCGTAACCGCCCTACTAGGCTGATCGAGGTGGTCATCGGCTTGATGCCGTACCGCCGCGCCACCGCCCTGCCGCCCAGCGGCATGCTCCGCCCGGAAGGACGCACACCCTGTGAGCCGCAGCCCGCGCAACCGTCGGACCGGAGTCGTCGCCATCAGCGTGGTCGCCGGGGCCATCGCCCTGGCCGGATGTGGCGCCGGGCAGGTCACCCAGACCAGCACCCAGGTCGCCGGCGTCAACGGCGGCCAGGCCACCCTGGGCAAGATCGCCATCCGGGATGCCGAGTTCGAGTTCGCGGAGACCGGCAACGCCAGCGTCTACACGCGCGGCGGGGACGCCCCGCTGAAGATGAGCATCTCCAACCGTGCGAGCACCGACGACAAGCTCGTCTCCGTCTCCAGCCCGGTGGCTCGCTCGGTGCGCGTCACGGGCGCGGCCGTGGTCGCCGCCGGGCAGACGCTGGTCGTCGCGGGCGCCCCGGCGGCGGCAGCCTCGGCCACCCCCACGGCAGGCGCCACCCCCACGGCAGGCGCCACTCCCACGGCCGCTCCCACCGCCACGGCCGCCGCCACCCCGGCTCCGACGGTCTCGGCCGCCGCCTCCGCGACCCCGTCCGGGTCCGCGACGCCGACGTCCGCGGCCGGAGCCCCGGGCGCCGGCCGCGCGCAGGTCGTGCTCGTCGGGGTCAACCAGGAGATCCGGCCCGGGCTGACCTATCCCGTCACGTTCACCTTCCAGAACGCGGGCACGGTCACCGTCGAGGTCCCGGTCGCCAACCCCACCGCGCCGCGCACGGAGTCGGCCTCCGAGTGACGTCCCGGGCGCGCACCGGCAAGGTCACCTTCCGCTGCTCCGCCTGCGATCACCGCACCGCACAGTGGGTCGGGCGCTGCCCGGCGTGCCAGGCGTGGGGGACCCTCGAACAGACCGCGGCACCGACGGGTCCGAGCCGGGCCCGCGTCGCCGCGGGCGCTCCGGCCGCTCCGGCCATGCGGATCGCGGAGGTCGAGCTCGACTCCGCCCGCGCCCGCCCGACCGGTGTGTCGGAGCTGGACCGGGTGCTCGGTGGTGGGCTCGTCCCGGGCTCGGTCGTGCTGCTCGCGGGCGAGCCGGGTGTCGGGAAGTCCACGCTGCTGCTGGAGGTGGCCGCGCGCTCGACCGGGCGCGTGCTGTACGTCACGGGCGAGGAGTCGGCCGGGCAGGTGCGGCTGCGCGCGGAACGCACCGGGGCCGTCAACGACGAGCTGTTCCTCGCGGCCGAGTCCGACCTCGGCTCGATCGTGGGGCACATCGACGACCTGCGGCCCGACCTGCTCGTCGTCGACTCGATCCAGACGATGTCCTCCGCCGACGCCGACGGGACGCCCGGCGGGGTCACCCAGACCCGCGCGGTGACGGTGGCGCTGACCGGGCTGGCCAAGGAGCGCGGGCTGCCGGTGGTGCTCGTCGGGCACGTCACGAAGGACGGCAACATCGCCGGGCCGCGCGTGCTGGAGCACCTCGTGGACGTCGTGCTGTCGTTCGAGGGCGACAGGCACTCGACGCTGCGGATGGTGCGCGGGGTCAAGAACCGCTTCGGGCCGGCCGACGAGGTGGGCTGCTTCGAGCTGCGTGACTCCGGCATCGTCGGCATGCCCGACCCGTCCGGGTTGTTCCTGGAACGCTTCGGCGGCCCGCCGGTGCCCGGAACGGCCGTCACGGTCGTGATGGACGGCCGCCGCCCGCTCCCGGCCGAGCTGCAGGCCCTGGTCACGGGTACGGGCATCCCGAGCCCGCGACGGGCCGTGAGCGGGTTGGACAACGCCCGCGTGGCGATGCTCCTGGCCGTGCTGGAGAAGCGCGGCGGGGTGAAGCTGAACGACGCCGAGGTCTACGCGGCCACCGTCGGCGGGATGCGCGTGGTGGAGCCGGCCGCCGACCTCGCGATGGCGCTGGCGATCGCGTCGGCGAAGCGGGACGTCGCGCTGCCGTCGGATCTCGTGGTGCTCGGCGAGATCGGGCTGGCCGGCGAGGTGCGGCGCGTCACCGGGCTGGAGCGCAGGCTCGCCGAGGCCGCGCGGCTGGGCTTCACCCACGCGCTGGTGCCGCCCGACAGCGGCAGCGCTCCGCCGGGGATGACGCTCACCGAGGTGCGCGACGTCGGTTCGGTGCTGACGAGGATCCGCTGAGCCACTCGAGCGTCACCGACCCGCCCACGGGGAGCGCGGTGGACGGTCGCGGGTAGCGGCCCCACCGGCTCCCACATGTCACATAGAGTACCTACGTGACTACTGATTGTCGCGGATGAGCACCGGGTCGGCGCGTCGCGACGGGCCGATCCTTGCCCCGAACGGTCCCACGAGACACACTCGTGGCGTGATGCGCACGCTGCTGGAGGCCTTCTGGCCGAGCCGTCGCATCACGCAGTTCGACGAGCTCTGTCGCCCGGCCGCGTAGCCCGACCACGCCTCTGCATGGTCGGTACGCGGCCGTGCCGTGCTCCCGACAATCCTCCGTTCGATCATCCTGGAGTACCCATGTCCGTCACGGACGACCTGCTCGCCAACAACGCCCGGTACGCCGAGTCCTTCTCCGGCCCGCTGCCCCTGCCGCCGTCCAAGCACATCGCCGTCCTCGCCTGCATGGACGCCCGCCTCAACGTCTACGCCCTGCTCGGCCTGAACGACGGGGAGTCGCACGTCATCCGCAACGCCGGCGGCGTCGTCACCGACGACGAGATCCGCTCGCTGGCCATCAGCCAGCGGCTGCTCGGCACGAAGGAGATCGTCCTCATCCACCACACGGACTGCGGGATGCTGACCTTCACCGACGACGCGTTCACGAAGGGCATCCAGGACGAGACCGGCGTCAGGCCCGAGTGGGTCCCCGAGGCGTTCTCCGACCTCGACGAGGACGTGCGCAAGTCGGTCGACCGGATCAGGGCCAGCCCGTTCATCCCGCACACCGACCAGGTGCGCGGCTTCGTGTTCGACGTGGCGACCGGCAAGCTCAACGAGGTGGTGTAGCCGCTCCCGAGCACGACCCGGGTGGCACGATCGGCGATCGTGCTGCCCGATCTCGTCCTCGACTGGTACCTCGACCACAAGCGCGACCTCCCGTGGCGCCGGCCCGGCACCACGCCGTGGGGCGTGATGGTCAGCGAGTTCATGCTCCAGCAGACGCCCGTGGCCCGCGTGGAGCCGGTCTGGCTCGCGTGGATGGCGCAGTGGCCCACCCCGTCCGCGCTGGCCGCGGCCCCGCGCGCCGACGTCCTGCGCACCTGGGGCAAGCTCGGCTACCCGCGTCGCGCGCTGCGCCTGCACGCCGCGGCGGCCGCTCTGGTGGATCAGCACGGCGGCTCCGTCCCGTCCGATGTGGACGCGCTGGAGGCGTTGCCCGGCGTGGGTTCCTACACCGCGCGTGCCGTCGCGGCGTTCGGGTTCGGGTTGCGGTGCCCCGTCGTGGACACGAACGTCCGGCGGGTCGTGGCGCGGGCCGTGCACGGGGCAGGCGATGCGGGCCCTGCGCGGGTGAAGGCCGATCTCGCCGACGTCGACGCGCTGCTGCCGGCCGGTCCCACCGCCGCCACCGTCTCGATCGGGCTGATGGAGCTGGGCGCGCTGGTGTGCACGGCTCGCGCCCCCCGGTGCACGGAGTGCCCCGTCCGGGCGGTCTGCGCGTGGCAGGCGAACGGGCGGCCGGAGTACAGCGGCCCGCGCCGGCCGGTGCAGGGCTTCGCGGGCACCGATCGGCAGGTGCGTGGCCGGTTGCTCGACGTGCTCCGCGACGCGCCCGGCCCGGTCCCCCGCGCGGCGCTGGACCGGGCGTGGCCGGACGCGGGCCAGCGTGACCGGTGCCTGCACTCGCTCCTGGTGGACGGCCTGGCCGAACAGCTGGGCGACGGCCGCTTCGCCCTCCCCGCCTGATGCCCGGCGCGGTCGGTGGCGACCGACCCGGGGCACGCACGCGCCGCGTGGGGCTCTGATGGCGGTCGCCGTCCGGTTCCGGCTCGACCCCGCCGCCTGCGCCGCGGTCTCCGCGATGCGGGCCACGGCAGGCTTCGCGCCGCCCGGGCCGCCCTCGGTCGTCGTCGCCGCGGCTGTCGCGATCCCGTCCGCCGCCCGCGAGGCGCTCGCCGACGAGCTGCGGGTGCTCGCGCTGCCGTCGATCTGGCTGGCCACGCTGGGCACCGTGGCCGGACGGCCCGACGAGCTCGTGCTCGCGGCCGTGGTCGACGCGGAGCTGCTGGCCGTGCACGCGGCCGTGCACGACGCGCTGGCCGGGCGCGTGAAGGGCCCGGTCGCCGCCTACCTGCCGGGCGCCTGGCTGCCGCACTGCGTGCTGGCCACCGAGCGCCCGGCCGACGCGTTCGCCGCGTTGCACCCGGTGCGGCCCGTGCGCGCGAAGGTGGTCGGGGTGGAGATCGACGGGTGACCGCGCTGATCACGGTACGGACGTCGCCGGTGGGAGATCGACGAGCGACAGGTCGGCCGTGATCAGGGCTGCACGGCGGCCAGGAAGGCCTCGACGGCCGTCCTGTAGGCCGCGGGGGCTGCGGCGTGCAGGAGGTGGCCGGTGCCGGGCACGCGCACGTGCCGTGCGTCGGCCAGCCGCGCCGCCATCGCCGCGATCTGCCCCGGCGGCGCCACGCTCTGCTCCGCTTCCAGCAGCAGCACCGGGCATCGGACGCCGTCGAGCTCCGCCCCGTGGTCGATCACCGCCCACTCGGCGGCGATCTCCACGACGTCGTGGATGCGGGAGAGCAGGTGCCAGCCGTCGGCACGTTCCTCGACGCACCGCGCCATGTACTCGCCGAACTCGGGCCGCGGGTGCCCGAACGCCTCGCGCACGGCGGCGAGCGACGGGAACGGCTGCGGCAGGGCGCCGAACCAGGCGCGGGCCGCGTCGGCGTCGGCCCCGCGGAAGTCGACCGCCATGTCCTCGACGACGAGCGCGCGCACCAGCTCGGGGCGCCGCGCCGCGGCGACGAGACCGTGCAGCCCGCCCATGGAGTGCCCGATCACGACCGCGGGCCCGACCTCGTCCAGCAGCTCGACGACGTCGGCAACCATCCGCTGCGAGGTCCACGGCCCGCGCGCCTCCGAGCGCCCGTGCCCACGGGCGTCGAGGGCCAGCACCCGGCCGTGTGCCGTGAGCCAGGACGCCACCTCCGACCACGTCGCCGCGCACCCCATCAGCCCGTGCAGCAGCAGGATCGGCGGCCCGTCGCCACCGAACCCGGTGACGGCAAGCTCGGCCCCGTCGGTTGCCACACGGCCCGAGAACGCCCGGTACGAGGGCTTTCCGGCGCCGTGCCCGCGAACGTCCGGGTCCACCGATTCCCGCACCACCCTTCCCTGGACGGGGCACTAGCCTAGGCCCATGGCTGTTGTGAAGATCAACGCGATCGAGGTCCCCGAAGGTGCCGGACCGGAGCTGGAGAAGCGCTTCGCGAACCGGCTCCACGCCGTCGACGACGAGCCCGGCTTCATCTCCTACGAGCTGCTGCGCCCGGTTGCGGGGGAGACCCGCTACTTCGTGATGACCCACTGGGAGGACGAGGAGTCGTTCCAGGCCTGGATGAAGGGCTCCGCGATGGCCGCCCACTCCGGCGAGCGGGCACGTCCGGTCGGAACGGGCTCGTCGGTGCTGGAGTTCGAGGTCGTGCAGAGCTCGTTCGCCGCGCGGTAGGCCGGGGCACCGGTGACCGACCCGTTCCGGTTGGAGCGCTTCGTGTCGGCGCAGGACGGCTCGTACGCGTCGGCGCTCGCCGAGATGCGTGCGGGTCGCAAGGTCGGGCACTGGATCTGGTACGTCTTTCCGCAGGTCGCAGGGCTCGGCTTCAGCCCGGCGTCACGGGAGTACGCCGTGTCGGGGCTCGCCGAGGCGCGCGCCTTCCTGCGGCACCCGGTGCTGGGGCCGCGCCTGCTCGAGATCACCCGCGTCGTCGTCGAGGGCGATGCGCCCACCGCCCGTGACCTCATGGGCCCCGACGCCGTGAAGCTGCGCTCGTCCATGACGCTGTTCGCGTCGGCCGCGCCGGAGGAACCGCTGTTCCGGAGCGTGCTCGAACGGTTCTTCGGCGGAGTGCCCGATCCGGCCACCACGGCGCGGCTCCAGCCGGACCAGCGACCGGGTCAGTCCGGGATGTCGCCCGGGCCCGCCACGACGACGCCGAACAGGTCCGCGATCGCGGCCAGGCTCGCGGCCTGCAACGCCGCCGCCGGCACCTCGACACCGTCGACGCCGGGCAGGGCGCGGGTGGCCGTCGTGCCTGCCACCACCGACGGGCTGTGGCCGAGGCTGAACGCGCCGCGCGCCGTCGAGTTCACGCACATGTGCGTCATGAACCCGGCCAGGATCAGGTTCGACCCCGGGGCGAGCCGGTCGTTCAGGTCGGTGGAGGTGAACGAGTTCGGGTAGTTCTTGACGATCACCGCCTCGCCGTCGCGCGGGGCCACGCGGTCGACGATCTGCCCGATCTCGGCCTGGATGTCGTACAGCGAGCCCACCCCGTCGTCGTGCATGACGTGGTAGATCGGGATGCCCGCGGAACGGGCGCGGTCGAGCAGCTCCGCGGCCCGGTCGATCGCGGGCTGCACGTTCTCCAGCTCCATCACACCGCGGGTGTAGGTGTTCTGCAGGTCGATCATCACCAGCGAGGAATCGGCGAGGCTCGCCGGTTCCTTCGGCAGGCCGGCCATGTCGCGCAGCGTCTCGGACATCGATGTCTCCTCTTCAGGTGGAGGGCCCGGCATCCCGGGTCTCCTCCATCACTACACGCAGTTCGGTGCCGCCGACTCCTGCACCGAGAACCCGACCGCCTGTGGAAGCGCGACCCGGCCCACAGCGGACGGCGCCCACCGCGCTCACCCCAGGATCCAACCAGCTCAGGCCAGGTGGTCCAGAGCCCGCCTCCAGAACGGGACGACCAGCAGGTGCCCGACGTCGGGCAGGACCTCCAGCCGGGCGTGCGGCAGCACCGTCGCCCACCACTCGCCGTGCGCGGGGCCGACGACGTCCTCGGCCCCGTATCCCAGCAGGACGTCCGCCTCGACCTCCGCGGGATCGAACCCCCACGGCCGCAGCGTGTAGCCGGCGACGTCCGCGACCGTCCCGGCGACGCCCTGGGCGTCCGCAGCGGCGAGCATGGCCGTGAGCCGCTCCACGACCCCGTCGCCGGCCAGGACGGCCTCGTCCGCCGGGCCGACGCCGAGACGCTCGAAGCCGGTGCTGCCGGCGAACGCAGCGGTCAACGCCGCGTGCGCCTCGTTCGCCGGAAGTCCGCGCAGCGCGTCGATGCCACCGCGGTGTGCATCGGGGTACCACGGCACCTCCTCGTCGGGTGCCGGCGTGCCGATCATGGCCACCCGCCGCACGAGGTCGGGACGCCGGGCGGCCATCGCCGCCGCCACCCGGCCGCCCGCCGACCACCCCGCCACCCCGGCGGTCGCACCCGCGGGCAGGACGGACTCCAGCGCGGCGATCGCGTCGTCTGCCGCGGCGTCGACCGTGGCGAAGGCGTCGCGGATCGGGTCGGAGCTCCCGTAACCCGGCCGGTCGACGCCGATCAGCCGGACCCCGCGTGATGCCGTCGCGGCCGGGTCCGGATCGAAACCGCCTGCCCCGGGGGCGGCGTGGCTCAGCAGCACGACCGGCGCGTCGGCGGCCGCCGCGGGGGTGAGGTCGTGCACCGCGATCCGCCGGCCACCAGGTCGTTCGAGGAGGTTCATCGTCATGGAAAGAACTCTCGCGGCCCTTCGGTGACACCGTGCTGTCACCGTCTCCCGGCATCCTGGCGGGATGAACCGCACCGAACGGCTCTACGCGATCACCGAGGAGCTGCGGTCGGCCGGCCCGGCCGGGCGCACCGGCGCGTGGCTGGCCGCGAAGCTGGAGGTGTCCACCCGCACGATCAAGCGGGACATCGACGGCCTGCTGCAGGCCGGGCTCCCGCTCTGGGCGCAGGCCGGGCCCGGCGGCGGCTACGTGCTGGACGCGGCCACCCTGCCCCCGCTGAACATCACGGCGGCCGAGGCGGCGGCCATCGCCGTGGCACTGGCGGCGCTGCCGGCCCTCCCCTTCGCCGTCGACGGGCGCAGCGCGCTGGCCAAGGTCCTGGCCGCGATGCCCGAGGCCGAGCGGGAGCGCGCGAGGGAGATCGGCCGGCGGCTGTGGATGCGGGTTCCGGAACAGGCCCCGCGACCGGCCGTCGCCCGCGCGCTGGACGAGGCCGTCCGGCGGCGGCACGTGGTCGACCTCCGCTTCCGTGACCGGAACGGGGTGGTCAGCGATCGAGCCGTCGAGCCGGTGGCGTTGGCGGCAACGGGGGGACACTGGCACCTGCTGGCCTGGTGCCGGCTGCGCCAGGGCCCACGCTGGTTTCGCACCGACCGCATCGTCTCCGCGCACGTGACGAACGAGCGATCCCCGGAACACGACGCGGCGACGCTGTTCGGCGAGCCGCCTCCGGATGCTCAGCCGCTCCGGATCGGCCGCTGAGGCGTCATCTCACACGCTGGGATCACCGTGGCACTCCTGGCCCTCGTCGGGCCACTCACCGCGTGCATACACGGTGCCTCCGACGACCGGTCGGTCGATCACGAACCAGGTGGTGCGGTGTCCGTCCGAACCGACCGACGAATCGGTCCGACCTGCATCGTCCGCACTCATGTCGCCTCCGAACATCCTGGACTGCACCGCACGCCAGTGGCCTGCGGTAACAGCATATCCGACGCCCGGACGCGAAGTGGCCGGCCGATCGAGATCGGCCGGCCACTCACACTGCCTGTCAGCTGTCGAGATCGGACTCGGCAACGCCGTCGGAGAGGATCTGGCTGGGACGAAGGAAAACAGTTCCGCCGTTCACCGGCCGTTCCGGACTGAACCACGAGGCGCGATGCCCGGGAGCGTCGGCTACTTCCTCTGAACCGGTGTCGAGCGGCATTGTCTCAGGACCTCCAGAATGCGGGCAGAACTTGCGAGCTTCGGCTGGTAGTATCGACCCGACACCTGGGGTGACCGAATTGACCCCCGGCGAAGCTACCAGGTCGGCAGCCGGGTATCGTTTTCTGCTCAGCCGGTCGTCTCAGCTGGATGACCGCTCGGCGATCGGCGCCGCAGAAGTGCTCGGCATCCAGGTCAGCTCGACGGGTGCGGTCCAGCGCATGACCAGCATCCATGCTCCACATCGGCGTGCTGCCACACGCTCGGCCGATGCGGCCGTGTCGGCCAGCAGCATGTCCGGGCTGATCCCCTGCCCCTCAGCCGCGAGCACGTCCCGGCCCGTGAGTCGACCGACCAGATCCGCTCCGTCACGGCCCAGGTACTCCGAATTCGCCAGAATCCACTGCCCGATCTCCTCGGCACGATCCGCGGCCAGCGGCAGGAGTGATCCGTCGTGCACGGTTGCCCGAACAGATGTGTCCGAATCTTTCCAGAAGGCGGCCAGGCAGCAATAGGCATGGAATGCGGCGACAACTTGTTCGAAAGGCCACGGCCCGGCCCCAGGTCCCGCCCAGGACGGTTCGAACAGCGGCGCGTAGTGGTGTCGGCCACCGAACACGGAACCGACTATCGCGAGATCGAAGAACTTCTGGTGCGCGCCCTCATGCACGAGAGCCTCAGCCACCTCCAGGGCTGATGCGGGTTCGGGCAGTACGACGAGGCCCGGGAACTCCCGCACCGACGCCGACCCGAGGCGACCGGCGTGGTCATGGGAGATCACGGCCAACAGCGCCACGTGGGGCAGCAGATCGACAACGAGATCACGAGCGGTGTTCGCCGCGAGCCGGATTCCGGTACGGACCATCTCGAGCATGGGGCTGAAGCCGGGCGCCCCTTCGTGGACCAGGACATCGTCCAGCCCTCCCGCACCGTTTCTCCCCAGCTCCGCATCGATGCGCCGCAGAGCAACCGACAACTCGTCCGCCGCGTTCAGCGTGGACGCGATCCGAACGGGTAGGCCCAGCTCATCCCAGGAACCCGCGTTCGAGACGACGGCCCTGAGGCTCCGTACCCGCCGGTCGTCGAAATCCGCGGTGCCGGCGAGAACCTCGGCCACATGCCCGCGCAGCATCGGGTTGTCGACGACGTCCAACGCCAGATCGGTTGACAGCGGCGAGCCGGTCGCCATGGCGGCGGCCAGATGGTAGACCGCGCGACGGCGCAGCAGAACCTCGTCCGGTGAGCCGATACGAGCATGAATGCGAGGCAGGTCAGAAGCCATCGGTGCCATAGGGCGTCTCCGCTCCGTCGAATTGACGCCACAACAGCGTTACGCCGTGGCCGGGTAGCATCCATGAGCGTACCGGGACTTCGATCTCATCCGGCACGTATGTCCATACACCCCGTTGCGGTAGAGCGGAGTACGATATCTGAACGGTGTTGACAATGATCTGATAAACGAGCTTCTCCGACCCATTGGTGAGGTTGCGGACATCGAACACAATTGATTCCACGAAGCACGGGTGTGGAACCGCCCAGGTGATGAAGCCCTGGTCGAAGGCGCCGATCGTCGAAGCCCGGAGCGTCAGCCGCTCGACGGTCTCGACAACGTGGTCCGGATCCGCCAGATCGTGCAGATCGAGCTGAAATATCCGGAGCTCTTTGCGATCGATGCTCTCCGGCAGTCGCACATACTGGT
>JBBQEF010000101.1:0-16556 GCA_038320445.1 Mycobacteriales bacterium
ATCGATCTTGTTGAGGACCGGGATGATCGTGAGGTCCTTCTCCATGGCGAGGTAGAGGTTCGCCAGCGTCTGCGCCTCGATGCCCTGCGCGGCGTCGACCAGCAGGACGCACCCCTCGCAGGCGGCCAGCGAGCGCGAGACCTCGTAGGTGAAGTCGACGTGGCCGGGCGTATCGATCATGTGCAGGACGTGCTCGGTGTCGCCCACCTTCCACGGGAGCCGCACGTTCTGCGCCTTGATCGTGATGCCGCGCTCGCGCTCGATGTCCATCCGGTCGAGGTACTGCGCGCGCATCATGCGCTCCTCGACCACTCCGGTGATCTGCAGCATGCGGTCGGCCAGCGTGGACTTGCCGTGGTCGATGTGGGCGATGATGCAGAAGTTCCGGATCAGCTCCGGCGGGGTGAACGTCTGGTCGGCGAACGAGCTCACGCAGCGATTCCTTCGGTAACGGGTACCTCCATCGTCCCACGTGCGGCGCCGGGTCCGGCCGAACGGGTGATGCGACCGGCACCGGTGACGTTTCCGCACGTCGCGGACCGGGAACAGGGCCCCTATGACCGATGTGGAGCAGAACACGGCACCAACGGCACGGACCGCGGTCGCCGAGGAGCGGGCCCGCCAGCGTGAGCGGTTCGGCGGCGCCAAGATCGGCGCGGCGTTCTTCGGCTGGCTGGTCGCGATCGGCATGACCGTGCTGCTCTCCGCGGTCGCGGCGGGCATCGGCGCGGCGGTCGGCCAGACCGTCGCACTCGACCCGGCCGGGGCCGACGCGGCGGCGATCGGGCTGACCGGGGCGGCCACCGTGCTCGTCGTCCTCACACTGGCCTACCTCGCCGGCGGCTACGTGGCCGGGCGCCTCGCCCGCTTCGACGGCACCCGCAACGGGATACTGACCTGGCTGCTCGGGATGATCATCACCGTGCTCGCCGGGCTGATCGCCGCCGCGGTCGGCAGCAACTCCGACCTGGTGGCGAGGGTGCGCCTGCCCGCGTTCCCCGGCGACCTCGCCACGCTGACGATCGGCGGCCTCATCGCTCTCGCGGTACTGCTGGTCGTCACCCTGCTGGCCGCGGCGGTCGGCGGTCGGCTGGGTGAGCGGTTCCACCGCCGCGTGGACCGGAGCGGGCTGACCCCGGAAAAGTGATATCATCGCGCTAGCGACCACGCCCGTCACGGTCGCCCGCCCGAGGGAGAACCCGCGATGACCGTCACCCACGATCCCGAACCCACCGTGCGCATGCCCGATCCGGCTGTGCGCGAGCACGCCGCCACCGGCGCCGGCGGCGTGCTCGGGCTGCTCGGTGGCCTCGCGCTGGTCGTCGTCGGGGTGGTGACCGTGACGCAGGCCGACGGCGTCCTCGTCCTGGTGGGCGTGCTCGCGATCCTGGCCGGCCTGGTCGTGCTGCGCGGGCTGGTCACCGTCTCGCCCGGCGAGGCGAAGGTGCTCCAGTTCTTCGGACGCTACGTCGGCACCCTCCGGACGGCCGGGCTGCGGTGGGTGAACCCGTTCACGAGCCGCCACAAGGTGTCCACGCGCATCCGCAACCACGAGAGCGAGGTGCTGAAGGTCAACGACTTCGACGGCAACCCGATCGAGATCGCGGCCGTCGTCGTCTGGCAGGTGGAGGACACGGCCCGGGCGGTGTTCGAGGTCGACTCCTTCGTGGAGTTCGTGCACACCCAGACCGAGACGGCCGTCCGGCACATCGCCACCAGCTACCCCTACGACGACCACGCCGACGGCGTGCTGTCGCTGCGCGGCAACGCCGAGGAGATCACCGAGAAGCTGTCGGCGGAGATCGGGGTACGCGTGGAGTCGGCGGGGGTGCGGATCGTCGAGTCGCGGCTCACCCACCTCGCCTATGCCCCGGAGATCGCCGGCGTCATGTTGCAGCGGCAGCAGGCCGGGGCGGTCGTCGCGGCGCGGAGCCGGATCGTCGAAGGCGCCGTGGGGATGGTCGAGATGGCCCTGGAACGGCTGTCCGAGCGGGAGATCGTCCACCTCGACGAGGAGCGCAAGGCCGCGATGGTGAGCAACCTGCTCGTCGTCCTGTGCGGGGACCGCGCGACGCAGCCGATCGTGAACGCCGGCTCGCTCTATCACTGATGGCCGACCGCAAGAGTGTCCTGCTCCGGCTGGACCCCGCGGTGCACGATGCGCTGGCCCGCTGGGCGGCCGACGAGCTGCGCAGTACCAACGCCCAGATCGACTACCTGCTCCGGGCCGCCCTGTCCGAGGCGGGGCGGCTCCCGAAGGACGCGCGCGCCCCGCGCCCGCGGGGCCGCCCGCCAGCAGGCGACGGCGCGGCTTCGTGAACGTGACCCGGCACACGTCACGGCCCTTCCCGCCCTGCCGTGGCGGGGTGACCGCGTTCACTCCAGGTCGTGTGACATGCCACGATTGGCCAACCGTGCGATTCGGCGGGCGACACGAGAGGCGACGGTGACAGCTCTGGTCTCCCCCCTCGTCAACGAGTGCACGCTCGTGGACGGTGGCAGCGAGTGCCGGTGCCCGCAGGACGTCGGCCACCTCACCCACCGGGAGATCCTGGAACGGGCCACCGACAAGTTCGTCTGGCAGCAACGCGCCGCTCCCCACGGACGCGCGGCGGCACGGCGGGGGCTCGACGCGCTGCTGGAGCAGGCGCGGGACCGGAGCCCGTCCACGCTGGTCCCGGAGCTGCTGCGGCTCGGGATCATGCTGAGGATCCTCGGCGAGGATCCCGCGGACGCGGACGAGGTGGAGGCGATGCTCGCGGAGTTCTCCGAGCTCGCCCGGCTCGACGGCGACGCGCGGCGGCTCGGCGAGGCGGCGGTGATGCGCGCCCACCGCATCATCATGTTCGATCACGGCGAGAACGCGCTCGCCGACGCCGCCACGGCACTGGCCATCCTCACCGACATCACCGCACCGGGGCCGGGCGAGGATCCCGCGAACTGGTCCCGGCTGCTGTCGCGCACGCTCAACGGCCTCGTGCTCGTGCTGCTCAAGCTCGGCTCCCACGAGCTGGCCGACGGCGTCTCGCAGCGCGCGATCGCCATCACGGAGTCGACGGGCAGCCCGATCGAGCGGCTGGTGCACCTGCTCAACCGGGTGCGGCTGCAGCTGTCGTGGGCGTTGCGGCTCGAACGCGGCGGCCGGGCCGCGGCGGCCGCCACGCGGTTCGTCGGTGCGGCGCAGACCGCCCACTCCGCGGCGGAGCAGTGGAACTCGGCGCTGGGACGCAGCGCGGAGAACCGCCGGTCGGCGGCCGCGGAATGCTCCATCATCGGCTCGGCGTACGCGCTGGCCCGGCCCGACCCGCGACACCTCGACGTGCTCGGTGGTCTGCAGGACATGGCCCACTTCACCGAGGACCGCGTCGTCCTGGCGATCGCCACGGCCCGCTGCCTGGTGCTGGCGGGGTCCGCCGGCGAGGCGGTGGTGGTGCTGTCCCCGCTGCGCGACGAGTTGAGCGAGGACACCTCGGAGGCCGTGCTCGCCGTCGCGCTGCACCGCGAGTACGCCCTGGTCGACGGCATCGCCCGCGGTGAGCCCGATCCACCCGAGGCGATCGCGCGCTACACCGCGGCGCTGGAGGAGGAGCTGTGGACGTTGCGGGAGGGGCGGCTGACCGCGCTGCGCAGCCACTCCGAGCAGCAACGCCACACCCTCGAGCACGGTGCGATCGCCGCACAGGCCCTCCAGGACCCGCTGACCGGGTTGCCCAACCGCCGAGCCCTCGACCTGCGGCTGGCCGAGGCCATGGCCTCACTGTCCGGCCAGCCGTGCGCCGTCGCGCTCGTGGACCTGGATCGCTTCAAGGCCGTCAACGACGCCTACTCCCACGCCGTGGGCGACGACGTCCTGCACTCGGTGGCCTCCTGCCTGCGTGCCACACTGCGCGGCCGGGATCTGGTGGCCCGATACGGCGGCGACGAGTTCGTCGTCGTCATGCCGTGCACCCCGCTGCCGGTGGCGCAGTCCGCGCTGAGACGTGCCGCCGACGCCGTCGCCGAACTCACGCACGACGTCTCGGCGGACGTCACCATCTCGGTGGGCGTCGTGCACGCGCCGCTGGACGGGGAGCCCGCCGCCGCGCTCGCCGCCGCCGACGAGGCCATGTACGCGGCCAAGCGCGAGGGCGGCAACACCGTGGTGAGCGGCACGACCCCGGGACCCGACGAGGGAGGCGCCCACCGGTCGGGTGCATCCCGCCCGATCCGGACGGGCCGCACCTCGTCGGCGCGCTCCCGCCACGTCAGTCCCCGGGATCCGGTCGCGCCGCCGACCGGATCCCCGCCGGCGTGACCGCGCCACGCCCAGCGCGGGATCCGAGGTCGCGCACGGTCCACACGCCGGCGACACGACCGCCATGACGGTGTGGGCAGGTGAGGCGCCGGCGAGCAGCGTGCGCGGGGACGGGCCGGCGCGGGTGGGCGGTCCGGCCGTCACGGGCGTGGAGGTTGTCATCGGGGTCTCCGACCGGGAGGCGTCCCGGGCCCGGGAGGGGACCGCAGGCCCAGGACGCCGGCTTCGGCCTCAGTCCGAGGCGGGCCGGATGTTCTGGTTGACGTGGAACGCGTTGTCCGGGTCGTAGCGGCGCTTGACCCGGGCCGGCCGGTCGTCGGTGCCGCGGTGCGCCGCGCGGACCCGGTCCTCCCCTCGCCCTCGTCCATCAGGAAGTTGACGTACGAGCCGCCCGCCGAGGTCGGGTGCAGCTCCTCCCAGTAGTCCCGCGCCCACTGCGGGCTCCCCGAATCGGGAGCCGCTCCCCCTCTTTCCCGGCACGCTCCCTATGGCACGGACGGACCTGCGACCGGTTGGAGCCGTCGCACGGCGGCACGGGCCCACCGGCCGCCCTCCGGACGGGATCCGACCCCGACCTCGGCTCGTATCGCCGACACGTGGGCGGCCGACGGTCTTCGACGACACGTGCAGCCGTGCGGCGATGTCCGCGTCCGTGCTTCCTGATCTCCACGCACCTGGGCTCAGGCCAGGCGCGTCATCGCCACCGTGACGTCGAGGGCTGCGGCCTTGCCGCCGGAGTAGATGCCCTTGAGCGGGGAGACGTCGGCGTAGTCGCGGCCGACCGCGACCCAGACGTGCCGGTGGCCGATCTCGATGTCGTTGGTCGGGTCGTGGCCCCACCAGCCGCCCGTCCACGCCTCGATCCAGGCGTGGCTCTGCCCGCGGACGGTCTCCTTGATCTCGGTGTCGGCGCGGGGCAGCAGGTAGCCCGACACGTAGCGGGCCGGGATGCCCATCTCCCGCACCAGCAGCAGCGTGAGGTGCACGAAGTCCTGGCACACGCCCTTGCGCGTCTCCCAGGCCTCGACGGCGTTGGTGTGCACGCCGGTGGTGCCCTTCTGGTACTCCAGGTGCTCCCGCACCCAGCGGCACGCGGCGAGCACGGCGTCGGCCGGCTCCTTGCCCCGCTTGAGGGCCTTCGCCGCCCGCGAGAGGTCGCGGTCGCGTACGACGTAGTCGGTGAACTCCAGCATCTCGGTGTAGCGGTCGGTCACCGCCACGCTGCCGAGCTCCTCCCACGTCGCGGAACGTGCCGGCGCGAGGGCGTCGGCCGTCTCCACCACCGACGTGCCCGTGACCGCGAGCTCCTTGTGCGGGGCGTGCAGGTCGAACGCGGTGACCGTGGTGCCCCAGTAGTCGGTGTAGCGGTAGGACCGCGTCGGAGGCGTCGTCTCGACCCGGCTGACGATCACGTTCTGCCGGCTGTCCGAACGCGGCGTGAGCCGTACCTCGTTGTAGGACTCGTGCACCGGCGCCGAGTAGGAGTACCCGGTCTCGTGCACGACCCTGATGCGCCAGCCCACGGCTACCCCACTTCCGGCGCGGTCCGGGCGACCCAGGGGGCCGCTGAAGTCCGACGAGTCATCCCTGCCCCACCTCGGGCGCGGTCCAGGCGACCCAGGGGGCTGCGTGAAAATACTGCAAGGAGACGGCTTCGCCGACGTTCTGGATGCACTGCTGCAACCCCAGCAGCTGCGCCGGAAGGTCGTCGAGCAGCTCTTCCGGACGCAGGAACTCCAGCTCCGAACGAGCCCGGCCGAGCAGCCGCAGCGCCTCGGCCTTGGCCCCGATCCGCGCTGTCGGGCGCAGGTCGAGGTCGACGAGACACGTCTCGGCCTGCCGCAGCGCGTGGAACACCGAACGCGGGAACAGCTTGTCCATCAGCAAGAACTGCACGACCCGAGCGGCGTCCAGCGCGCCGCGGTAGGTACGCAGGTAGGTGTCGGCGGCGCCCGCGCTGCGCAGCACCGTCAGCCAGCCGGGGCTCGACATGCGGTCCGACACGCGGCTCAGGAGCAGCCGGACGATCATGTCGACGCGCTCCACCGACCGTCCGAGCAGGTAGAACCGCCAGCTGTCGTCGCGGCTCATCGTGGACGCGGCCAACCCGGAGAACATCGCGGCCCGGTCCTCCACGTAGGAGAAGAACGCGTGCGGCCCCACCCACCGGGCGTAGCGCTGCCGCTCGGGCAGGCCGTTCCACGTGACGTTGAGGCATTCCCACATCTCCGACGAGACGACCTCGCGCGCGCCACGGGCGTTCTCCCGCGCGCTCGACACCGAGGACACGATCGACGCCGACGTCTCCGGCGAGTAGCCGACGAGCTCGGTCAGCGACCACGCGTCCAGCGTCTCGTCCTCGGGCGGCTCCACACCGAGCACGCCGAGCAGGGTGCGCGTGGCGAGGTCGGCGTCGACGGTGGCGTCCTCGAGCAACTGGTGGACGGAGACGTCGAGGATGCGGGCGGTGTCGTCGGCGCGCTCCACGTACCGGCCGATCCAGAACAGCGACTCGGCGTTGCGGGCCAGCACTACGCCTCCCCCGCCTGCTGTTGCTGCTGCTGTTGTTGTTGGCCCATCGTCAGCTCCGGTCCGTGCTCGGCGGCGGGCGACGAGGCCGGGGCGACGATCGCGAGGCCGCGCTCGCCCAGCTCCCGCTCGGCGTCCGGTTCCCGCTTCGCGGCCAGTACCCAGGTGTCCTTGCTGCCGCCGCCCTGGCTGGAGTTCACCACGAGGCTGCCCTTGGGCAGGGCGACCCGGGTGAGCCCGCCGGGGAGCACGAAGACGCTCTCGCCGTCGTTCACCGCGAACGGGCGCAGGTCGACGTGGCGCGGCACGAGCCGGTCGTCCACCTTGGTCGGCACCGTCGAGAGCTGGACGACGGGCTGCGCGATCCAGCCGCGCGGGTCGTCGCGGATGTCCTTGCGGGCGGCGCTGAGCTGGCGCGCGCTGGCGTTCGGCCCGAAGAGGATGCCGTAGCCGCCGGAGCCCTCGACGGGCTTGAGCACCAGGTCGTCGAGGTGCTCCAGTACGTGGGCCTTCTCGTCGTCGAGCCAGCAGCGGAACGTGTCGACGTTGGGCAGCAGCGGCTTCTCGCCCAGGTAGTAGTCGATCATCCGAGGCACGTAGGTGTAGACGAGCTTGTCGTCGCCGACGCCGTTGCCCACGGCGTTGGCGATCACGACGTTGCCCGCGCGCGCCGCGTTGAGCACGCCCGCGACGCCGAGCACCGATTTCGGGTTGAACTGCAGCGGATCGAGGAACTCTTCGTCGATGCGCCGGTAGATCACGTCGACCTGCTGCTCACCCTCGGTGGTGCGCATGTAGACCATGTTGTCGCGGCAGAACAGGTCGCGGCCCTCGACGAGCTCGACGCCCATCTGGCGCGCCAGCAGCGAGTGCTCGAAGTAGGCGGAGTTGAACACACCCGGCGTCAGCACCACGACGTTCGGGTCGGCCTCGTTCACCGACGCCGACGACCGCAGCGCCCTGAGCAGGTGGGTGGAGTAGTCGCCGACCGCCCGCACCCGCTGGCGGGTGAACAGGTCGGGGAACACGCGCGCCATCGTGCGGCGGTTCTCCATCACGTACGACACGCCCGACGGGTTGCGCAGGTTGTCCTCCAGCACCCGGAAGACGCCCTGCTCGTCACGCACGAGGTCGATCCCGGCGACGTGGATGCGGACGCCGTTGGGCGGCACGAGCCCGGCCGCCGCGCGGTGGAAGTGCTCGCAGCTGGTGATCAGCCTGCGCGGCAGGACGCCGTCACGGATGATCTCGGCGTCGCCGTAGATGTCGGCGAGGAACGCCTCCAGCGCCTTGACCCGCTGCACGATCCCCTTCTGCAGCCGGCTCCACTCCCCCGCGGAGATCACCCGGGGCACGATGTCGAGCGGGAACGGCCGTTCCTGCCCGGACAGCGAGAACGTGATGCCCTGGTCGACGTAGGCGCGGTCCAGCGCCTCCGAGCGCACCGTGAGGTCGGCCGCGGCCGTCGGCGCGATCGCGTCGTGCAGCGCCCGGTAGGGGCTGCGCACCGTGCCGTCCGCGGCGAACATCTCGTCGTACGCACCGGCGTGCGGGCGGCCGGGTTCGTGGTATCCCTCGAAGAGGGCAGACCCGCTGCCCGCGACGGACCCGGCCCCGGTCTCCACGGGGTCGACGTCCGCGCCCCGTCGCTGCACCGCTCGCGCCACAGGGCCTCCTCGTCGTGATCGTCCGGTGGGACCGCCGATCGGGCTCATCCTCGCCCAACGCCCCCGCCTGCGACTACTCGGACGTGCTACGGGCCGGTAACGGCAGGGGGAGGTGAGGTGTGCCGGTATCAGGCTGTAGCATGGACAGCCGAGCGCCCGGCGTGCTCGCACGATCCACCGCCGCCGGAGCACTGACACCATCGGGCAGTACCAGCGGCAAGAGAAACTTGAGGCATACGCGTGGCCAACATCAAGTCCCAGATCAAGCGGGTCAAGACGAACGAGAAGGCCCGGCAGCGCAACAAGTCGGTGCGCTCGTCCGTGCGCACCGCCGTGCGGCGCTTCCGTGAGGCCGTCGAGACCGGCAACACCGAGAAGGCCGTCGAGCTGGAGCGCGCCGCGGCCAAGGCCCTGGACAAGGCGGCCAGCAAGGGCGTCATCCACAAGAACCAGGCCGCCAACCGCAAGTCGGCGATGTCCAAGCGCGCCGCCTCGCTGTAGCTCCTCCCGGAAGGCGCCGTCCTGCGTGGACGGCGCCTTTCGCATGCCGGGCGTCTAACGGTGGCCCTGTGCGGCGACGATCCGCATCACGGCCCGCTCCAGCGCGTAGCCGGCGTCGGCCGCGGCACCCTTGACGTCGGCATTGGCCTCTGCGGCTGCCGCGAAGGCATCGGCCAGTCCGTCGGGGTGCCAGTTGCGCACCTGCTGCTGGACCCTGCGGATCTTGCCCGGCGGCATGCCGAGCGTCTGCGCGAGCCGGTTCGGGTCGCCCCTCCCGGCCGCGCCCACCCGTGCGACGTTGCGTACACCGGCCGCCAGCGCATCGGCGATCACCACCGACGGCACCCCGAGCGACTGGGCCCACCTCAGCGCCTCCAGCGCGCCCGTCCGGTTGCCCGCCATGGCCAGGTCGGCGATGTCCCAGCCGAAGACCTCGGCGCGGCCGCGGTGGTAGCGGCGCACGGCGGCCGCATCGACCGTGCCCCCGGTGTCGGCGATCAGCTGCCCCACCGCGGCCGCGAGCTCGCGCAGGTCCGACCCGACCGCCTCCACCAGGACCTCGTCGACGCCCGGCGCGAGCGTGCCGCCGAGCCGCCGGACCTCGGCCTTGACGAAGGCGGCCCGCTCGTTGGGCCAGCGGACCTGCGGGCACGTGGTGACCGCGGCGCCCCCCTTGCGCAGGGCGTCGGCCATCGCCTTGTTGCGTGCCCCGCCCGCGTGCAGGACGACGAGCACGATGCCCTCGGCCGGATCCGCGGCGTGCGCGACGATGGCCTCGGCGAGGTCCTTGGCCGCCTCGTGCGCGGCCTGGATCACGATCACCCGGGCCTCGGCGAACAGCGACGGTGACAGCGCGTCGGCCAGCTCGGCCGGGGTGAGCTCGGCCGGGCGGTAGCGCCGCAGCTCGGCAGCCGGATCGGTCGCGCGGGCCTGCGCGAACACGTCCTCGACGGCGCGCTCCACCAACAGCTCCTCCTCGCCGAGCACGAGCTGCACGGGGGCGGGTGTCATGTGGTCATGCTCCCAGATGGTGGATCGGGTTTGGGACGAACCGGCCTGTTGACGTAGCGTGAGCCCCACACAACTTCAGATGGCTCATCCAGAGGGGCAGAGGGAACGGCCCGTTGAAGCCCCGGCAACCGGCGACACGCTCAGACTGATCACTCGGTCGCGCGCTCGATCACGGTGCCAATTCCGACCCGCACGGTGCGGGGAAGATGAGGAGATCTTCGACATGACGCTGCTCTCTGACGTGTCCACCACGTCCACCACCTCGTTCGACCTGGGCCCGGCCCGCGCGCTCTCGTGCCGCGAGTGCGGCCACGAGACACCGCTGGCCGCCGAGTTCGCCTGTGCCCAGTGCTTCGGCCCGCTGGAGATCGCCTACGACTTCGGCACCGTCACCCGCGCGTCCATCGAGGCCGGGCCGAACAACATCTGGCGCTACCGCGACCTGCTGCCCGTGCCGCGCGACGTGCAGGACCACGCCAACACCGAGCCCGGCCTCACCCGCCTGATCAAGGCCGACCGGCTCGGTGCCGAGCTGGGCATCCGCAACCTGTGGATCAAGGACGACACCGGCAACCCGACCCATTCCTTCAAGGACCGGGTGGTGGCCGTCGCGCTGGCCGCCGCCCGCGAGCTGGGCTTCTCCGTGCTGTGCTGCCCGTCGACCGGCAACCTCGCCAACGCCGTGGCGGCCGCCGCCGCCCGCGCCGGATGGGACTCGGTGGTGCTGATCCCGAAGTCACTGGAGCAGGCCAAGGTGCTCACCACCGCGGTCTACGGCGGCACGCTGCTCGCGGTCGACGGCAACTACGATGACGTGAACCGGCTGGCCACCGAGCTCGCCGCGGACCACGAGGACTGGGCGTTCGTGAACGTCAACGTCCGGCCGTACTACGCCGAGGGCTCCAAGACGCTGGGCTACGAGGTGGCCGAGCAGCTGGGCTGGCGGCTGCCCGAGCAGATCGTGATCCCGGTGGCGTCGGGTTCGCAGCTGACCAAGGTGGACAAGGGGTTCACCGAGTTCGGCAAGCTCGGGCTCGTCGAGGCCACCCCGTGCACGGTGTTCGGCGCGCAGGCGACCGGTTGCTCGCCGGTGGCGCAGGCGTTCGCCGAGGGGCACGACGTGATCCGCCCGGTGCGGCCCGACACCATCGCCCGCTCGCTCGCGATCGGCAACCCCGCTGACGGCCCCTACGTGCTGGACGCGGTGCGACGCACCGGCGGCGCGGTGGGCCACGTGTCCGACGAGGAGATCGTCGAGGGCATCCGGCTGCTGGCCCGCACCGAGGGCGTGTTCGCCGAGACCGCGGGCGGGGTCACCGTGGCCACCACGAGGAAGCTCCTCGCGGAAGGGCGGCTCGACCCCGACGCCGAGACCGTCATCCTGATCACCGGCGACGGCCTCAAGACCCTCGACGCCGTCGCCGGCCAGGTCGGGCCCACGGCTACCGTGCCCTCCACCAGCAAGGCGGTGCGGGAGGCGCTGACAGCCCGCGGCTGAGCCCACCCGCACTGCGGTGATCACGGCCGGGCGGTCGTGCCCTGCGCCCGATGCAGGCGGCGCCGCCGGCCGGTGATCAGTGCCTGCGGGAAGGCCCTCGGGGGGCCGGGAGCGGGTCGCCCCGCGCGACCAGCAGCAGCTCGGGGCGATGGGCGTCGCCTTCCCGAGGCACCACCGCCAGGTCGCCCGACTGGTCCGTGCGGCGCACCGCGGCACCCGCGTGCTCCAGCCGCGCGAGCAGCGCGACGTTGGGGTGGCCGTAGTCGTTGCCTGCCCCGACGCTGACGAGGACGGCGCGTGGCGCGACGGCGTCGAGGAACGCCGGAACGCTGTAGCGGCTGCCGTGGTGGGGCATCTTCAGGACATCGGCGTGCAGATCGGCGTGGGTGCCCAGCAGATCGGCCTGCTCGGCGAGCTCGGCGTCGCCGGGGAGCAGGATCGAGCCGGCCGGGGTGGTGGCCCGCAGCACCACGGAGCCGTCGTTGACCTGCGTCCCGTCGCCCGGGTCGACGTACGCGGCCGGATGCGGCGGCCCGATGACGTCGAGGGCGAGGGCCGGCCAGCTCAGCCTGCGGCCGGCCGCGAGCGCGACGACCGGGACGCCCGCCTCGGCGGCACGTCGCACCACGTCGCGCAACGCCCACTCCGGCACGCGGACCGGCCCGACCGCGACGGCCGACACCGGGCGACCGCGCATTGCACCGGCCAGCCCGCCGACGTGGTCGGCGTGCAGGTGGCTGATCACCACCAGCGCGATGCCCTGCACACCGAGACGGCGCAGGCAGGAGTCGACGAGGCCGTCGTCGGGCCCGGCGTCGACGAGCACCACCCAACCCGGACGGCCGGTGGCCAGCACGAGCGCATCGCCCTGCCCGACATCACAGGACACCGCCGCCCAGCCCGCGGGCGGCCAGCCGGGCGGCACCAGCCGGGTGGGCACGAGCACCAGCGCCAGCCCCACGAGCACCGCGACCAGCACCGCGCGTCGCCGCGGGGAGCGGCCGAACAGCACGAGCAGGATCAGGGCCGCGGCGAGCAGCAGCGCGCCCCCGATCCCCGACGGCCACGGGAGGGCCGCACGGGAGATCCCGGCGGCGCGGTCGGCCACCAGCACCAGCCAGCCCACGAACGGCCCGGCCGCCCACGCGAGCGCCTGCGCCACCGGCGGCGCGAGCGGGGAGACCAGCGCGGCCAGCACCCCCAGCACCGTGGCCGGGCCGACGGCGGGCGCGGCGAGCAGGTTGGCCACCACCGCGACCGGGGCCAGCTGGCCGCTGAGCCCGGCCACGAGCGGAGCGGTGACCACGAACGCCGCGACGGACACGGCCACGGCATCGGCGATCCAACCCGTGATCCTCCGTCGCCGCAGCGCCCGGGCCAGGCCGGGCGCCAGCAGCACCAGGGCCGCCGTGGCCGCCACCGAGAGCGCGAAACCGGGATCGAGCGCGAGCGACGGGTCGAGCGGCAGCAGGACCAGCACCGCGACGGCGAGGGCCGGCAGTGCCGACCGCGCCCGCCCGGACGCCATCGCCAGCAGCACCACCCCGGCCATCACCCCCGCCCGCACCACGCTCGGCGACGGGCGGGCGAGCACCACGAACCCGATCACCGCCGCCGCGCTCAGTGCGGCGGCGAGCCGCGGATCGGCCCGGAGCCGCCGCAGCAACGCCAGGAGCACGCCGCTCACGATGGCGAGGTTCGCCCCGGACACAGCACGTCAGACACGTGAAAGGTCCGGGCAGCGGAACCACCCGCTGACCAGGGCCTTGACCCGACCACAGGAGTCGAGCCCGTGTCTGATCCTGCACTGCCCCACCCGACCGTCGACGCCGCCGACAGCGCCGCGCCACACAGCAATGGCCCCCACGCCACTGTCACCCCAACCTCGCCCGCCGTGCCGCTGCTGCACTCGGCCGCTGGCTGCGCGCCTGGCGGCGCGGCATCCAACTCCGCCGTGGGGAGACCTCGTGACCCGCCGAGCACCGGCCGATCGAGGCCGAGCCGCGCGCGGTCCGTCCGCCCTACGAGATCCCGCGACGACCGTTTCGAGCACCTACACGCCAGCAACACCGAGGCCTGGCGGGTCGCGGGTGCGACTCGACCGGCTAGGGTCGACGGGTAGGCCGAGGCTGCGGGTGACCTGGGGGCGGGCAGCTTCCCAGTCGGGGCCGGTGCGCAGCTGCGCCCGCGGGTCGGTCCAGCGGCCTGACCGAGATGGACGGCCGCGAACGCGAGCAGACCGGCCTGCAAGCCGCGCTGGGCCGCAGAGGTCACCGGGGCCCGTTGCCGGGACGGCCGGTCATGGCCGCTGGCTGCGTGCGCGGTGGGCCTGGGTGCTGGCGCGGTTCCCGCACCGTTCCGCTGAGCACCACCGGCGGGTCCCGGGCCGGGAGCTGTCGTAGAAGACCAGGCCGCACAGGTGCCCGGCGCACAGCCGCAGGCGCCCGTCTCCGGCGGCAAGGACGTCGACGGCGTCGCGGGCGATCGTGCTCAGCACGGCGGTGACCAGGTCGCCGTCGGGGGCGTTCAGCACTACGGACCCGGCGTCGTACTGCCCGTACAGGTCGGGCTGGGTGGCCGTCTCGTTGACCACCAGGATGTCGCGGTTTGCTGGGGGGTTCCCGCTGATCACGGCGAGCGCGGCCCGGTAGATCGCCTCCCGCAGCGCCACCGTCGGCGCGAGCTGCAGCGCCGTCACCGCCTCCGGCGCCGGCAGGCCCGCGAGCGTCAGCCAGTTGCGCATCGCTTCACCGTCGGTCAGGGTCTCGGTGGGCAGGACGTTGCGGTAGCGCAGCGTCCAGGTCAGGTCCAGCGACAGCCGGCCGCCGAACACGAACGGCCCGGTCACGGCCCCGGCGGTCGTCATCGGGCGGTCTCGTCTTTCACGCGAAGGACCGCCGTGATCTCCAGGACCAGGTCCGCGGGTAGCGAGGACACGCCGACGGCCAGGCGGGCGTGCCGGCCCACCTCGCCCAGGACCTCGACGAGGACGTCGGAGGCGGCGTCGATGACCTGGGTGTGCCCGGTGAAGTCGGGCGCGGCGTTCACGACGGCGTACACGTGCAGGACCTGCTCGATGGCCTCCAGGGAGCCGAGGGCGTCCTGGACGGTCGCGAGAAGGTTCACCGCGGCCGACCGGGCGGCGTCGCGCGCCGTGGCCACGTTGACCCCGGCTACGTCGACCCCGGCCACGTCGACCCCGCTGCCCACCTTGCCGGTGTAGGGCGTCCCGTCGGGTCGCACCCCGAAGTGCCCACCGACGTAGAGGTCGCGGCCGCTGCGGACGGCCGGGACGTACTGCCCGAACGCCGGCAGCGGCGCGGGCAGCTCGATACCCGCGGCCGCGATCCGCTGCAAGGCCGTCAAAGGTTCGCTGCTTGTCATACGATCAGTGTAACTGGTATGACCTGTCACGCACGGTGGGTGCGAAGACGACAGCCAGCCAAACGGGAGGTTCGGTGCTGAGCTCGGTGACGACCTGGGCGGTACGGCGCCGGTCCCTGGCTGTTGCCAGCCTGACCCGGCGAGGTGCGTCGGCGCGGTACGCGCCGCTCGCCTCGCGCCTGCACCCCCGCGTGCACAGGTTGACCCGGGGCCGCGCCGGGGGCAGCTGGTTCGGCGCCCCAGTACTGGTCCTGACCGTCCCCGGTAGGAGCAGCGGCGAGCCGCGCTCGACGCCGCTGGTCTACGCCCGGCACGCCGAGGGGTGGGTCGCCGCCGCCGCCAACGGCGGCTCGAGCGCCGCCGCCAGCCCACCCCAGATCAGGTAGAACATCAACCGCGAGCCACCAGGGAAATACGTGAACGACCAGGTAGGGAATTACCTGAACGTCGACAAATGCGGTTCCGAGGAGCGTGCACAGCGTCGCCGGGTCGCACACGAGGTTGAACAGGTCGTCGAACCGGCGGCCGGGGTCGGCCACCGCCCAACGGTGAAGCTTGGTCTGCATCTCCCGTACCCGCGCCCATGACCCCTACGCCACCGGCGCGAAGGCTGTCGGGTGTGGAGCGTCGCCGTTCGGTGGCGCGTCTCCTGGCATTGCAGCATCCATCCTTCTCGAAACCGCTGCCGCCCTTCCCCATGCGCCGGGCTTTCCCCGGCTCGGAGTACTACGGCGGCTCCGCCTCGTCCCGCGCCGATCGGTGGTCGGTGCACCCAGCCCGGCGTCGCGCTGGACGCGCGTTCTACTGGGCAAGACTCGGGACGGTTCCCCGTGTTCACTGTCGATTCGCTCGATGAAGGAGGAGCCCGACTATGTCCCTGCGGCCTCGCCACGGGTACGCCGCAGACCTTCCCCGTGGCCTCCTGGGCGGCTACGTCATACCGCCCGCCGGAGTTCCCCGATCCGCCCGAAGACGCCGTCGGGTGCGCACCGCTTCCGGCCCAGATCCGCCAGGTTCGAGCCGGTGACTCGTTGAGGGACGTAACGACGCCGGTTCCTCGCGTACTCCTCTCCATCACACTCGCCGAAACCCGCACCATCTGGCAGTACTGGCACGTCCCGGCTTTGTCAGGGCTGCTCCCACCCTCCCCGGCACCACCCGGGTCAGGCTGCCCTCAGCTCCACCCCCTGGCTGCGACCAGGCGGGCGGCGAAGGTCTCTCACCTCCACTCGAATCAACAGCGCCTCACGGCGCACGACACGTACGCGTCAACTCGACGCCGACATCTGCGCCGGCCTGCGCCATACCGAACTGGGGTGAGAAGACGGGCTATCACCCCAACGGTGTCGCGGTGTCTTCACGGGGTGGTTTGGTGGTACACGAATGCCGCGTTCGTGCCGCCTCCCTGTCCGACCGCGATAGCGATGTTGAGATGGGCGACAGCTTCCACCAACCACGCGGTATCCAGACCACCGACCACGAGCGGGTTGAACCCCGACTCGCCGGCAAGGCGTGCCACCAGTGCAACAGCCTCCGTGTCGTCGCCGGCGACGAACGCGGTGACGGGATGGCCGTCCCGATCGAGACGCTCGGGACGCATCACGTCGGCGAACACCGTGTTGAACGCCTTGACCACCCGTGCTCGAGGCACCAGACGCGCAATCTCCTGAGC
>JBBQEF010000102.1:0-16514 GCA_038320445.1 Mycobacteriales bacterium
CGCGGGGAGGCGCCCGTGCAGCGGGAGCACGTCGGCGTCGAGGCCGGACAGGGCCGCCGCCGTCCGGCGGATCTCGGCCACGCCGGGCAGGAACGCCAGCACGTCGCCGTCCGCCTCGGCCAGCGCGGTGCGGACGGCCCGCGCGACGCAGGCCTCGATGCGCTCGGCCCGGGACGGCGGGGTGTGGCCGACGGTGACCGGGAAGGTCCGTGCCGCCACCTCCAGCACGGGGGCGTCGCCCAGCACGGAGGCGAGGCGTGCGGACGCAACCGTGGCCGAGGTGGCCAACAGCTGCAGGTCGGGGCGCAGGCCGTCGCGGGCGTCGAGGAGCAGGGCCAGCAGCAGGTCGGCGTCGAGATGCCGCTCGTGGCACTCGTCGAGCAGCACGGCCGACACGCCGGCCAGCTCGGGATCGGCCGCGAGGCGGCGCAGCAGCAGCCCGGACGTCACCACCTCGACCCGCGTGCCGGCCGAGCCCTTCCGGTCGCCGCGTACGGCGTAGCCGACGCCCGCCCCCACCGGCTCGCCGATCAGCGACGCCATCCGCGTGGCCGCGGCCCTGGCGGCCAGCCGCCGCGGCTCGGCGACCAGCACCCGGCCCCGGACGGCGGCGGCCAGCGCGAGCGGCACCAGCGTCGTCTTGCCCGTGCCGGGCGGAGCCACGAGCACGGCCGTGCCGTGCTCGGCCAGCGCCGCGGTGACGGCGCCGAGCGCCGCACGCACCGGGAGGTCGGGGAGATCTGCGGGTATTCTCATCGGGTGGAAGGATCACATGCCATGACCTGGTTGCCTCGCACGCTCGGCGCGCTCACTGCCGTCTACGGCCTGTCCACGCTGGTGCGGCCCGCGCTCTTCGCCAAGCCCGCGGGCCTCTCCGGTGCCGAGCCGCCGGCGCCGGTGTCGATCCTCGTGCGCGCGGTCGGGGTCCGCGACGTCGCGAACGGGCTGGCCATGGCGCTGGCCCCGGCGGGCCCGGCGCTGCGGCTGGCCGTCGGCGCCCGGATCGCGGCGGACCTCGGCGACGCGCTGACCTTCGCCGTCTCCCCGAACGAGGACGACGCGTCGCGGCGCAAGGCCGTCGGTGTCGGCGTGGGATGGGGCGCGCTCAACCTGCTCGGACTGCTGGCGGCGCGCCGCGGCTGATCCTCGTCGAGGGGCACGTGTCATTCCGGCTCGTCGCGGCGGGCCCGGGCGCGGGCGGTGACGGTGGCCGCGGCCGCGGCGGCCCGTGCCGACTCCCGTGCCGCGCTCGTGGCGGCGCGCGTGGCGGCGGCGGCCGCTCGCTCGCGGTCGCGGGCGGCATCCAGCTCGGCGGTGATCGCCACGACCCGCTCCTTCGCCTCGGCGTGGTCCGCCTCGGCGTCCGCGCGGGCCGCCTCATCGGCGTCGCTGCGGTCCTGCGCCTGCGCCTGCGCCCGCTCGGCCGCCGCCACCGCGCGGTCCTGTTCCGCGCGCTCCCGCTCGGCCTGCTCGGCGCGTTCCCGCGCTCGGGCCTGCTCGGCCCACTCCTGCTCGGCCCCCTCCTGCTCGGCGGACCGGTCCTCGGCGGTGTCCGCCGTCGGCCGGTCCGTGGGCGGCGCGGGGCGCGGCCGGGCCGCGACGGTGCCCGGCTCGGCCGCCGGGCCGAACCCGCTGTAGCTGACGGTGCGCGTCAACCGTCCGGCCCGGACCTCGCCGGCCACGCCCGGATCGGCGAGCGCGGCCTCGAGGATGCCCGTCACCTCGCGCAAGACCGACTCGGCCGCCGAGTCGCCGGCCTGTGACGCCAGACGCCCCGCCTCCTTCGCCATGGCCGCCACCAGCCGGCTGCGCTGCGACGAGAGAGCCCGCAGCGTCGCGCCGTCGAGGGTGCGCTGCGCCTCGGCGAGGTCGCCGGCCAGCGCGAGCAGCCCCTCGAGCTGCTCGGCGCGGTGCCGCGCCAGCAGGTTGGCCAGCCAGGCCGCCTTCGTCGGCCGCCGCAGCCTGCCGAGCGCGCGGGCCAGCTCCCGGTCGCCCTGCTCGCGGGCCCGGGCCACGGCGTCGTCGCGGGCGGGCACGAAGTCGTCGGGGCGGGTCGCGTAGAGAGCGTCGGTGATCTCGTCGAGGCTGGCGTCCGGCACGGCAGCACCCTAGATCCCCGCGCGCCGCGTGTGCGGCGGCCGCGTCCACCCCTCCGCGACTCGGCTGCCGGTACCTGCCACTCTGGTGCGATGAGCGACGACCGCGACAACCTCGACGACGACGACGGCTCCGCCCAGCTCGACGCCTCCGACACGTTGGACGACCGCGGTGTCGCCGACGTCCTGGACGAGGGCTACTCGCCGGCCGAACGTTCGTGGGCGTCCGAGGACTACGGCACCACCGCTCGCGAGGCCGCCGAGGGCGAGGACCTCGACCACCGCCTCGCCCGTGAGGTCCCCGACGTCGGCGCCGAGGACGGTGACGGGTTGGGCGACGCCACGGACACCGACGGCGAGCTGATCGACCAGGAGGTCGGTGCCGCACGCTCGGGCCGGCTGGTGGCGTCCGACGAGGGCGGCGTGACCGACGACGATCCCGAGTTGTGGGCGTCGGACATCGGTGTCGACGGTGCCGGTGCCTCGGCGGAGGAGGCCGCGGTCCACGTCGTTCCCGACCAGCGCTGACGCGGCGCCGGTAGCGTTGGCCGCATGGAACTGTTGGCGCCGATCGTCGCCGTCACCGTGCACCCCGAACGGGCCCGTGTCACCCGCCGCGGCCGGACGGAGGTGCCGCCGGGCACCACCGAGCTGGTGGTCGCCGGACTCCCCCTCTCGCTGCTGGACGAGTCGGTCCGCGTGGCCGGGCACTCGGCGGTGCCCGTGCGGGTCGTGGGCGTCGATCTCGTGCACCGCGACCTCGTGGACGCCCCGGACGACCGGGTGCGGGCGGCCGAGGACGCGGTCCGGGATGCCGAGCGCGCGGTGGCCGGCGTCGACGGCACCGACGTGGGCGATGCGGCCCGCGAGCAGCTGCTGGTCCGGCTCGCGTCGCGGTCCGGCGACCGGCTCGCGGCCGCGCTGGCGGACGGCACCGCGGGCACCGGCCGGGTCGCCGAGGTCGCGACCGCCGTCGCGGCGCAGCTCGTGGAGGTCGCGGCGGCGCGCCGCGCGAACGCGGAGCGGCGCGTCGTGGCCCAGCGTGCGCTCGATGCGGCGGCGGCCGAGCTGCACCGTCTGCAGTCCTCGGGACGGCACCGGCGCGACGCGGTCGTCGAGATCGAGGCCGACGCCGGCGCCGAGGTCGAGCTGGAGGTGACCTACGTCGTCGGCGGGGCCGGGTGGTCACCCGCGTACGACGCGCGGCTCGACGAGAAGGAGACCGTCGCCCTGACCTGCTTCGGCATGGTCGCGCAGGCGACCGGCGAGGACTGGCCACCGTGCGAGCTGACGCTCTCCACGGCCCGGCCCGCGGTGTCGACGCGCGTGCCCGAGCTGGACCCGTGGTGGGTCGACGTCGCACGGCCGATGCTCCCGCGGGCGATGGCGGCGGCCGCTCCGATGGCGGCCATGGACGAGCCGGGGGGCCCGGAGCTCGCGCGGGCCCGCAAGGTCGAGCACGTCCAGGCGGTGGCCGTCGAGAGCACGGTGTCGGCGTCCTGGCGGCTGCCCCGCCCCACCGCCGTGCCGTCGGACGGCACCCCGCACCGCACCACCGTCTCGTCACTGGACCTGCCGGCCCGGCTCGACCACGTGACGGCCCCGGCGCTGGGCCCGACCGCCCACCTGCGTGCCACCGTCACCAACACCGGCGGGCAGGCGCTGCTCGCCGGTCCCGTCTCGACGTTCCTGGAGGAGGCGTTCGTCGGCACCACGTCGATCGCCCAGACCGCGCCCGGCGCCGAGATCGAGCTGGCGCTCGGTGTCGACGACCGCGTCACCGTGGAACGGGAGCTGGTCGAGCGCACCGCCCACAAGGCCCGTTTCGGCACCGGTCGCGGGGGTGTCGAACGTTGGACGATCACCGTGACCAACGCCCGCGCCACGCCCGCCACGGTGACGGTCCGCGACCGGCTGCCGGTCTCCCGCGTCGCCGACATCAAGATCGTCGACGTGGCGCTGACCCCCGAGCCCGCCGAGCGCGACGAGCTGGGACGCGTCGAGTGGGTGGCGCGGCTGGCACCGGGAGCCACCTGGAAGGCCGACATCCGGTTCGGGGTGGAGCACCCGAAGGACACGCCGATCACGGGGTGGAACTAGCGGGTGACGGCGCCGCGATTGTTGAGAGGATGTCGCGGTGATCACGACCAGCTCCGACGCCGAGCGCCGCCGCCGTGCCACCGCATCCCTGGCCCGGCTCCGGCCGGCGCTGGCCGTCGACGCGGCGCGCCACCTGGGCCACTCCGACGCGGTCGCCTTCCTGGCCCGGCTGGACAGCTGGTTCTCCGACGTGCACGGGCCGATCGAGGCGCTCTACGGCGATGCGGCCCCTGCGGACGGGCTGGTCGTCGAGCTCGTGCGGCTCGCCCTGTGCGCGGCGGTCGAGCGGCCCGTCGAGCTGCGGGACACCGACCGGCGTCGGGAGATCGACCCGAGCTGGTACCAGCACCAGCGCATGATCGGCTACGTCGCCTACACGGACCGGTTCGCGGGCACCCTCGACGGCCTGCACGCCAGGCTCGACCACCTGGCCGAGCTGGGCGTGACCTACCTGCACCTGATGCCGCTGCTGGCGCCGCGCGAGGGCGCGAACGACGGCGGGTACGCGGTGGCCGACTACCGCGCCGTCGACCCCCGGGTGGGCACGATGGCCGACCTGGAACGCCTCGCAGGCGAGCTGCGGGGGCGCGGGATGAGCCTGTGCGTCGATCTCGTGCTCAACCACACCGCGCGGGAGCACCCGTGGGCGCGCGGCTGGCTCGCCGGCGACCCGGACTACGCGGAGTTTTACCTCTCCTTCCCCGACCGGACGATGCCCGATGCGTACGAGGCGACGGTGAACGACGTGTTCCCCGACCAGGCGCCCGGGTCCTTCACGTGGGTGCCCGCGAAGCAGGCGTGGGTCTGGACCAGCTTCTTCCCCTACCAGTGGGACCTCAACTACGCGAACCCGCGCGTGTTGGCCGCGATGCTGGAGACGATCCTCTGGTTGGCCAACCGGGGCATCGAGATCTTCCGGATGGACGCCGTGCCGTTCATGGGCAAGCGGCTGGGCACCAGCTGTATGAACCAGCCCGAGGTGCACGACATCATGCAGGCCCTGCACGCGCTGGTGAAGCTGGCCGCGCCGGCCACCGTGTTCAAGGCCGAGGCCATCGTGGCGCCCGACGACCTCGTCGCCTACCTGGGCGGGCACGAGCGCTACCGGCCCGAATGCGAGCTGGCGTACCACAACCAGCTCATGGTGATGCTGTGGTCGGGCCTCGCCACGAAGGACGCGCGGCTGGCGGTGCAGTCGCTGCGCCGCCTGCGCCCGATCCCGGCCGCGACCTCGTGGGCGACCTACGTGCGCTGCCACGACGACATCGGGTGGGCCGTGGGCGACCGCGACGCGCGCGCGGTGGGCTACGACCCCGTGGCCCACCGCGACTTCCTCAACGCGTTCTTCTCGGGCCGGTTCCCGATGTCGTACGCGCGCGGCGCGCTGTTCGGCGAGAACGCGGAGACCGGCGACGCCCGCATCTCCGGGTCCGCCGCGGCGCTGTGCGGCATCAGCGAGGCCCGCGGGCGCGACGACCCCCGGGCACTGGAGCTGGCGATCCGCCGGCTCGTGCTGCTCCACGCCGTGACGTTCGCGTGGGGCGGCGTGCCGCTGCTCTACATGGGCGACGAGCTGGCGCAGGGCAACGACACCGCCTACCTGCGTGACCCGGCCCTGGCTCCGGACAACCGCTGGATGCACCGCCCGTACTTCGACGACGACGCGGCCGGGCGCAGGCACGACCCGGCCACCGTGGAGGGCCGGGTGTTCGGCTGGATCCACGCGCTCGCCACGACCCGGGCCACCCAGCCCGCGCTGCACGCGGCGGGCGAGTCGGCGATCCTGGAGGTCGACTCGCCCGCCGTGCTGGCCTGGCGTCGCCGGCACCCCCGTAGCGGGAACTTCGTCGGGATGGTGAACATGGCCGAGCACGCGGTGTCGATCGGGGCCCACGCCCTGGACGGGCTCGGCGAGCTGGAGACGGTGCTCGCGTCCGACGGCCCGATGCTGCTCCAGGACGGGCGGTTGGTGCTGCCGGGTCTGGGCTTCGTGTGGCTGGCCGAGCCGTAGCCGCGCCGCCGACCGCATCGAGCCCGCGCGATGTGCTCAGCGGGCGCTCCCGACCGCATCGAGCCCGCGATGTGGCTGGTCGGCCGTGACGCGGTGGCTCAGTGTTGTTGCTGCTGCGAGAGCCGTTGATGGATGACCGTCTGCAGCCGGGTCAGGCCGGGCGGCTCGAGCCCGCCGATCTGGCCCTCCAGCTGCTGCACCAGGTGCGGGTCGGCCATGCCCTTCTCCGACGACTGGATCAGCACCGTACCGGTGCCGGTGAAGTCGAACTGGCGCTCCTCACCGGAGTTGCCGCCCAGCAGGCCCATGGCGCCGCCGAGGAAGCCGGTCATCCAGCCCGCGTCGTAGTGGTGCGACGGCGACGGGCAGTCCGCCCAGCCGACCAGCGCCTGGGGGTCGACGCGGATCGGCGGCTCCGCGAAGACCACCGGCCCGGAGCTCGACGCGAGGAACCTGCCGGTGCCGATGAGCGTCAGGAAGCCGGGCACGATCGACTGCTTGAGCTCCAGCGTCGAGTCGAAGGCCAGCAGGTTCGCCGCGCGCAGCGTGAGGTTGCCGGTCTCGAGGTCGTAGCTGTTGATGTCGTAGCCGCGGTCGCCCAGGATGAGGTGCCCCGCGCCGTTCGCCACCACCCAGTCGCGGGTGTAGAGCGGTGCCGAGAACCGCGCCGCCACGTAGCCGCCGATGCTCGCCGAGGTCAGCGGCTCGAACCGGATGCCCTGCCCGTGCGGAGCCGGGTAGTAGGCGATCATGCGGCCGGTCTGCATGAACAGCTGCCCGTCGAGGCGCACGCAGTAGGCGTAGTGGTTGCCGGGGATGTTGTCGTTGTCGGGCAACGTCGCCGGGTTGAGAGGCTGGGTCACAGTTTCTGCTCCGATGCCTGCACGTAGACGGTGCCGTTGCCGGTGAGCTTGAGCTGGATGGCCTCGCCGGAGCCGCGGCCGACGGCATCGCGCCAGCCCACCGAGGCGGAGACGTCGACCGTGACCTGGCCGACGTGTGCGACGTAGGCCTGCGGGTCGACGGCCACCGGGCGCATGCCGTTGACGGGGATCGCGATCGTGCCGCCGTGGCTGAGCACCGCGGCCGACCCGTGACCGTGCAGTTGCGTGGTGAACAGTCCCTGGCCGCTGACCGCGCCGCGCACCGCCCCGCGGATGCCGCCCTGCGAGCCGAGGAACACGACGGTCGACTGCAGCGCCGCCTCGTGCGCCACCAGCCGGTCGGCCTCCACCGAGAGCGGTCCGGAGCCGTCCACGTCGATGAGCGTGATGTAGAGCCCGCGATAGCCGTAGTGCACGGTGCCCTGGCCCTGGGCGACCATCATCGCCACCTGCTCGCCCTGCAGCATCCGGCCGACCATGCCACCGGCTCCGCCCGGCCCCATGTGCACGGGCGAGAAGGTGACGTTGCCGGTGTAGGCGAGCATCGCCCCGCGGCGGGCCAGGATCTCGCGGCCCGGCGACACCGGTACCGCCACCACCTTGCCGTTGACCTGCTCGAAGATGCCCATCAGCGCTCCTCGGGCTGGATGTAGACGACGCCGCTGCCGTCGAAGCGCAGCGAGAACGCCTCACCGGAGCTCTCGCCGATCAGGTTGCGCCACGACACCTCGGTGACGAAGGTCTGGTGGAGCTGGCCCTGGCTGGCGATGAAGGAATCCGGGTCGACGACGAGCGGGTACTGCGGCGACACCTCCAGCGCGATCGGCGGCCCGCCCGCCGACAGCAGCGCGACGGTGCCGAAGCCGGTGACGGTGGTGGTGAACAGCCCCTGCCCCGACGACGCGCCGCGCAGCCCGGCGAACGCGACGTCGGTCTTCAATTTGTCGGAGAGGGCCAGGATCTGCTCGGACTCGACCTTGAGGGTGTCGCCGGCGAGCTCGACCACGAGCACCTCCATGGCGTCCTTGGCGAACCACACCGTGCCCTGCCCGGAGCAGGTCATCAGCGACACCGACTCGCCGGTGGCCTTCTGCTTCAGCGCCGCGCGCAGGCCGCCGCCGCCGCCCATGCCCGCGTTCCTGAACGTGACGTCACCGGTGTAGGCGATCATCGCGCCGGTGGCGGCGCGGACCGCGTCGCCGTGGAGGTCGATCTCCAGTATCCGGGAGCCGTTGAGTCGGAAGGCCTGCACGGCGGCGATCCTGGCACACCGCTCGAACCGCGGACGGACGAGTCCGCCACCGTGATCGGCGGGTCGGGGTTTGAACATCGCGGAAACGGTGAACGCCACACCATGACGGACGTCCCCGGGCACATCGAGTTCCTCCATCGCAGCTGGCCGGCAGACTCCGAGCAGCTCGCCGTGATCCGCCACGAACTGGCCGCCTGGCTCGCCCCCCTCCGGCTGACCGACGAGCAGACCGCCGACGTCGTGCTGGCCGTCGACGAGGCGGCGGCGAACGCCGTGCGCCACGCCTACGGCGAGCACGAGTCCGGGGTGGTCGAGCTGACGCTGTGGACGGAGGCCGGCACCGCGACGGAGCCGTCGACGCTGTCGATCGAGGTGGTCGACCACGGCCACTGGCGGCCGCCGGACGACGCCCCGACCGACGGCGGCCGCGGGATCCCGCTGATGAACACCATGGCGGAGTCGGTGCTCATCCACTTCGACGCGCGGGGGAGCCGGGTGCTGTTGCGGCACCGCATCCCGGACGAACCGGCGTAGGACACGGCCCGGGCCCGGTGTCAGGGCTTCCGGATCCGCTCCCAGAGCGCGTCGACGTGTGCGGCCTCGGTGGTCACCCCGCCGATCGCCACCCGGATCGCGTACCGGCCGTCGACGACCGTGTGCGACAGCAGGGCGTCGCCGGAGGCGTTGACCCGTTCCAGCACCGCTCGGGTGGCGGCGTCGTCGGCCTCCGGGTCCCCGCCCGTGTCGACCCGCAGGCACACCAGTCCCAGCGAGGTCGGCGCGGCGAGAGCGAACCCCGGCTCGTCGCGCACCCGTCCGGCCAGCTCGGCGGCCAGCGCGACGTGGCCGCGGATGTGCGCGCGCAGGCCGTCGAGGCCGTACCCGTTGATCACCGCCCACAGCTTGAGGGCGCGGAAGCGGCGCCCGAGGGGCACCTGCCAGTCGCGGTAGTCCACCACCGCGCCGGAGTCGGACGCGGTGTTGCGCAGGTACTCCGGCGTGACAGACAGCGCGGCGGGCAGGGTGCGGGCGTCGCGCACCCACAGCAGCGAGGCGTCGAACGCGGTGAGCAGCCACTTGTGGGCGTCGGTGCAGAACGAGTCGACGTGCTCCACGCCATCGAGCAGGTCCCGGTGTTCCGGGCAGAGGGCCGCGACCCCGCCCCACGCCGCGTCGACGTGCACCCAGACGCCCCGCGGCCGGGCGATGCCGGCGACCTCGCGGACGGGATCGACCGCCCCGGTGCCGGTGGTGCCGATCGTCGGGCAGACCAGCACCGGCCGCAGCCCGGCCGCGACGTCGGCGTCGATCGCCGCGGCGAGGGCCGCCGGCGACATCGCGAGCGACCCGGCGGACGGAGCGACCACGCGCAGTGCCCGGTCACCGAGCCCGGCCACGCGCACCGCCTTCGCCAGCGAGGAGTGCGTCTCCGCGGTGACGTAGACGCGCTCGGTGCCGTCGACCCCGTCCTCGCGCCAGCCGGGGTTCGACCGGTTGAGCGCGGCGAGCACCGCGACGAGCGCCGCGGACGAGGCGGAGTCCTGGATCGAGCCACCGCCCCCGCCGTCGAACCGGAACACCGGGTCCAGGCCGAGCGCGTCGGCCAGGCCGTCCATCAGGACCTGCTCCACCTCGGTGGCGGCGGGCGAGGTGGACCAGAGCATCCCCTGGGCGCCCAGCCCGCCCGAGAGCATGTCGCCGAGCAGCGAGTGCAGCGAGGAGTTGGCGGGGAAGTAGGCGAAGAAGTTCGGGCTCTGCCAGTGCACCGAGGCCGGGACCACGACGTCGTCGAGCTCGGCGAGCAGGTGCTCCAGCGGCTGCGGCCGCTCCGGCAACGGGCCCGCCAGCCGGGCCCGGACGGCACCCGGCTCGACGGGGGCACGGACCGGCAGATCACCGACCCGCCCGCGGTAGGCGGCGATCCAGTCGACGACGGCATACCCGAGCGTGCGGAACTCCTCGGGATCGATCTCGGCCATTCACAACCTCCGGTACCGCATCGCGCGGACTCGTCGCTCTCGGACGCTCCGCGACTGCACAGGCGGGCCACCCACTCTGGCGCCGCGGCAGCACGCCGACAAGGGCTGCTCCTCGCCCCCCGTCCGTCATCAGGGATCCGCGTCCGGCCGGGGTGGCGAGCGTCACGGCCGCGATCCCCCGGCCGGCAGGCACAGTCGCACGGGTGACGACGGTGTCGGGGGAGCGGAGCCGATTGCGCCTGTTGCAGCTGACGGCCGTGACGAGCACGTGCGACCGGTTCGCGGTCGCGCCGCTGCTGGTCGTGATCGGGCTCGACCTCGGTGCGCCGCTGGTGGCGGTGGCGAGCGTGGCGAGCGGGTACTTCCTGGCCTACGGGCTGATGCAGCCGGTGTGGGGGATGGTCAGCGACCGGATCGGGCGGGTGCGGGTCATGCGGCTGGCGCTGCTGGGTGCCGCGCTGACCGGGATCGGCTCGGCGCTCGCGCCGAACCTGCTGGTCCTGCAGGTCACACGGGTGATCGCGGGCGGATGCTTCGCCGCCCTGCAGCCCACCACGCTCGTGTACGTCGGCGACGTGTGGCCCGCCGAGCTCCGGCAGCGCCCGCTGGCGGACGTGCTCGCCGCGTCCTCGTTCGGCATCGCCGTCGCGACGGCGGGCGCCGGGCTGCTCGCGGACCTGGTCGGATGGCGGGCCGTGCCGGCGATCACCGCGGCCGGCGGCGCGGCGCTGTGGGTGGTGCTGCGGCGGCTGCCCGAGCCCGACCGGGAGCGGGCTCGGGAGAGCCCGCTGCGCTCGGTCGCGGCGGTGCTGCGACAGCGGTGGGCGCTGGTGGTGTTCGCCATCGTGTTCGTGGAGGGCGTCGTGGTGCTCGGCGTGCTCACCTACCTCGCGCCCGCCGTGCAGTCGCTGGGCTACTCCGCCGGCGTCGCCGGGCTGGCCGCGGCGGCATTCGGGACGGGTGCGCTGGCCTGGTCGCGGGCCGTCCGGCCGCTGGTCGGGCGGGTGCCCGCGGCGGGGCTGGCCGCGATCGGCGGAGCGATGCTGGTGGCGGGCTGGGCCGTGCCGGCCGCGGCGGTCACCCTGCCGACCGTGGTGGCGGCCGGTCTGCTGCTCGGCGGGGCGTGGGCGTTCCTGCACTCGACGCTGCAGAACTGGGCCACGCAGGTCGTGCCGGCCCACCGGGCCACGGCGGTGGCGCTGTTCGCCGCGCTGCTGTTCCTCGGCAGCTCGGCCGGCGCGGCGCTGGCGGCGCCGCTCGCCGGGGCCGGGGACTTCGCCACGGCGTTCCGGGTGGCGCTCGCGATCTCGGTACCGCTCGTGGTGGCCGCCGCGCTCGCCCGCCGCCGCTACGACAGCCGTGCGCGGTGACGAGTGCCCCCGGGCGGTGTCAGTCGGCCACCAGCGCGTGCTTCGGCTCGCGCGCGGCGACCGGTGCGCTGCCCCGCAGCGGCACCTCGCGGATCAGCCACGCCGCGACCACCGCGATCAGCGCCACGCCCGCGGCCCACAGGAACGCCGTGGTGACCTGGATGACCGACGAGGGCCCGCAGCTCGTCCGCTTCATGCAGGAGAGCCAGGCGTCGATCAAGGAGCTGGCGGCGGGTGCGCAGATGAAGGCCCGGTTCGAGCGGCTGGCGGCGCTGTTGGCGGACCCCGGGGCCACGGCCGCCGACCAGCTCCGCAGCCGCCTCGCGCTGGTGGCGCTGCACTTCGGAGCGTTCGCACAGGACGAGCTGCCGGGCGATCCCCGCGAGCGCCGGGAGGCCGCTCTGGAGGTGGCCATGGAGCTCGGCACGCGCTGACCTGCCACATCCTTACCGTCCGCGGACGGCTCACCGGCCCGGCCGCGGGCGTCGCGGCAGAGCCGCGATCATGGGCCGGTGACGGAACTCGACAGGGTCGCACCCTCCCGCCGCAACGCCCTGCTCGCCGATCTGGCGGCGGTGCTCGCGGCCGCGGCGCTGGTGCTGCTCGCATCGCTGGACGGGTGGCGGCTGATCCGCGCGGGCCAGGACATCATCCTCGGCTTCCCCCCGCTGCTCGCCACCTGGTTGCCGCACCTGGGCCCCGGCACCCCGCTGGCCGTCGCCGCCGCCGCGCTGGTGGTCACGCGGGGGCCGGGGATCGCCGAGCGGCTGGCGTGGCGGCCGCTGCTGCTGGTCTCGTGGGCCGCGGCGTTCGTCTGGACGCTGGGCCTGGCGCTGGTCGACGGCTGGCAGCGGGGCGTCGTCGAACGCCTGGCCAGCAGCCAGGAGTACCTCAACGACGTCCCGAAGGTCGGCGACGTCGCCGCGATGCTGCGCACGTTCTCCGATCACATCCTCACCGGCCAGCCGGTCTTCTGGACCACCCACGTGGGGGCGCACCCGCCCGGGGTGTTCCTGCTGTTCGTCTGGCTGGACCGGATCGGGCTCGGCGGCGGGGGGCCGTCCGGGGTCGTGGTGATGCTGGCCGGCGCGTCGGCGTGCGCCGCGGTGGCCGTGACCCTGCGCGCACTCGGCCACGAGCCCACGGCCCGCGCGATGCTGCCGTTCGCGGTGCTGTTCCCCGGCGCGGTGTGGGTCGGGGTCTCGGCGGACGGCATGTTCGCCGCGGTGCTGGCGTGGGGGGTGGCCCTGCTGGCGGTCGGGGCGACCCGGCGGGGGCCCGGGGCGGACGCCGCGGCACTCGTCGGGGGCGTCCTGCTCGGCTACACCCTCTACCTCTCCTACGGCCTCGTGCTGGGTGGGCTGCTGCCGGTCGCCGTCGTCGCCGTCACCCGCCGGTGGCGGGCCGCGGTGCTCGCGGTCGCCGGGGCGCTGGCGGTGGCGGCGGCGTTCACGCTCGCCGGGTTCTGGTGGTTCACCGGCTTCGCGGACGTGCAGGTCATCTACGCGCTGAGCGCGGCGCGGGACCGGCCGTACTCCTACTTCGTGTGGGCGAACCTCGCCGCGCTCGTGCTGGCCACCGGCCCTGCGGTGGCGGCGGGGCTGCGCCGGCTCGCCGTGTCGCCCCGCGCACTTCCGGTGGCCGCGGGGCTACTGGTGGCCGCCGCCGCCTGCGCGGTGCTCGTGGCCGACCTCTCCGGGCTGAGCAAGGCCGAGGTCGAGCGGATCTGGCTGCCGTTCGGGGCGTGGCTGGTGGTGGCCTGCGCCCTGCTGCCCCGCCCGCACGTCAGGTGGTGGCTGCTCGCCCAGGCCGTCCTCGCGCTGGCGGTCAACCACCTGCTGCTGACGGTGTGGTGACCGGCGCAGCCGAACCGCGTAGCCGATCGCCGAGAGCGCGAAGAAGACGGCCGTGACGCCGAGCCAGCGGCCCAGGAACACGTCCGGGAGGTATCCCGTGGCCGCGAAGTAGGTGCCCGGCGCGTCCTGCAGGATCAGCGGCCACCACACGAGCAGCAACAGCAGCGACAGCCCCAGCGGCACCCGCAGGTGGTTGATCCACGGCACCTCGGCGACGGCCGGCAGTGCCCCGGCCCGGCGGAACAGGCGGTGCTGCGCCGCGGAGTCGGCCAGCGCGTAGAGCGGGTAGAGGACCAGGTCGTGGCCCAGCGCGGCGCCCACGAACCACACCAGCATCGCGAACCACGCCCCGCCGTCGACGAGCACGCGGCTCGCGGCGTATCCGGCGACGGCGATCGCGATGATCTGGGCGAACAGGTGCAGCGGGCTCGCCCCGTAGCGACGCCCGAACCTCGCCGGCAGGGCCATCAGACGCCCCCGTCCATGACGGTGAGCCGCTCGACCCATTTCGTGCAGTGCACGCCTGGCGCGGCGGGGATCATGGTGCGGGCCGGGAAGCCGTGGTCGAGAGCGAGATCCTCGCCCCCCACCTGGAGCGCCAGCAGCGACTGCTCGGCCTGGCTCTGCCCGACGTTGAGGTTCACCGCGCCGAACCCGCCCCCGTTCTGCATGGACTCGACGAACAGCCGGTCGGTGGGTTTCCCGCCGGCCCGGGCGACGAGGTCGGCCAGCCGGGGGCCGGACCAGGTCAGCCCGACAGACCAGCCCTCGACACAGGCGATCGGGAGGCGGTAGGTGTATTGGGGCATCCGCAGCAGATCGTCGCGGGAGAGCCGGGTGGTGCCGGCCGGGCCGACGAGCTCCAGGCGCCACTGCGCGCCGGTCATCGCCGTGGTCACGCCCGCGGTCGCCGCCGTCTTGTTCACCGGGAACGCGTTGGCGCCCGTGCCCTGGTCGCGGTCGTGCGGCGCGAAGAGGGTGAGCCTGCGCAGCGGCCCGTCCAGCGTCTGGCCGATGTAGGTGCCGAACAACACGAGCGACGCGACGCCGACGAAGCCGAGCGCCCCGCGGCGCGACACGGTCGGCGGTGCGGGCTCGGAGGCCACCAGCTCGCTCTCGACCGGCTCGCTGCGGGTGTCGGCCGTCGACGTCGCGCGGAACGGTTGCCCCGGCCCGCGGCGCAGCGACCGGACCATGATCGGGAACTTGAGCAGGACGTGCGCGACGAAGGCGCCGATGAACACCCACGCCCCGTAGAGGTGGGCGGTGTAGAAGAAGAACGGGAACAGGTAGTCGAGCTGGGAGTTCAGGATCCCGGTGACGAACTCGAACAGCAGGCCGCCCACCAGCAACAGCAGGGTGAGCCGCTCGAGCGAGTGGGCGGCGGACCGGACGGGCGGCCACTCGAACAGCTTCGGGATCACCGACCACAGCTTCGCCAGTACGACCGGGACCAGCGTGATACCCAGCGCGACATGGGTGCCCTGGGTGACGCGGTAGAGCCAGGCCGGCCCCGTCGGCCAGTCGAAGAGGTAGAACCCGAACAGGCCGTGGCCGGGGGTCGCGTCGTTGCCGGGCAGCAGCGGGTCGTAGGCGGCATAGGAGAGAAGCCCGGTGACGATCATGATCGTCATCCCCACCAGCAGCGTCAGCCCGAGTACGGCCGTGAGCCACGGTCCCCGGATCGGACTGCGCCAGAACCGGCGCCGGAACGGTCCGGGTGGCGGGTGATCGGCCACCCACTGCTGCGTCTTCAGTGCCATGTCCCGATCTCAGCGGTTCCGGGCGCCCGACACATCCCCGGCGCTCCGTGCACCACCGATCCGTAAGGTATGAACAGTCACATCTGACGGTTTCGAGACGAGGAGTACGACGTGGACATCACCGACGGCGTCGCGCTGGTCACCGGCGGGGCCTCCGGTCTCGGGCTGGCCACCACGAAGGCGCTGCTCGCGGCGGGGGCCAAGGTCGTGATCCTGGACCTGCCGACGTCGGCGGGCGAGCAGATCGCGAAGGATCTCGGGCCGGACGTGAGGTTCGCCGCCGCCGACGTCCGCAGCGCGGATCAGGTCGCCGCCGCGCTCGACGTGGCCGACGGACTGGGACCGCTGCGCGTGGCGGTCAACTGCGCGGGAACCGGCGACGCCATCCGCACGGTCGGGCGCCACGGCGCCTACCCGCTGGACCGGTTCACCCGCATCATCGAGATCAACCTGATCGGCACGTTCAACGTCATCCGGCTCGCCGCCGAGCGCATGCTCCGCCACGATCCGGTCGGTGAGGAGCGCGGTGTGATCGTCAACACCGCGTCCGTGGCGGCGTTCGACGGCCAGATCGGCCAGGCCGCCTACTCGGCGTCCAAGGGCGGCGTCGTCGGTATGACCCTGCCGATCGCGCGTGACCTGTCGCGCAGCCTGATCCGCGTGGTCACCATCGCGCCGGGACTCTTCAAGACCCCGCTGCTGGGCTCGCTGCCCGAAGAGGCGCAGAAGTCGCTGGGCCAGCAGGTGCCGCATCCGGCACGGCTGGGCGACCCGGACGAGTACGGCGCGCTTGCCGTGCATGTCGTGGAAAACCCGATGCTCAACGGTGAGGTCATCCGCTTGGATGGCGCTATCCGTATGGCCCCGCGGTAGAGAGGGAAACACATGTCACTGGTCACCAAGTTCACCGAGGCCTTCGGTGTCGAGCACCCGATCGCCCAGGGCGGTATGCAGTGGGTCGGTCGCGCCGAACTCGTCGCGGCGGTCGCGAATGCGGGCGGGCTCGGTTTCATCACCGCGCTCACCCAGCCCACCCCGGCCGATCTGGCCAACGAGATCGCCAAGACCCGGGATCTGACCGACAAGCCGTTCGGCGTCAACCTGACGATCCTGCCGTCGATCACCCCGCCGCCCTATGACGAGTACCGCAAGGTGATCGTCGACGCCGGCATCAAGATCGTGGAGACCGCAGGCTCCAACCCG
>JBBQEF010000103.1:0-16436 GCA_038320445.1 Mycobacteriales bacterium
ACGCAGCAGCAGCCCGATCACGACGGTGCCGGCGAGGACCACCGCCCCGGCCCGCAGCCCGGCGGGGCGGGCCCGCACCATCGGGGTGGCCCACGCGGCGACCAGTCCCACGACGAAGGGGGCGGCAGTGCCGGCCAGGCCGAGCAGGCCGTCGGACTCGGCGTGGCTGAGCCGCCCCACGGCAGCGAACACGATCACCGCGACGGCGTCGGCGGCGAGCGCGAGCGCAGGTATCCGGCTGGGCGACATGAGGTCAGGGTAGGCCTGTCAGCCGAGCGCGGCGAGGAACCGGTCGGCCACCGCGACCGCGGGCGTCGACGACCCGCCGTCCACGATCAGCACCACGAACGCGAGATCACCGCGGTAGCCGACGAACCAGCCGTGCGCGCGGCCGTCGTTCGTGTACTCGGCGGTGCCGGTCTTGCCGTACACCTCGCCGCGCCCGGCCAGCTTGCGTGCGGTGCCTTCGGTGACCACGGCGCGCATCATGGGCCGCAGCTGGGCGAGGGCGGCCGGGTCCGGTGCCGTTGCGGGCACCGGGACCTGGGTGGGGCGGTCGCGGATCAGCTCGGGCACCACGGGTGCCCCCTTGGCCACCGTGGCCGCCATCAGCGCCATCCCGAACGGGCTGGCCAGCACCTGGCCCTGACCGAAGCCGTTCTCGGCCCGCTGCACGAGATCGGCGGACGCGGGTACCGATCCGGTGACGGTGGTGAGGCCGGGCACCGTGAAGTCGGCACCGAGCCCGAGCTGCAGCGCCGCCGCGGGCAGGGCGTCGGGCGGGAGCTGGGAGCCGAGCGTGGCGAAGGTGGTGTTGCAGGACTGGGCGAACGCGGTGCGCAACGGCACGGTCCCGAGATCGAACTTGCCCTCGTTGGGAACCGGGCGGCCGCCGAGCACGGTCTGTCCCGGGCAGGCGACGGGCGAGTCGGCCGTCAGCTCGAGGCCCCTGACGGCGGCGATCGCCGTCGCCATCTTGAACGTCGACCCCGGCGGGTACCGGCCGGTCAGCGCGAGCGCGCCCGCGGCGTCCGCGGCGCCGTTCTGGGCGACGGCGAGCACGTCCCCCGTCGAGGGGGCGATCGCGACGATCATCGTCTGCTGCTGCAGCGGTTCCACGGCGTCCTCGGCCGCGGCCTGCACGGCGCGGTCCAACCCGACCTTCACGGTGGCGCCGGGCGCCGGGGCCATCTCCGTGAGCGTGCTGACGGCCGCACCCGACGGATCGACGGCGAGCACGGACCACCCCGCCACGCCGTCGAGCTGCGCCGCCGCCTCCGTCCGGACCGCGGGCAGCACCTGGCGCGCGAACCCGGCGTCCGGGGCCAGCAGCCGCTGCGAGCCGGCGAACCGCACCCCGGGCAGGTCGTGGATCGCGGGCTTCACGCTCTGGTAGTCGGTGTCGCGCAGCACGGCCACGCTGTAGGCCTGGCCGTCGGGGGTCTTCGCGGCGCCGTCGGTGATGGACTGCTGCGTGATGAGCGGCTCGATCGGGGAGAGCGCCTTCGCCAGCGCTCCGGTGACGGAGGGGAGGTCGCCCGCGGCCGTGCGGTCGAGCAGGACGTTCACGACGGAGGTGGCGGCGAGCAGGGGCACCCCGCTGCGGTCGACGACGGGAGCAGGCTGCGGCGCCTCCGTGCGCAGTGACAGCCGCTGCCGGGCCGCGAGCTGCGGATGCACCACCGTGGGCGCCCACCGCACCAGCCACCCGTGCTCGGCGTCGGGGGCCGGGACCAGGTCGAGCGAGTCCAGGTAGGCCCAGGTGCGGCCCTGGCCGAGGTCCCAGCTCACGTTCACCGACGCCGTGGCCCGGTCGGTGGCGGTGCGCACCTGCCCGACCTGCGCGGTCAGCGACACGGGCTTCAGCGCGTCGTGGGCACCCGTCAGCACCTCGGTGGCCGCGGCCGGGTCGTCGGTGGCCGCGGCGGCCTTGGGGATGTCGCCCGCCGACCAGGCCGTGACGAACGCGGCAGCCGCGGAATCCGGCCCGCCGCCCCCGAACAGCCCGCACCCCGCCACCGCGCTCGCGACGACGAGTGCGGCGAGCAGGGCGGCGAGGCGGCGGAGCACGGAGCCGAGTATGCCGACCGCCCGCTCCGGTCCGGCAACAGGGAAGGAGAACCCGGGATCAGAAGAGCACGGTGGCGAAGCTCGCGACCTGGGTGAAGCCGACCCGCTTGTACGCCGAGCGCGCCACGTGGTTGAAGCCGTTGACGTACAGGCTGGAGGTGCGGCCCATGGCCCCCAGCCGATCGGCCACGGCGGCGGTGCCCGCAGTGCCCAGACCCCGGCCGCGCCACGCGGGGTTGACCCAGACCCCCTGGATCTGACCGACCTGCGCCGACATCGCGCCGATCTCGGCCTTGAACACCACCTGGTCGTCCTCGAAGCGGGCGAACGCGCGGCCGGCCGCCACCAGCTCGGCCACCCGGGACCGGTAGCCGGCGCCGCCGTCGCCCGCGCGAGGGTCGACGCCGACCTCCTCGGTGAACATCGCCACCGCGGCAGGGAGGTAGCGGTCGAGCTCGGAGGGCCGCACCGGCCGGACGAACGGGTCCGGGACCACGGCGGGCCGCCCGGTGAGCACCATCAACGGCTGGTCGGGACGTACCTCGCGGGCGGGCGTCCAGTGCCCGGAGAGGTCCTCCCACAGCGGCAGGACGAGCTCGGCCCGCCCGACCACCGACGAGCAGCCCCGGCCGTGGCGCCGCGCCCGCTCGGCGAAGCTGCGCAGGGCCTGCCGATCGCCGCGCAGCGGGACGAGGTTGGCACCGGAGAAGCACAGGCCGTCCAGGCGCGAGCCGACCGACCACAGCTCGCCGCCGAGACGCCACGGATCCAACCCGGCGATCTCGACCCGAGCAGCGACCATGCAGGCGGCCACCGGATCGTCGTCCAGGGCAGCGCGCACTCCGGCGCGGTCCCGGTCGTCGAGGAGCCGCGCTCCGGCGACACGAAGCACACGCCTACGTTGCCATATCGCGGCCGCAGTTGACACGACGGGTTCTCACCCCACCGTGACCTGCGGATCGCCGGACTCCTCCATGGACTCGGCGATCTTCATGGCTTCCTCGATCAAGGTCTCGACGATCGCGTGCTCGGGCACGGTCTTGATCACCTTGCCCTTGACGAAGATCTGGCCCTTGCCGTTGCCCGAGGCCACCCCGAGATCGGCCTCGCGGGCCTCCCCCGGCCCGTTGACGACGCAGCCCATGACGGCCACGCGCAGCGGCACCTCCATGCCGGTGAGCCCGGCCGTGACCTCGTCGGCGAGCTTGTACACGTCCACCTGGGCGCGCCCGCACGACGGGCAGGACACGATCTCCAGCTTGCGCTGCTTGAGGTTGAGCGACTGCAGGATCTGGATGCCGACCTTGACCTCCTCGACCGGAGGCGCCGACAGCGAGACACGGATGGTGTCGCCGATGCCCTGGCGCAGCAGCGCCCCGAACGCGACGGCCGACTTGATCGTGCCCTGGAACGCGGGCCCGGCCTCGGTGACGCCGAGGTGCAGCGGGTAGTCGCACTGCTCGGCGAGGATCTCGTAGGCACGGATCATCACGACCGGGTCGTTGTGCTTGACCGAGATCTTGATGTCGTGGAAGTCGTGCTCGGCGAACAGCCCGGCCTCCCACATGGCCGATTCGGCCAGCGCCTCGGGCGTGGCCTTGCCGTACTTCTCCAGCAGCCGCTTGTCGAGGCTCCCGGCGTTGACCCCGATGCGGATCGGCGTGCCGTGGTCGCGGGCGGCGGCGGCGATCTCCTTGACCTGGTCGTCGAACTTGCGGATGTTTCCCGGGTTGACCCGCACCGCCGCGCAGCCGGCCTCGATCGCGGCGAACACGTACTTGGGCTGGAAGTGGATGTCGGCGATCACCGGTATCTGCGACTTCTGCGCGATCGCGGGCAGCGCGTCGGCGTCGTCCTGGCTGGGGCAGGCGACGCGCACGATGTCGCAACCCGCCGCCGTCAGCTCGGCGATCTGCTGCAGCGTCGCGTTGACGTCCGAGGTCAGGGTGGTGGTCATGGACTGGACGGAGATGGGGTGCTCGGACCCGACACCCACGGTCCCGACCTGCAGCTGCCGGGTCTTCCGGCGGGGGGCCAGTGTCGGGGCGGGAGGGGCCGGCATGCCGAGGGAGACGCTCACGGCTCCACTATCCTCCGTGCGCCCCGGGCGCGCCGCACGCCGTGTCCGGAAGCACCCCCTGTGCACCGCAACGAGCCCGCGCAACGCGACACGAGGAGCCCCGGGACCGCAACGAGCCCGCGCGATGCGCTGCGGGGGGGTCAGGCGCGGCCCTGCTCCTCCTGGGCGCGGCTGAGCGTCGACGAGTGCGGCAGCCAGGTGGCCAGCTCGACCGGCCAGCCGTCGGCCCCCAGCACCTCGACCACCGCCGGGTCGTCGTCGATCACGCTGGCGATGTCGCGGGTGACGGCGAGCCGCCGGAGCGCCTCGCGCTTCATCCAGCGGGCCGGGCGGTGGTCGTCGTCGGCGCGCATCAGCAGCGGCCGGGTCGGGAGGCCGTGCAGGCGCAGCCAGCGCTCGGTGAGCCGTCGCGACCGCTCGGGGCGCCCGGTGAGGTAGATGACGTCGTGGTCGGCGAGCGCCGCACGGAGGCGTTCGGCGCCCTCGGGCAGCAGCGGGTCGCGGTCGGCCGCGGTGAAGAACCGCTCCCAGCGCTGCGGGCGCGCCTCCAGGTGGTGCAGCCGATGGCGGACGTCGGCCAGCACCCCGTCGATGTCGAAGACGGCGATCGGCCGGGACGCCTCCGCCGCCGGACGGCTCAAGACAGGGTCACCGGGTTGATGATGTCCGCGATGAACAGCAGCCCGCTCCAGGCGATGAACACGATGGCCACCACGTAGGCCACCGGCATCAGCTTCGCCACGTCGACCGGCCCCGGATCGGGTCTCCCGCGCAACCGTGCGATGCGCCGCCGGATCGACTCCCAGATGGCCGGGAAGATCTGCCCGCCGTCCAGCGGTGGGATGGGGAGCAGGTTGAACAGGAACAGCGAGATGTTCACCGCGGCGAGCAGCTGCAGGAAGAACGACAGCTCCACGGTGAACGGCTCCTCCAGCGCCAGCACCTCGCCGCCGATGCGGGACGCGCCGACGATGCCGACCGGGCCGTTGGCGTCGCGCTTCTCACCGAGGAACACCGAGCCGAACAGGCTGGGCACCCGCTGCGGGAGCTGCACGATCGCCTCGCCGGTGCGGCCGATCACGAACCCCATCTGCTGGGCGACGGCGCCGACGCTCTGCTGCTCGTAGAACTGCACCGGGGTCAGGCCGAGGAAGCTCGCCGCCACGGTGCCGCCGGCGGCGCCGCCCGCCGCGTCGAGTGCGGGGAGCTGCGTGGTGATCAGTGTGGGGCGCAGCTGCACGAGCTGCCCGCCGCGCTCCACCGTGACCTCGACGGTGCCCGACGCGGAGCGGATCGCCGCCTGCAGCCGCGACCAGTCGTCCGGCCCGTAGCTCGTCCCCTGGAACGCCACGATCCGGTCGCCTGCCCGGAACCCGGCCGCCGCCGCCGGGGTGGGCGGGGCCCCGGGCGGGCACTCCGCTGTGGGCGCCGACGCCGAGACGACGCAGGCACTGACCGCGCTCACGGTGGTGCTGGTGCCGGTGGGCAGCCCGATGACCATCAGCTGGATGGCGAACAGCACCACGGCCAGCACGAGGTTCATGAACGGGCCGGCGAACATCACGATGACGCGCTTCCAGGGTGCCCGCAGGTAGAACTGCCGGTCGGCGTCCTCGGGCGACACCTCGTCGGCCGACTGCTTGCGGACGTCGTCGATCAGGCCCTGGAACGGGCCGGTGCGGCGGCTGCTGCCCAGCAGCTCGCCCTTGGCCGGCGGGATCATGCCGATCATGCGGATGTAGCCGCCGAGCGGGATCGCCTTGAGCCCGAACTCGGTCTCGCCGCGCTTGCGCGACCAGACGGTCCTGCCGAACCCGACGAAGAACTCGGGGACCTTGATGCCGAACCAGCGCGCCGTCGTGAAGTGGCCGAGCTCGTGCCAGAACACCGAGAACAGGATGCCCAGGAAGAACAGGACGATCCCGAGAACGGTCATCATCGGTGCGACACCCCAGATCTGTGAGAGAGCGCCCTGGCTCGGGCACGGGACCAGTTCTCGGCCGCCAGCACGTCCTCCACGGTAGCCGGATCCGCCGTCCACTCGTCGGCCACGTCGAGCACGCGCTGCAGCACCTCCGTGATGCCGGTGAACGACAACGCACCCGCGACGAACGCCGCGACGGCCTCCTCGTTGGCCGCGTTGAGCACCGCGGGCAGGCAGCCACCGGCCTCGCCTGCCTGGCGGGCGAGGCGGACGCCGTCGAACGCGTTCTCGTCGAGCGGCTCGAACGTCCAGGTCTGCGGGGCGTCCCAGCGGCACGGGGCGGCCGCGCCGGGCAGCCGCTCCGGCCAGGCCAGCGCGAGCCCGATCGGCAGCTTCATGTCCGGCGGGCTCGCCTGCGCGAGCGTGGAGCCGTCGGTGAACGTCACCATCGAGTGCACGATCGACTGCGGGTGCACCGTGACGTCGATGCGGTCGTACGGGACGCCGAACAGCAGGTGCGCCTCGATCACCTCGAGCCCCTTGTTGATCAGGGTGGCCGAGTTGATGGTGATGACCGGGCCCATGGCCCAGGTGGGGTGGGCCAGCGCCTGCTCGACGGTGACGCCGGCGAGCTCCTCGCGGGTGCGGCCGCGGAACGGCCCGCCCGAGGCCGTGACGACGAGCCGCTCGACCTCCTCGGCGCGCCCGCCGCGCAGGCACTGGGCCAGCGCGGAGTGCTCGGAGTCGACCGGCACGATCTGCCCGGGCGCCGCAGCCCCCGTGACCAGCGGGCCACCCGCGATCAGGGACTCCTTGTTGGCCAGCGCGAGCACGGCCCCCGACCGCAGGGCGGCGAGCGTAGGGCCGAGACCGACCGAGCCGGTGATGCCGTTGAGCACCGTGTCGGCTCCCACGGTGGCCGTCAGCTCCGTGGCGGCACCCGGGCCGGACAGCACCTCGACCGTGCGCAGTCCCATCCCGGGCAGCATCCGTCGCAACTCGGCGGCGGAGTCGACGTCGGCGACGGCGACGGCGGGCACGTCGTGCTCACGGATCTGGCGCGCGAGCAGCATGACGTCACCGCCGCCCGCGGCGATCCCGGCGACGGTGAACGAACCGGGGTTCTCGGAGATCAGGTCGAGCGCCTGCGTGCCCACGGAGCCGGTGGAGCCCAGCACGAGCACGGATCGGGATGCAGTCATCACTCGACATCATCCTCGCTCCGGTGTTGTGCGACGATACGGCCGTGGCGAGTAACTCCCGAGAGCTGGCTCAGCGGCCCGATGTCGACCCCCAGGACGAGCCGTCGGCCGAGTGGGGCTGGCACGGCGGATTCCCCAAGGGCACGCTGGTCGGCGGCACCTTCACGATCCTCCTGTGCGTGGCCTTCCTCTTCGGGCCCTACCAGAGCCACACGCAGTACCTGTGGCTCATCGGCGTGATCGTGGTCATCCTGGCCGGGATGTTCTTCTCGATCCGCAAGAGGCGCAACGCCTGGCGGCGCTGAGCACACCGTGGCCGCGTCGGAGGCCGGCTCGCCCGTCGAGCTGGAGGTCGGGGGCCGTACGGTCCGGCTGAGCAGCCCGGACCGCGTCTACTTCCCGGCCCGCGGCGAGACCAAGCTGGACCTGGCGCAGTACTACATCGCGGTCTCCGACGGCATCGTGCGCGCCCTGCGGGACCGGCCGTGCATGCTGCACCGCTTCCCCACCGGCGTGTCCGGCGAGAAGGTGCACCAGAAGCGGCTTCCGCGCGGCGCCCCGGACTGGGTCGAGACCGTCCGCGTGCACTTCCCGCGCTGGAACCGGACGGCGGACGAGCTGTGCGTACAGCACCCCGCCGACGTGGTGTGGGCGGTGCAGATGTCCACCGTGGAGTTCCAGGGGTGGAACTCGCGGCGCGGCCACGTCGAGCAGCCCGACGAGTGGCGCATCGACATCGACCCCATGCCCGGTGCGTCCTACGCCGACGTCCGGAGCGTCGCGCACGTCGCCCACGAGGTGCTCGACGAGCTGGGCGCCGTCGGCTTCCCGAAAACCTCCGGCGGCAAGGGCATGCACGTCTACGTGCGCATCCCGCCCGACCACGGCTTCGCCGACGTCCGGCGCGCCGCGCACGCGTTCGCCCGCGAGGTGGGCCGCCGGTGCTCGCTGGTGGACCTGACGTGGTGGCGCAAGGACCGCAACCCCGCGTCGATCTTCGTGGACTACAACCAGAACGCCCGCGACCACACCATCGCCGCCGCCTACTCGGTGCGCGGCGTGGCCGAGGCCGTCGTCTCCACCCCGATCCGGTGGACCGAGATCGACGACGCCGACCCCGGCGACTTCACCGTCGCCACGGTCCCGAAGCGCTTCGCCGAGCTCGGCGACCTGCACGCGGGCATCGACGACGCGGTCTTCGCGATCGACGAGCTCCTGGAGTGGGCCGACCGCGACGCCCACGACGGCGCCGAGCCCCCGCCGGAACCCGACGCCCAGGACCTGGACTGACCCCCACTCGCGCACCGGACCGTACCCACTCGCGCACCTGAACGGGCGAATGCGCGTCGGCTCACGACTCGGCGGCGGCGCGTAGGCGCCCGAACTCCTCGACCATCGCCGGTAGCTGCCAGTGGGCGTTGAGGCCGCTCGGGTTGGGCAGTACCCAGACCCGGGCGTCGCCCACCCTCTCGTCGCGAGCGCCGACGCCGGCCTTCGGGACCGCGAACGCCGTGCGGTAGGCCCCGATCCCGACGACGGCCAGCCACGTCGGGCGCACCTGCTCGACCAGGCCGCACAGCCTCACCCCACCCGCCACGATCTCGGCGTCGGTGAGCTCGTCGGCGCGCGCCGACGCCCTGGCCACCATGTTCGTGATGCCCAGGCCGAGCCCGCGCAGCTCGCCCTGCTCGGCGGGCAGCAGCAGCCGCGGGGTGAAGCCGGCGCCGTGCAGCACCGGCCAGAACCGGTTGCCGGGCCGTCCGAAGTGGTGCCCCGTCGCCGCCGACACCAGCCCGGGGTTGATACCGCAGAACAGCACGCGCAGCGGCGGGTCACCGGGGCCGGGCAGGACATCGCCGATGGTGAGGGCTCGGGCGGCTTCCAGCTCGGCCGGCGTGAAGCGGGGCATACAACCTCCTCGGGCAGTGCTTGCGCGGCCGGGCAGGATGGGCCCGGTGGACCTGCCTGTCATGCCGCCCGTGAAGCCGATGCTGGCCAAGCCCCAGCCCACCATCCCGGAGGGCCAGCTCTACGAGCCCAAGTGGGACGGCTTCCGCTCGATCATCTTCCGGGACGGCGACGAGGTGGAGATCGGCAGCCGCAACGAGAAGCCGATGACCCGCTACTTCCCCGAGGTCGTCGACGCGGTGCTCGCGAACTTCCCGGAGCGCGCGGTGATCGACGGCGAGATCGTGGTGCTCGACCGCGAGCGCAACTCGCTGGAGTTCGAGGTGCTGCAGCAGCGGATCCACCCGGCGGCGAGCCGGGTGAACATGCTCGCGACGGAGACCCCGGCGAGCTTCGTCGCGTTCGACCTGCTCGCACTCCGGGACGAGGACCTCACCGGCCGCCCGTTCCGGGAACGCCGGGCGATGCTGGAGGAGGCACTCGCCGAGGCCGTGCCGCCGGTGCACGTCACGCCGATCACCGACGACCACGCGCTCGGGCAGAAGTGGTTCGAGCAGTTCGAGGGGGCCGGCCTCGACGGGCTCATCGCGAAGCGGCCCGACCAGACCTACCAGCCCGACAAGCGCGTGATGACCAAGATCAAGCACGAGCGCACCTGTGACTGCGTCGTGGCGGGCTACCGGGTGCACAAGTCCGGCCCCGACGCGATCGGCTCGTTGCTGCTGGGGCTGTTCGACGACCGCGGTGTGCTCGCGTCGGTCGGCGTGATCGGCGCGTTCCCGATGGCGCGGCGCAGGGAGCTGTTCGAGGAGATGCAGCCGCTGGTCACCACGTTCGACGACCACCCGTGGGCGTGGGCGAAGCAGGCCGACGGCGAGCGCACCCCGCGCAAGTCCGAGACCAGCCGCTGGAACGCGGGCAAGGACCTGTCCTTCGTGCCGCTGCGCCCGGAGCGGGTGGTCGAGGTGCGCTACGACTACATGGAGGGCGTGCGGTTCCGGCACACCGCGCAGTTCGTGCGCTGGCGGCCCGACCGCGAGCCTTCCTCGTGCACCTACGAGCAGCTCGAGGTGGCCGTGGAGTTCGACCTGGCCGAGGTGCTGGGCCTGAGCTGACCCATCAGGCCTGCGACGCGGCCAGCTGCCCGCACGCGGCGGCGATCTCGCGGCCGCGGGTGTCGCGGACCGTGCACGCCACCCCGGCCGCCTGGACGCGGCGCACGAAGTCGTCCTGCACCGGGCGCGGGGAGGCGTCCCACTCGCTGCCGGGCGTCGGGTTGAGCGGGATCAGGTTGACGTGGACGCGGTGCCTGCCGATGCGCCGGGCCAGCTTCCTGCCCAGCAGCTCGGCACGCCACGGGTGGTCGTTGACGTCACGGATGAGCGCGTACTCGATGGACACGCGCCGGCCCGTGACCGTCGCGTACCGGCGCGCCGCGTCGAGGACCTCGTCGACCTTCCAGCGGTTGTTGACCGGCACGAGCGTGTCGCGCAGCTCGTCGTCGGGGGTGTGCAACGACACGGCCAAGGTGACGGGCAGGCCCTCGTCGGTCAGCTTGTCGATCGCCGGGACCAGGCCGACCGTGGAGACGGTGACCCCCCGCGCGGAGATCCCGAGCCCGTCCGGGGCGGGCGAGGTGATCCGCCGCACGGCCGCCACCACCCGCTTGTAGTTGGCCAGCGGCTCGCCCATCCCCATGAACACGACGTTGGACAGCCGCGCGGGCTCACCCAGCGCGCCGTCACGGGCGGCGGCCGCAGCCTGCCGTACCTGCTCGACGATCTCGCCCGTCGACAGGTTGCGTTCCAGCCCGCCCTGGCCGGTGGCGCAGAACGGGCACGCCATGCCGCAGCCGGCCTGGCTGGACACGCACACCGTCGCGCGGTCCGGGTACCCCATCAGCACGGACTCGGCGCGGGTGCCGTCGTGGCCCTTCCAGAGCGTCTTGCGGGTGGCCCCGCCGTCGCACTCCTGCTCCAGCACCGGGACGACGAGCGGCGGCAGCAGGCTGCGGAGGTTGTCGCGCACGGCGGCCGGGAGGTCGGTCATCGCGTCGACATCGGCGATGAAGCGGCCGAAGTACTGGCGGGCCACCTGGTCGACCCGGAACGCGGGCAGGCCGAGCTCGGCGGCCACCTCCCGGCGCTGCGACGGGTCGAGATCGGCGAGATGGCGGGGCGGCAGGGCGCGCCTGGGCGCGTCGAACACGAGCGGGAGAGGTGTCATGGCCCCTCCATGGTGCCAGCTCAGCGCCGTGCGCGGCCCCGCGCCTCCGCGAGCAGCCCGGTGCGCACGGCCGCGACCAGCCAGAGCACCGCTCCGGCGACCATCCCGACGAGGCCCTGCGGGTAGAGGGTGCCGGCGGAGTCGAGCGCCAGCAACGCTCCGGTGGCCCCGAGCAGCAGCAGCGCACCGCCCGCGGCCAGCAGGGATCGCTCGTCGAGCAGTGACGAGAGAGGGAACAGCGCACACCCGATGATCGCGCATGCCACGGGCACCGCCAGCTCCCCCAGCGAGACCAGGCCGAGCAGCGTGGCCGCGATCGTGACGAGCACCACGGCACCGATCACGATCTGGAGCAGCTTCGTACGGCCCCCGGGGGGCAGCGGTTCACCCGAGCCGTACCGCTGCCGCAGCGCGATCACCAGCGCACCGGTGACGCCCAGACCCGCGGCGAGCACGACGGTGCCGGGCCCGGCCCTCAGCGCGGCCGCACCGACCGTCCACCACACACCACCGGCCACGGCCTCGACGTACGGCACCGCAGGTTGACGCATGCCCTCCACGGTAGCGGCGCCGGCCGTGGCCCCACAGTGGCCCCACAGGGTCTGTGACAGCGTGGCGGAAGATCGTCCTCGCCGTCGCCCAGGAGAGCAGATGCCCGAACCCACCCTGAACCGGCGCACCGTGGTCATCGGCGGTGTCGTGGCCCTCGGGGCCGGCGCCGCGGTGGCAGGTTGTGCCGCCGGCGGCCAGACCGCCGCCCCGACCGACGCCGCTGCCGGCACCGCGCTCGGCCCGGCCTCCGACGTCCCGGTGGGCGGCGCCAAGATCTTCGACGCGCAGGGCGTCGTGGTCACCCAGGCCACTGCCGGTACGTTCGCCGCGTTCTCCACCGTGTGCCCCCACCAGGGCTGCTCGGTGGCCCAGGTGGAGGGCGCCAGCATCATCTGCCCCTGCCACGGCAGCGAGTTCGGGCTCGACGGGGGCGTCCGGAAGGGCCCTGCCCAGACCGGGCTGACGGCCAAGGCCGTCACCGTGACGGGCAGCCGGATCACCGTGGCCTGAAGGCCTCCAGCGCCAGGTCCAGGTCCTCGACGGGAGCGCCCGGCATCAGGATCACCGCCGGCATGTCGGCCCCGGCGTCGTACCAGCGGTCCAGGTCGGCGCGCGCACCCGCGGCGTCGCCCCACAGGGTCAGCTCGTCGAGCAGCACCTGCGCCGCGGCCGGCACCTCGGTGGTGCCCCGGCCCGGGTTCGCCGCCAGCACGGCATCCACCGCGTCACCGAAGCCGTTCTCGCGCAGCCTCCGGGCGTAGAGCGGGCCCATGCTGGTCAGGTAGAACCCGATCCACCAGGCCGCACCGGCGCGGGCGCGCTCCGGATCCGCCGACACCGAGGTCGGCACGGCCGGGCAGATCTGCGGCAGCGGACGGTCCGGCCCCGCGCCCTCCTCCAGCAGCCTGATCCCGTCCTTCAGACCGGACGCGGGGACCAGGAACGGGAGCCAGGCGTCGGCCACCTCGCCACAGAGCCGCACCGCCTTCGGCCCGAGCGCGGCCAGGTGGATCGGGACACGCGTCGCCGGGCGCACCCCGAGCCGCAGCGCGCGGCTCCCGAGCAGCGTCGCGGACATCCGCTCGCCGTCGAGCAACCCGCGCACCTGGCGGGTGACCGCGCCGAGCCGGTCGACCGGCTCACGGAAGGCGACGTCGTGCAACCCCTCGGCGAGCTGTGGGGTGCCGGCACCGAGTCCGAGGACGAACCGGCCCCCCGACAGCTCGGACAGGCTGGCGGCCATCATCGCGATGGTCGCCGCGCTGCGGCCCCACACGTTGACGACGCCGGTGCCGATGCGGATCCGGGAGGTCCGCATCGCGATCTCGCTCAGCAGGACGGAGACGTCGTGGCCCCACGCCTCGGCGACGGAGATCGTGTCGTAGCCGAGCTCCTCGGCGCGGACGGCGACGTGCACGATCACCTCGCGCCGCGTTTCCAACGGGGTGAGGCCAACGGCCAGCGGGCGGTTCATGACTCGTGCTCCTCGGTCGGTGGGGCCGCTCGAACGGGTGTCGGGGTGGCGGTCGGGCTGGTCACGAGATCCCCCTTCGTGGCCAGCACGACCCTGGTGATGTCGGGGATGAGCACCTCGTCCGGCCCCGGGGCGAAGCCCGCGGACCGGAGTCGGACGGCGAGATCGGCCGCGGAGAACGACACGGAATCGGACCGGTAGGCCAGGTACTGCAGGAACCACAGCGCCGTGGCGGTGGGGCCGGGGCCCGCGTCGTCGAGCATGAAATCGTGGACGACGAGCAGCCCGCCGGGCCGCAGACACGCGTTCGCCCGAGCCAGGACGCCGTCGATCTCGTCCTCGGCCAGCGCGCTGAGCAGGTACGACATCAACACCACGTCCTGCCCCTGGGGCCACGCGCACCGTGCGGCGTCGCCGTGGGCCAGCTCGATGCGGTCGGTGAGGCCGGCCGCGTCCCGGTACTCGCGCGCCACCGCGACCACGGCCGGGAAGTCGAGCACCGTCGCCCGCAGGCCGGGGTTGCGCGCACACAGCGCGATGGAGAACGCCCCGCTGCCGGCGCCGACGTCCAGCAGGCGGGTGGCGTCGCCCAGCGGGACGCGGTCGGCCAGCACCCGGGCCGCCGCGAGCGAGCCCGCGTGCTGCGCGGCGGTGAACGTCCGGGCCTCCGCCGCGTCGGCCATCAGCCCGCCGAGCGTGTCGAACGCGGCGCCGGTGCCGGCGATCCCGGCGTCGAGGTGGGTGAGGGCCGGGTAGATCTGGCGGCCCAGCTGCAGCCGGAAGTACTCGCCGAAGTCCGCGACGGCACCCCGCACGAGGTAGCGCTGGCAGGCGGGCGCGTTCGCGTAGCGGCCCGCATCCGGGACGACCAGGCCGAGCCCGGCGAGCGCGTGCAGCAACGTCCGCAGCCGGTTCGGGGCCACCGCGGTGGCATCCGCCAGTTCGGCCGCGGTGAGCGGGCCGTCGGCCAGGTGGGTGAAGACGCCCAGCTCCAGGGCCGCGAACAGCGCCTTGGACGCCATGAACCCGTACGCGACGTCGGAGAGGTCACGACGTCCGGTCGCCGGTGTTGCCGCTGTTCGCACCCCACTACCCTGACGGCACCGGGTTGCAATCGGATTGCACCCGGCCGGTGGGGGCATGGATGGAGTTCCGCATCCTGGGGCCGCTCGAGGTCCGCGCCGACGGCGCGCCTGTCGGCGTCGGCGGGCCGAAGCCGCGCGCCCTGCTGGCCGCGCTGCTCCTGCGGCCGGGCACCGTCGTGTCCACCGACCAGCTCGTCGCCGCGGTCTGGAGCGACGACGGGCCGCCGCGCGACGCCGTCGGCGCGCTGCGCGCCTACGTGTCCCGGCTGCGCACCGTCCTGCAACCGCTGCCCGGCGGGGAGCGGCTGCGGTACCAGGCCCCGGGCTACGCACTCTCGGTGGCCGACGGCGAGCTCGACGCCTCAGAGTTCACGCGCCTGGTGGCGGCGGCCCGCGCCGCGGCCACCGACCACGCGCGCGCGGTGGACCTGCTCGACGCCGCGCTCGCCCTCTGGCGCGGGGACGTCCTCGCGGAGTTCGACCCCGGTGCCATCGACGCCGCCGAGACCGCTCGGCTCGACGGGCTGCGGCTCGACGCCATCGACATGCGGGCCGAGGCCCTGCTCGCGCTCGGCCGCGGCGCCGAGACCGTCGCGGTGCTGGAGTCACTGCTGCGGCGGTTCCCCCAGCGCGAGCGGCTCGCCGCTCTGCTCATGCGCGCGCTGTACGCGGGCGGCAGGCAGGCCGAGGCCCTCACGGTCTACCGGGACCTGCGGCGCCTGCTCGTCGACGAGCTCGGCGTCGAGCCCTCGGCGCCGACGCAGGAGGTGCACCGGATGCTGCTGGGCCACGACCGAGCGCTCTCCCCGCAGCATCGTCGCGGGCCGCCCACGAACCTGCCGCGCCGCGCCACCAGCTTCGTGGGGCGCGGCGGCGAGGTCGCGCGCGTCGCCGCGCTGCTGTGCGAGGTGCCGCTGGTGACGCTCACCGGCGTGGGCGGCGTCGGCAAGTCCCGGGCCGCGCTGGAGGTGGCCGGCCTGCACCGCGATCGGTTCCCGGACGGGGCGTGGCTGTGCGAGCTGGCCCCGCTCGCCGACGGCGGTCCGGTCACCCACGCCGTGGCCGCGGCCCTGGGCGTGCAGCAGCGGCACGGCCTGACCATCGAGCAGACGGTGATCGAGTACCTCGCCACCCGCAGCCTCCTGCTCGTGCTGGACAACTGCGAGCACGTGCTCGACGCGGCCGCCCGGCTCGTGGACCAGGTGGTCGCCGGGTGCCCGGCGGTGGTGGTTCTGGCCACCAGCCGCGAGGCGCTGGGCGTCGACGGGGAGCAGGTCTGGCCCCTCCCACCGCTGTCGGTGGACGACGCGACCACCCTGTTCGTGGCGCGGGCCCGGGCCACCCGTCCCGGCTTCCATCCCGACGACGAGAGCGACGGCGCCGTCGCCGAGATCTGCCGCCGCGTCGACGGCCTGCCGCTGGCCATCGAGCTCGCCGCCGCCCGGATGCGGATGATGAGCGCCGCCGAGGTGGCCCACCGCCTCGACGACGGGCGGCTGCTGGTGGGCGGCGCCCGCACCGCGCAACCACGCCACCAGAGCCTCGCCGCGGCGATCGACTGGTCCTACCGGCTGCTCACCGCCCCGGAGCAGCGGTTGTTCGACCGGATGTCGGTGTTCGCAGGCGGCGCCGACCTGGCCGCGGTCCGCGCGGTGTGCGCCGAGCGGGGCAGCACCGAGGCCGACACCCTGGACCTGCTCACCACGCTCGTCGACAAGTCGATGCTCACCGCGACCGGCCACCCGGGCGGCACCCGGTACCAGATGCTCGAGACCCTGCGTGCGTACGGGAGGGAGCGCCTGGCGCCGGACGGGTCGATCGCGCGAAGGCACGCCGGGCACTACACCGACCGGGCGGAGCAGGCGGCCCGAGGGGTGCACGGCCCCGATGAGCGGGCCTGGATCGAGCGGACGCT
>JBBQEF010000104.1:0-16358 GCA_038320445.1 Mycobacteriales bacterium
CACAGCGGGCAGGGGGCACGGCCTGCGGAGACGACCTTCTCCGCCCGGTCGGCGAACGCCCTGGCCTGCTCCGGCGACAGGAAGACCCGCAGCGCGTCCGGACCCTCGTCGGTGTCGTCGAGCACCACCGACTCGTCGACCTCCTCCTCGGTGACCGCGAGGAGCTCCACGACGATCGACTTCGAGTCCGAATCCCATCCGAGGCCCATCGTGCCGACCCGGAACTCCTCCTCCAGCGGCACCGCGAGGGGATCCAGATCGCCGCCGCCCGTCGCATCGGGCACGTCCGAGCCGAACCGGCGTGACACCTCGGTGAGCAGCGCGGCGATGCGCTCCGCGAGCACGGTGACCTGCTGCTTCTCCAGCAGGACGCTGATGGTGCGGGCCTCTTCGATCGCCTGGAGGTAGAACGAGCGGTCGCCGGGCTCGCCGACGGTCCCGGCGACGAAGCGCTCGGGCTGGCGGAAGACGTGAATGACGCGTGACATGGCGCTTCCCAGACTAGGCCACTCCACGCCGCCAGGCACGTCCGTGCACCATCAGGTGCTGGTGGCGCCGCCCACTACGGCGTCCGAACTGCGGGCGGCCGGCTTGCGGCTGCGGCGCTTCGGCTTGGGCGGGATCAGACCGGCCACGTCCCCGCCGAGGTCGTTGACGCGGGCGACGAACGGCCGGGTGGCGGTGTAGTGCACGACGCTGATCGAGCAGGTGTCCACCATGATCCGCTGGAAGTTGTCCAGGTGCGACGCCAGCGCGTCGGCCAGCACCGCCTTGATCACATCACCGTGACTGCACGCGAGCCACACCGACTGCGGCCCGTGATCGGCGGCGATCCGCGTGTCGTGGCGGCGGATCGCGGCGACCGCACGCGCCTGCATCCCGGCCAGCCCCTCGCCCCCGGGGAAGACGGCGGCCGACGGGTGTGCCTGCACCACCTTCCACAGCGGCTCCTTGGACAGCGTCCTGAGTGAGCCGCCCGTCCAGGAGCCGTAGTCGACCTCGGCCAGCTCCGGCTCGGTGGACGGGTCGATGCCGCGATCCTTCGCCAGCGGCGCGACGGTCTGCTCGCAGCGCAGCATCGGGGAGCAGAGGATCTCCGCGATCGGCACGCCCGCGAGCCGCTCCACGACCTTCTCGGCCTGCGCGCGCCCCGTGTCGTCGAGCTCGACTCCGGGCGTGCGGCCGGCCAGCACGCCGGCGACGTTGGCCGAGGACCGGCCGTGGCGCAGCAGGATCAGGGTGGTCACGATCACCGAGCCTACGTGGCCCGCTCCGGGGTCGGCGCCGTGGTCAGCCCGCAGATCACGATGTCCACCAGCCGGACACGCATCTCCTCGGGGACCTCCCGGCCCGGCATCGCGGCCAGCAGCACCATCAGGTCGTCCAGCGTGAGGTCAGCGCGGACCGCACCGACGGCACGGGCCCGGTCGAGCACGCCCGTGATCGCCGTGACGGCCCGGAGCACGGCCGATCCCGGCGGGGCGGCAGCGACCTCGGCCCCGAGGTGTGCGGCGAGGTCGGCGTCGTTCCCGATGCGCCCGGTGGCGGCCTTCAGTGCGAGGTCGTCGGCGAAGCGTGCGGCGACGGCGCGGAACAGACCGCCCAGCGCGGGCCCGACGGGCGCCCCGCCGTCGACCTCGACCAGCGCCGTCTCGGTGAGGGCGGCGACCTGCTCCATCGAGTCGTCCATCACGGCGACGAGAAGGTCGTCCTTGGCCGGGAAGTGCCGGTAGAGCGTGCCGACGGCCAGCCCGGCGCGCCGCGCGATGTCGTCCATCGTGGCGTCGACCCCGACCTCGGCGACGGCCTCGCGGGCCGCGCCGAGGATGCGGTCGCGGTTGCGCTGCGCGTCGGCCCTCACCGCCACATCATGAACTATCGTTCACGTTGTGGCTAAGATGAAGGCACGTTCACCTTCACTGAGGAGCACGAGATGACCTGGACCCCCGCCGACATCCCGGATCTCACCGGCCGACGCGCCGTCGTCACCGGCGCCAACTCCGGGTTGGGCCTGGAGATCGTCCACGCACTGGCCGCCCGCGGCGCCGAGGTCGTGCTGGCCTGCCGCAACACGGCCAAGGCCGATGTCGCGGCAGCGGGCGTCCGCTCCCGTACGCCGGGCGCGAAGCTGGACGTCCGCGCACTGGACCTCTCCGACCTCGACTCCGTCGCCTCCTTCGCCGAGGGCTTCGACGGCCCGCTCGACATGCTGGTGAACAACGCCGGGCTGATGGCCGTCGACGAGTCGCGCACCGCGCAGGGCTTCGAGACACAGTTCGGCGTGAACCACCTGGGCCACTTCGCCCTCACCGCCCGCCTGATGCCGTCCCTGCTGGCGACGCCCGGTTCGCGGGTCGGGAGCATGTCGAGCATGGGACACCGGGGCGCCCGCGGTCCCGCCGACCCGACGCTCACGCGTCCCTACGACCGCTGGCAGTCGTACTTCCAGAGCAAGCTGGCCAACCTGCTGTTCACGGCCGAGCTGCAGAGCAGGCTCGCCGCAGCCGGATCGTCCACGGTCGCCGTCGCCGCACACCCCGGCGGCTCGAACACCGACCTCGGCACCGAGGGCTCCGGGCCGGCCAACCGCTCGATGCGGTGGGTCGTACCGCTCATCACCCAGTCGGCCGAGCTCGGCGCCCGCCCGATGCTCCGGGCGATGACCGACCCATCGGTGCGGGGCGGTGAGTTCTACGGGCCGAGGTTCGTGATCCGCGGCGCGGCGCCCGTCCTCGAGACCCCGGGGAGGGCAGCCCGGGACGCCGGCGCCGCACGTCGCCTGTGGGCGACCTCGGTGGAGTTGACCGGGCTGGAGCCGGCGATCGTCGCGTGAGTCCGCGGCGGCTCGGCCCCGGTCGTCACGTCAGGTCGCGGAGACCCAGCCGACCCCGAGCGCGACGAACAGCAGCACGCCCAGCGCCACCCGGTAGGCCACGAACACGTAGACGCTGTGCTTCGCGACGTAGCGCAGGAGCCACGCGATCACCGCGAAGCCGACGACGAACGCGATCACGGTGGCCACGACCATCTGGATGACGGTGGGCCCGTCGCCCGCTCCGATGTCGGAGAGGGTGAACAGCCCGGCCGCGACGACCGCCGGGATCGCGAGGAGGAACGAGTAGCGCACGGCAGCGGTGCGCGTCAAGCCGAGGAACAGGCCGGCGGTGATCGTGCCGCCCGAGCGGGAGACGCCCGGGATCAGGGCCATCGCCTGCGCGAAGCCGAGGATCACACCCTCGGCCGGCTTGATCTCGTTGATCTCGGTGCGCTGCGGGCCGAAGCGCTCGGCCAGCCCGAGCAGGATGCCGAACAGCAGCATGGTGGTCGCGATGACCCAGAGGTTGCGCGCCACCGTTTCGATCTGGTGTTTGAACAGGATGCCGAGCACCCCGATCGGGATCGTGCCGACGATCACGAGCCACGCGATCCGGTAGTCCGGCTCCGCGCGGGCCTCGGCGCTGCGGAAGCCACGCAACCAGACGGAGATGAGGTTCCACAGGTCACGGGCGAAGTAGACGATCACCGCGGCCTCGGTGCCGAGCTGGCTGACGGCCGTGAACGCCGCGCCCGGGTCGTTCCCGAAGAACACCCCGGACACGATCCGCAGGTGGGCCGACGAGGAGATCGGGAGGAACTCCGTCACACCCTGGACCACGCCCAGCACCAGGACTTCCAGCCAGCTCACGCCCGGCACCGTACCCGGGCACCGGGCGCCCGCCGCACTAGGCTCTCCGGCGTGCAGCGGCGGCGGGTGGGGACCAGCGGGCTGGAGGTGTCGCGCATCGGGCTCGGCACGATGACGTGGGGCGAGAGCACCGACGTCGACGCGGCCACCGCCCAGCTCACCGCGTTCGTCGACGCCGGCGGCACCCTCGTCGAGACCGCCGACGGGTACGCGGACGGCGCCGCCCAGCAGATGCTCGGCGAGGTGATGGACGGCAACGTCCCGCGGGAGTACCTGGTGATCGCGGGCCGCGGCACGCTGCCGGGTGGCCCGCTCGGCGACGGAGCGGCCCGCGGCGCCCTGCTCGCCGGCCTCGACGCCACGCTCGCGCGGCTCGGCACCGACCACCTCGACCTCTGGCAGCTGCCCGGCTTCGACGCGACCGTCCCGGTGGAGGAGACGCTCTCGGCGGTGCAGGTGGCGGTGATGTCGGGCCGCGCCCGCTACGCGGGGATGGTCGCGCCGCGAGGCTGGCAGCTCGCCACCGTCGCCGAGCGGGGTCGGGCGCTGGGCAGCATCACCGTGCCGGTGTCGGCGCAGGTGGAGTACTCGCTGCTGTCCCGCGACGCCGAACGCGAGCTGCTCCCCGCCGCGCAGCACCACGGCGTCGGGCTGCTGGCCTGGGCACCACTGGGCCGCGGGGTGCTCACCGGCAAGTACGCCGAGGGCACGCCCGCCGATTCGCGGGCCGCGTCACCCGCGCACGCGCCCTACGTGGAGGCCCGGCGCAACGAGCGTTCGGCGCGCATCGTGCAGTCCGTCCTCACCGCGGCCGACGGGCTGGGCACCTCGCCGCTGGCCGTGGCGTTGTCGTGGGTCCGCGACCGGCCCGGGGTCGCGGCCGCCGTCGTCGGAGCGCGGGACGCGGCGCAGCTCACGGCGTCGATGGCGACGGAGTCGGTGACGCTGCCCGCGGAGATCCGCGCGGCTCTCGACGACGTGAGCGGGCTCTGCTGAGGTGGACGCGCCACCGGACGCCACTCGCCAACCCGTGCTCGGGCCCGGCTGGGCGTAGGCGCTGAGGCCTGGCGACCATCCCACGATCGGGCCTAGGGTGAACGGCAGGTGTCGACTCGGTAGGAGGTGAGCCGGTGGAGCAGAGCGGCCCGACTGGCGCGTTGGAGGGAGACAGCGAAGGGAATACGTCCCTCGGGAGCCGGATCGAGGGCGATTGGGAGTACCGCCCCCTCCAGCTCCCCGCGGACGTCTCCCGCATGACGGCGGCGGTACGCCTGGCGGTCCAGGCCGAGTTCGGCGGCTGGGAGCTGTCCCGGGTGCGGCTCTACCCCGGCGGCGTGCGCAAGGTGTGGCTGCGTCGCAGACGCAGCCACCGGATGCTCCCGGAGCTCTCCATCTGAGCCGGGCACCCTGTCGCCAGATCACCGCCGGCCGGCCCCCTTCGTCATGTGCACGAGGCTGACCGAGGCGTCGACCGCCACCGTGTGCGTCTCGCGGTAGCCGGCGGCGCGGTAGAGGCGGAGGTTGCCCTCGCTGCGGTGCCCGGTGAACAGCGCGAACCGCTCGACGCGGCCCGCGTGCAGCTCCTCGACCGCGGCGAGCAGCGCGCGTCCGATCCCCCGGCCCTGCACGTCGGGGGCGACCACGAGGCGGCCGATGTGACACGTCGCCTCCCGCACGCTCCCGCGCACGGCACCGACGAGTCGCCCGCCCTCGCGCGCGACCAGCACGTGGCCGGAGACGACCGCCGCACGGACCTCGTCGAGGGACTCCGTCAGCGGGGCCAGGTGCGGGTCGCCGTAGTGCTGCGCCTCCGTCACGTAGGCAGCCCGCTGCACGGTGAACACCTCGCCCGCGTCGGCCGGTTCGGCGGGACCGATCCTCACGGCACGAGCACGACCTTGCCCGTCGTCCCGCGCGACGCCAGCCGCCGCAGCGCCTCGGGCGCCTCCCGCAGCGGCAGCTCCACGCCGACCAGCGGGTCGATCTTCCCGGCGGCCCACAGGTCGTCGAGCCGGGCCTGCCAGTGCGGGATCATCGACGGCCTCATCGTCCGGTAGAAGCCCCAGTGCACGCCCACGACCTCGTAGTTCTTGACCAGCACGTGGTTCGTCGGGGCCTCGGCGAATCGGCCGGAGACGAACCCGATGACCAGGATCCGGCCCTCGAACGCGACGACCTTGCGCGAGGCGTCGAAGATGTCGCCGCCGACCGGGTCGAAGATCACATCAGCGCCTCGCCCGCCGGTGATCTCCTTGACCCTGGCGACGAGGTCCTCGGACGAGTAGTCGATCACCTCGTCGGCACCCAGGGACTTCACGAGCGCACACTTCTCCGGCCCGCCCGCGGTGCCGATCACCCGCGCGCCCAGCGCCGTGCCGAGCTGCACGGCCGCGGAGCCGACCCCACCGGCGGCGGCGTGCACGAGCAGCGTCTCCCCGGGCTGCAGGCGGCCGCGGTGCTCCAGCGCGCAGATCCCGGTCTGGTAGGTGACGAACATGCCCGCGGCCTGGGCGGGCGTCATGCCCTCGGGCCAGGGCAGCGTCGACGCCGCGTCGAGCACGGCCAGCTCGGCGTAGCCGCCCCGGCCCATCGGCGGCGTGCCGATCACGCGGTCACCGACCTTCGCCGCCGCGCCCTCTCCCGCCGCGACGACCTCACCGGAGAGCTCGATCCCCGGTGTGAACGGCAGCGCCGGCTTCTCCTGGTAGGTGCCCTGGCACACGAGGATGTCCGGGAAGTTGCACGCCGCGGCGGCCACCCGCACCAGCACCTGGCCGGGGCCGGGCTCCGGGTCGGGCATCTGTGTCCAGGTCAGGACGTCGGCCGGGTCGCCGAGCTCGCGGACCTGCCAACCCCACATCAGTACCTCCTCCCGGGCAGGTGCCGGCGTCGTTGACGGATGGGCGTCCGGTTGGCTTCCACTTCAGTGCGACTCCCAGCTCACGGCGGGCGGCGGCGGCGAACCCTTCGGCCCCGGAACCCCGCGGAACCCGTACGGACCGGGCTCCCGCCCGGGCTGCACGAACCAGCACTCCCCCGGCTCGGCGCGGTCCAGGATCCCCTCGACGGCGGCGGCCACGTCCTCGGCGGTGAGCAGCGGGAAGCCGTCGAACTGGTCCTTGGCGTGGGCGATCAGCGGGGTATCGGCGAAACCGGGGCAGACGGCGTTGACCCGGATGCCCTCGGCCGCCAGCGTCGGTGCGGCGGAGCGGACGTACCCGACCACGGCGTGCTTGGAGAGCGTGTAGAGCGCGTCTCCGGGCATGCCGGTGAGCCCGGCCAGCGACGACGTCGCGACGATGTGCCCGCCACCCGCCCGCCTCAACGCGGGCACCGCGGCCGTCAGCCCGAAGACCACGTGATCGACGTTGACGCCCATGATCCGCCGGTAGCCGTCGAGGTCGAGGTGCTCGATGCCCGACTGCCCCGCGGTGATCCCGGCGTTGAGGAACACGACGTCGAGCCGGCCGAACCGCGCCTCGGCCGCGGCGACCGCGCCCGTCATGGCGTCGAGGTCGGTGACGTCGACGGCCAGCGCCAGGCCGCCCACCTCGCCGGCGACCTGCTCCGCTCCGGCCTCGTCCCGATCGACGACGGCGACCTGCGCGCCCGCCGCCGCGAACCTGCGCACCGTCGCCGCCCCGATGCCCGACGCACCGCCGGTGACCAGCGCCACCTTGCGTGAGAGATCCATCAGACGCTCCTCAAGAACGTGTCGAGCACCCGGGTACCGAACTTCAGCGCGTCCACCGGCACCCGCTCGTCGATGCCGTGGAACAGGGAGGCGAAGTCGAGGTCCGGGGGCAGGCGCAGGGGGGCGAACCCGAAGCACTTCATCCCCAGCTCGACGAACGCCTTGGCGTCCGTGCCGCCCGACAGCATGTACGGCACCGTCACGGCCGTCGGGTCCTCGGTGCGCAGCGCGGCCGCCATGGCCTCCACCAGCGGACCCTCGAACGGTGTCTCGACGGGCGGCAGGTCGGTGACCCACTCACGGCTCACGTCCGGGCCGAGCAGCTCGTCCACCTCGCGCAGGAACGCCTCCTGACGACCCGGCAACACGCGGCAGTCGACGACCGCCTCGGCCGTCGACGGGATGACGTTGGCCTTGTAGCCGGCGTTGAGCATCGTGGGGTTGGCGGTGTCGCGGACGGTGGCGCCGACGATGCGCGAGAGCGGCCCGAGCTTCGCGAGCGAGCCCTCCAGGTCGTCCTCGGGGAACTCCAGGCCGGAGAGCTCGGACATCTGCTCCAGGAACGCCCGCACGGTGTCGGTCAGGGTGACCGGGAAGGTGTGGTTGCCCAGCCGGGCAACGGCCTCGGCCACCTTGGTGACGGCGTTGTCGTCGTGCAGGAACGACCCGTGTCCCGGCTTCCCGCGGGCGCGCAGGCGCATCCACGCGATGCCCTTCTCGGCCGCTTCGATGAGGTAGACGCGCCGGTCCTCGGCCAGGGTGAGCGAGAACCCGCCCACCTCCCCGACCGCCTCGGTGCAGCCCTCGAACAGGTCGGGCCGGTTCTTCACGAGCCAGTGCGACCCGTACGCCCCACCCGCCTCCTCGTCGGCGAGGAACGCGAAGACGATGTCGCGCGGCGGCACCACGCCGTCGCGGGCGAAGCGGCGGGCGACGGCGATCGTCATCGCCACCATGTCCTTCATGTCCACCGCGCCCCGACCCCACACGTAGCCGTCCTGCACGGCGCCGGAAAACGGGTGCACCGACCACTCGCCGGGGTCGGCGGGCACCACGTCGAGGTGGCCGTGCACGAGCAGGGCACCCCGCGACGGATCGGCGCCCTTCAACCGGCAGAAGACGTTGTCGCGCCGAGGTGCCCCCGATTCGACCATCTCGATCTCGTACCCGACCTCGGTGAGCTTGGCCGCCACGTACTCGGCGGCCTCCCGCTCGCCGGTGACGGTGTCGGGATCGCCGGTGTTGGTGGTGTCGATCCGGATCAGCTCGGAGGCCAGCTCGACAACCTCGTCCTCGGCAGCGGTCACGCCGATCTTCCTACCACCGCGGGTCCCCACACGGGCGCTCGGAGCGGTCGGCTATCCTTCTCCACGCAGGTCCGAGTGGCGGAATGGCAGACGCGCTAGCTTGAGGTGCTAGTGCCCTTTAACGGGCGTGGGGGTTCAAGTCCCCCCTCGGACACTCCAGCGTGGCATCCCTGCCCCATCTCACGTGCTCGTGCCTGAGTCTCCTCCGGCACAGCCATCGACCATCACTCGCGCCGTCGTCGTGCTCGTGGAGCGCGTGGTGACCGGCGCGATCGCCCCGATCCTGCCCGGGCTTCCTCGGGCGGTCCTGCGGGCCGATCCCCTGCCGGGGCCGATGCGATCCCGACGTCCGCTGCCGTTGGCCGCCGTCCCTGTCCCGCGGGCGTGTCCGATCGGCTACGGGATGTCGGCCGTCGACGACCGCGGCCGGGTCAGTGACCGCATCCTGACCGAGGTGCTCGGCTGGACAGCGGGAACCACGCTGTCCGCCGTCGCCGCGCCGGACGGGCTGATCGTGGTGCGTCCCGACTCCGAGGGCCGGCTGCGCGTCACACCGGGCGGCAGCTTCCGGTTGCCCGCCGCGACCCGCCACCGCGGCCGCCTGCGGGCGGGCGATCGGATACTGCTCGTCGCCGACCCCGAGCGCGGAGAGCTGCGGCTGTTCCCGCCGGCCACTCTCGACGTCCTGCTCGGCCACCTGCTCGGCAACCGCGACAGTGAGGATCAGCGATGACCGCGTCACCCGTCCCGGCGGCGGGCAGCGCCGAGATCGACGCCGCCCGGCTGCTGCTGGCCCGGCTGGGAGTGACCGCCGAGGACCTGCTCACCGCCGCGCCGGCCCGATCCGCCGTGCCGACGTTCGCCGTCTACATCCCGGTCGTGGCCGCCGCGGTCGGTCCCGGGGCCCGCCGCGTATACGGCTCCTACTGGAACCGCATCCTCGACCAATGGGGCGAGGGGCAGCTCGACGAACCCAGCCCGTCGGAGATCCGGCACCTGCTCGAACAGACCAAGACCCAGGTGGTCACCCGCCGCAACGCCCGCGGCGGCCGCGGCGCGGCCAACACCTCCTCGCCGCGCTGCGCTGCCTCTACCGCCACGCCGAGGACGACGGCCTCATCACCGCCACCACCGGCAACGACCCCGCCCTGGACACGCTGCTGCCGCGCCTGCACACCGAGACCGCGTGCCGCCGCGGGGGCGCCCTGGCCCTGCGCCCGCAGGATCTCGATCCCGACCAGTGCCTGATCTCGCTGCGGGAGAAGGGCGACACCGTGCGCTGGCAGCCGGTGTCCCCCACCCTCATGACCCACCTGCTCGCCCACACCGACCTCCGGGCCGCACCGCCCGGCGGGCAGCTGCTGCGCTACGCCGACGGGCCTCCGATCACCCCACGCCGCTATGACCACCTGTGGACCCGGGTCGGTCACCACCTCCCGCGGGTCGCCACCCAGCAGATCTCCACCCACTGGCTGCGCCACACCACCCTGACCGTCGCTGGTTCTCCCGACCGCGCGCACGAGCCGTGTGGCGCTCCACGCCTGCGGCACAAAGGTCACGATGATGTCGTCGAGTTCACGCATTCCCGCACTGTCCCGGTGACCCGGCACCGCGGGAATCCGTCAAACGACCCTCGTTCCGCACGCGGTCGACCCCCGCCACTGCCCGTCGGCTCGACGGCCACCGAACACCGGCAATCGACGGATGTCCGACGTCGTCGTGTGGTGAAAGCTCGTGAGGTCCGGAGATCCACAGGTCCAGCCCTACCGACAGGAGAACGTCATGTCGTTCAAACCCCTGACCACGAGCAGTGAGCCCGTCGACGCGCTCACGGGCGTGCTCAAGCGCACCGTGCTGCAGCAGTCGGGGTCGTCGATACCCGGTCGGGAGATCGTGCAGGTGCTCACGGAGATCCCCGCGTGCGTGGAGTCCGGCTGGCACATCCACCCGGGTGAAGAGGTCGGTTACATCCTGGCCGGGACCGTCCAGATGAGTATCAAGGACCGGCCGACGCTCGTCCTCCACGCCGGCGACCCGTTCCTCATCCCGCCGCGAGTGCCGCACAACGCGCTCGACCTCGGGCCCGACACCGGCCGGATGCTCTCCACCTACATCGTGGAACCGGGAGAGCCCCTGGCGACGCTGACACCGAGAACGACCGATGAGTGAGAGCTACGCAACCGTTGCCGAGACCGACGGGGTGCGTGCTGCGCAGGTCCGTCTCGGGAGCCGCAGAGCGCGGGCCGTGATTCGCGCTACGGAGGTCGATGTGGTCAACGTCCAGAGAAGGAAGCCGCCCTGGCACAGGGTGGCGGTTGCGCTCGCCGCGATGTGCGCCGTGGCGTGTGGGAACGGTACGGCCCCAACCACCTCGGCCGGGCCGGTCGTCCCGACGGCCGGCCGGCGACACCTACCGCTGCACCCGTCACCGCAGCACCCGTCACAGCAGCACCCGCCGGGACCACAGAGCGGTGCACCACAGCAGATCTGCGCGTGACCCTGGGGGCCAGCAGCGGTGCCGCCGGTTCGGTGTACCGGTCCCTCGTCTTCACCAACGCCGGCACCCGGACGTGCGGGATGCGAGGCTTTCCTGGCGTCTCCTACGTCGCGGGCGACGACGGCCACCAGCTCGGGCCGGCAGCGCAGATGTCGGGCGAGCGCGGCGTCGAGGTCACCATCCCTCCAGGTGGCAGAGCGACGGCTGAGCTGCAGCTCGCCCAGGTCCGAAACTTCGACGCCGCGGTGTGCCGGCCCACTCCCGTCCGCGGTCTGCGGGTCTATCCGCCCGGTGAGACCGCCGCATTGTTCGTGGTGGCCGCCGGCACCGGGTGTGCGAGCCCGCCGCCGGGCCCCCAGCTGACCGTCCGCACGATCGCGCGCGGGCGCTGACACCCCACGAGGACGAACAGGGAGGACTCATCTATGCGTGAGGGCGAAATGCTGGAAGCGATCCGGTAGATGGTCGACGCCGATGAGTGAGGGCTACGCGACCGTTGCCGAGGCCGACGAGGTGCGTGCTGCGCAGGTCCGTCTCGGGAGCCGCCGGGCGCGAGCCGCCGTCGGGCCGCCGGCCAACGCGTCGTCCGAACCCGAGCCGCGTGATCTCCTCACGGACTTCGAGCGGGAGTTCGTCGCGGCCCGCGACGGCTACTACATCGGCAGCGTGTCGAGCGACGGGTTGGCCCTACGTCCAGTTCCGGGGAGGCCCTCCCGGGTTTGTCCGCAGCCCGGACGAGCACACCCTGGCCTGGGCCGACTTCCGCGGCAACCGTCAGTACGTGAGCACCGGCAACATCGCCGGTGACGAGCGGGTGGCCCTCATCGCCGAGCTGGTCGTGCCTCGCTACCGGGCGATCGTCGAGCAGGCCGTCGTCGTCACGGTGGTCGCCTTCGACTGGAACTGCCCCCAGCACATCACGCCTCGCTACAGCGAGCCGGAACTCGACGCGGTGCTCGCACCGATCCGTGCGCAGCTACGGGACGCGGCCACCGGCGCCTGACGAGGCGCCCGCGGCCTCGCGCACAAGCCGTTCGAGGAGGCCGTTCATCTTCTCCAACGCCGCTGCGAACTCGGCCGACGCGGGGTCGACGGCGAGCCCCCGCGGGTCGCGGTACCCGACCGCGACCCGCCCGTCCCGCGCCCAGACGAGCAGGCGCAGGGGCAGGTCGATGCCGAGCCGGGGGTCGGCCTGCATCAGCGCGGTACCCACGGCCGGGTCGCCGAAGACGAGCACGACCTCGTCCGGGAGCTCCAGGCCCGCCGCACGCGCCCCCGCGGCGTGGTCGATCGTCGCGAACAGCGTGATCCCGAGGCGGTGCAGCGCGCGTTCGATCCGCGCGACGGCGGACCGGACGTCCCCGTCGACGTCCACGATCGTCAACTCACCCATGGTCATGGCGTTCGTGCGGTGCTGACGCCGATCATGGAGTCGCGCGTGACCAGCTCGGCCAGCCGGTGCTCGGGCCACCCCTCCGTCCCGGCCGGGCGCATCGGCATCACCAGGTACCGCATGTTCGCGGTGCTGTCGTGGACCCTGATCCGCACGTCGTCCGGCACCTGGGTACCGAACTCCGCGAGCACCGCCCGCGGCTCGCGCACCGCGCGCGACCGGTACGGCCGGTTCTTGTACCAGTCCGGGGGCAGCCCCAGCAGCGGGCGCGGGTAGCAGGAGCACAGGGTGCAGACCACCAGGTTGTGCTCCCGGGGCGTCTGCTCGAGCACGATGAAGCGCGTGTCGTCGTAGTTGTCGATGCCGGACTGCTCGACGACGGCCGTCGCGTCGTCCAGCAGCCGAGCCTTGAAGTCGGGGTCGATCCACGCCCTGGCGACGAGCCCGGCGCCGATCGTGGGGCCGTGCGCATCGAGGGTCTCGATCATCGCCCGGACCTCGTCGGCGCCGATCAGGCCCTTGGCGACCAGCAGCTCGCGCAACGATTCCACCAGCACGGCGAAGTAGTCCGGCGGTCCGCCGGCGGTCTCGACGGCGGCGTGGGCGTCACTCATCGCGGGTCCTCATCGGCCGGCTCCAACCAGTGCTCGTAGACCTCGAGTTCGAGGACGTCGTCAGGTGCGCCGCCGTAGTCGGGCCACAGCGCGGCCTGTGGCATCCGGACGCGGTACAGCCGCACGTCGGTGCCGGAGTTCACCCCGTAGGCCTCCTGCTCGGGGTTGAGGAACTCCGGCAACACCCGCTCGATCACGCCGACGTGTCCGCGGACGTAGACCGGGGTCCGCACGTGCCCGGGAGCGTCGCGGACGGCGATCCGCACGCGCTCGCCGACCCCGAACCGGGCGCTCACCGGTCGTCCGTCCACCGGCGCCGGACCAGCGCCATCGTCTCGCCGAGCTCCTCGGTGGTGATGAGCCCCTTCTCGATGAGCACCTGCGAGGCCGCGACGGCCCACCGCTCGTAGTAGGTCAGGGAGCCGATGATCTGCCCACCGAGGTCCTCGACCCCCCGGCGCTTCTCCTCGGTGTTGACCAGCTTGTGCACGTCCAGGACGTTGAGCAGGGCGTGGCAGGCCTTCTCGAACGGCGTCATCTCGTGCTCGTCGCGCGTCAGCGGCCCACCGGGCGCCCGACCGCCCAGGTCGTTCGCCCGGTGCACGACCAGCTCGCTCTTCTCGCTCACTCCGGGCTCGCGACGAGGTGCTCGGCCAGGAACCACACCTGCAGCTCCCCCGTGCGGATCACCTGGGAGACGAGCAGGTCGTTCGTGCCGTCGTCGCCGAGGCCACCGGCCCGCGCGGCGGCCTCGTGCGACCGGACGAGAATCGTCTCGTGCGCCTCCAGCAGGCGCGACAGCATGACCGGCACCTCCTCCACCCCGTCGGGCGGACGGGGGACCGACGTCAGCTCGGCCACGTGCCGCGGGTCGCCGACGGACACCCCGCCGAGGGTCTGCACCCGCTCGGCCAGCGCGTCGACGAGTTCGAGCTGCTCACCGGCGTGCTTGTCGAGCAGGAGGTGGAGCGCGTAGAAGGTCGGGCCGCGCATCTGCCAGTGGCACTTCTTGTACAGGGCATGGAGAACCTGCGTGTCGGCCAGAACGTGGTTCAGCTGCTCGCAGGCGAACATCCGCGCGTCGTAGGACAGTCCGAGGGGGAACTGCTTGACGGTGCCGAACTCCTGGATCACCGGGCCTCGCTGGTGCAGCCGTGGCTGGCTCGACGGCACAGGGTCGTGACGGGCGGTGGTCATCGGGCCACGCCCGCGCGGTCCGCCACGGCGTCGCGCACCATGCCCGCGACCTCGTCGGGGTGGGAGATGCCCACGACGTGCGAGGCGCCGGGGATCTCGACGGTGCGCCGGGCGCCGGCGCGCTCGGCCATGATGTGGTGCGCCCCGGCCGGGATGTTGCGGTCCAGCTCCCCGAACACGAACCAGCTCGGCACCGTCCGCCACAGCGCCTGGTCACCCGAGGGCTCGAACAACGCCTCCTGCGTGACCGGCCGCTGCGTGACCGCCATCAGCGCCGCCTGCTCGGCCGGCAGGTCGGCGCAGAACTGCTGGTGGTAGCGCTCCGCGACGATGTAGGTGTCGGTGCCGCCGTCCGCCAGCGGGACGCTCATCAGGGTGTCGCCGAGCGTCGAGCCCGGCACCAACGCCGACGCGTCGCCCGCGCTCTCCCCCGGCACCAGCGCGAATGCGGCCACGAAGACGAGAGCGACGATGTCACCGGCGTCGGAGGGAACCCCGGTCATGACGGCGCCGCCGTAGGAGTGGCCGACCAGCACCACCGGCCCGTCGATGCTCCTGACCAGGTCGGTGAGCAGGGCGGTGTCCGTGGCCAGCCCGCGCAGCGGGTTCGCGAACGCGATCACCCGCGCGTCGGTGGGCAACCGGTCGAGCACACCCGCCCAGCTCGCCGAATCGGCGTAGGCACCGTGCACGAGAACGATCGTCGGAGTCATGTCGGACATCTCCTCAAGGGGTTGACGGGGCGGCCGCGACGGACCGCCGGAGGAAGGCGGACAGCAGGTCGGCGACCTGCTCGGGCTGGTCCTCGACGAGGAAGTGGCTCGCCTCGAGCCCCTGGCCGCTGACCTCACGGGCCCACGGCCGCCACACGTCGAGGACGTCGCCGTAGAAGCGCGGCAGTGCGCCGCGCGCGCTCCACAGGGCGAGGAGCGGGCACTCGATCCGTCGCAGGCCGCGGTCGGCGTCGTCGTGCTCGCGGTCCACACCGGCGCCCGCGCGGTAGTCCTCGCAGTTCGCCTGCACCGTGCCCGCATCGTCGAGCAGGTCGCGGTAGGCCGCCATCAGGTCTGCGGGGTAACGGCCGGGCGCGCGGCCGAGGCCGAGCGCGCGGACGTGGACGTCGAAGAAGGCGTCGGGGTCGGCCCCGATCAGCCGCTCCGGCAGCGGTGCGGGCTGGGCGAGGAACGCCCAGTGCCAGTACCCGAGCGCCATCGCGGCGTCGGCACGGGCCCACACCTCACCCGTCGGCACGACGTCGAACACGGCCGCCGCCGTAACGCGGTCGGGGTGGTCGAGCGCCATCCGGTAGGCCACGCGGCCGCCGCGGTCGTGCCCCGCGACGGCGAAGCGGTCGTGGCCCAGCGCGGTCATCGCCTCCACGAGGTCGAGCGCGATCGCCCGCTTGGAGTGCGCAGCGTGGTCCGGTGCGGGGACCGGCCGGAACGAGGCCCCGTAACCGGGCAGGTCCGCGACGACGACGGTGTGCTGCCCGGCCAGCAGCGGCGCCGCCGAGTGCCACATGAGGTGCGTCGGCGGGTAGCCGTTCAGCAGGAGCATCGGCGTCCCGCTGCCGCCGATCCGGGCGAAGACGGTCCCCCGCCCGGTCGGCACCTCGTGCTCGGTGAAGTCGTCGAACACGCCGCCGTCTCCCTACGCGGTGCCGAGCGCGGCACGGAGGAACGCGGTCGCCTGCGCGATGGCCGCTCGGGTGGCCTGGGTGTCGCTCAACGAGTTGAGCAGCATGAAGTCGTGCACCGTCCCGTCGTAGCGCACGGTCGTGACCGGCACGCCGGCGCTCCGCAGCTTCGCGGCGTACGCCTCGCCCTCGTCGCGCAGGACGTCGGCCTCGTCCACGCACAGGTACGTCGGCGGCAGCCCGCGGACCTGCTCGACCGTCGCCCGGTTGGGCGACGCGGTGATCTCCGACCGCTGCGCGTGATCGGGGGCGTACGCGTCCCAGAACCACTCCAT
>JBBQEF010000105.1:0-16317 GCA_038320445.1 Mycobacteriales bacterium
CGTGATCGACGACCACCGCCGCTACTACCAGCGCCGGGTCCGCGATGTCGTCGCCGCCGGGATGGCGACCGGCGAGTTCGGGGTGCCCGACGCGCGGCTCGCCGCGTTCGCGATGTGCGACATGCTCAACGGGCTGAGCAACTGGTTCCATGCGGACGGCGAGCTCGGCCTGGAGGATGTGGTGGCCGGCTACGTCGACCTGATCGTCGGGCGGCTGCTGGGCTCACGATGAGCCGCAGCGGCGCAGGCGGTACGCGGCTGCGGTGAGCCCGGGCCGCACGCCGAGCGACTCCACCGCGGCCACCGCGAAGGCGCTGCAGCTCGGCGTGGACGGGCACGCGGGGGTGAACCGGGTGAGCCACCGCCGGTAGGCGCGCAGCAACACCCGCACCACCGACCGGCCGCCGGTCTCGGGAAGCACCGCCGCAATGACGAGGAGCAGCGAGGACAGGCGCAGGAACACGAGGAGATCGCAGCCGTCGCACCCGGGCATGTCGCAATCGGGGGCGTCGCAGTTCGGGGTGTCGCATCCGACGGCGTCGCAGCCGGCGCAGCCGGACGACGCGGCATCGCCGCCCCCGTCGCCGGTGGCGCCCTGGTTGCGGCGGCGCGACTCCTCGGCGGGGTCCTTCTCCAGTGAGGGACCGTCGGGTTGCACCGCGGGAGTCTCCCGCATCGGATGATCTCGCGACACGCGGCCTTGAGATCGGGTTCAGGCGCGCAGCCGCAACCCCTTGGGCGTGACCCGGAACCCGGCCTCGGTGAGCACCTCGGCCAGTTCGGAGCCGAGCGACCCGACCCCGTCGGCCCGCTCCACCGCCAGCGACCCGAGCCAGCCCTCGTGCACGGCCCCCGCGAGGGCCTGGGCGGCGGCGTCGAGCACGGGGCGCTCGGTGGTGAACGACAGCAGTGACCGGCCGCCACGCTCGACGTACAGCGCGGGCGCACCCTCCACCAGCACCGCCAGCGCCCCCGCCTTGCGGCCGGGCCGGTGCTTCGACTCGCCGACCGTGGGCGGCCAGGCCAGCGCGGCGCCGTACGGCTGGGCGGGATCGGCGGCGGCGAGCACCACGCGGGACAGGGCCGAGCCGCCGCCCCGGCCCGCCCCGCCGTCCGGCCCGTCGCCGCCGAAGGTGTCGCGCTCCCCGCCGCCCGGCTCACCATCGGGCCGTGACATCGCCCGGAGCCGGTCGATCGCGCCCGGAACCGCGAACTGCGCGGCGCCGAGCCCCTCGATCACGTAGCCGCGACGGACCCGTCCGGAATCCTCCATCGCCCGCAGCACCCGGTACACCGCCGCGAAGCCACCGGTGACCCGCTCGGTGGCGAGCGCTCCGCGCGTGAGGACCCCGTGCCGTTCCAGGAAGGCCTCGGCCCTCGCGTGTGCACGGCGGGTGGGATCGGGCTCCCGCTCGACCGCCAGCGCCCACCGCCCGCCCACCGAGGGCGGCCCACTGCGGCTGGGCATGGCCGGGCGCCCGGCCCGCAGCTGGGCGTACCGGCCGCGGGAGGCGGTGCGCCGGGTGCGGTGCGTGCCGGTGCCGCCGGCCCGACCGCCGCCCAGCCGGGCCCGCAGCGGACCGAGCGTGTCGCCCGTCAGCAACCCGGCCCACACCAGATCCCAGATCGCGGTGACCACCGCGTCGTCGCCGGGTGTGGCCTCGCCGGAGTCGACCACTGCGCGGCCGGCGCGATCGGCGAGCTCCCGGAAGAACAGCGCGCCGCCGCCGACCGGCGGTGCGTCGAGATCGGGCCATCCCAGTGCGGCCAGCACGGCGCGGTGCAGCGGAGTGGCGGCCACATCGGGTTCCGGCTCCGGAAGCAGCAGATCGGCCACGTCGGACGGGGCGACGGCCAGCCATCCGTCGCTGCCGGCCAGCGGGCCGCAGCCGGTCCAGGTGACCTCGCCCGCGGCCGTCAGCTCGTCGAGCAGCGCGGGCGTGTACCCCGGCAACCGCGCGGGCAGGATCAGCGACTCCAACGCGCTGGCCGGCAGCGGTGCGCCGGCCAGCTGCTCCACCACGCCGAGGACGTCCTCCGCCATGGGTGCGCGCCGCATCCGGCCGCGCCGGGCGCCCTCGGCGCCGGTCTGCACGCCCTGCCAGGCGGGCAGGAACCGCCCGAGCGCCTGCTGCTCGACGGGCTCGACCTCGGCCCGCAGCCGCGCCAGCGACGCCCGCCGCAGGCGGCGCAGCACCTCGGCGTCGCAGTAGTCTATGCCCTCGGAGGCGGGTCGCAGCTCGCCGCGCACGAGGCGCCCCGAGCCGACGAGACGGTCGAGCACCCCGGCCACGACGGCCACACCGAGCCCGAACCGGGCCGCGCACGCGGTGGCCGGGAACGGACCGTGGGTGCGGGCGTAGCGCAGCACGAGATCCCCGAGCGGATCGTTGACCGGCTCGGTGAACGTCTCGGGCACGCCCACCGGCAGCGCCGCGCCGAGGGCGTCGCGGACCCGCCCGGCGTCCTCGATGGAAAGCCAGCGCTCCTCCCCGCCGATGCGCACCCGGATGGCGCGCCGCGCTTCCTGGAGGCCGACCAGCCACTCCTCGCGGATGCCCCGCAGCGCGGCCTCGGCCGTGCTCATGTCGCCGAGGAACCGGAGCAGGTCGGCCGCGCCCTCGATATCGCGGGCGTGGCGATCCTCGGCCAGGCGCTGCAGCGACGCCTCGACCTCGGCCAGCACCTCCGGATCGAGCAGCTCGCGGATGGCCTCGGAGCCGAGCAGCTCGGCCAGCAGCGTGGAATCGAGCGACAGCGCCGCGGCGCGGCGCTCGGCCAGCGGGGCATCGGACTCGTAGAGGAACATCCCCACGTAGCCGAACAGGAGGCTGCGTGCGAACGGGGACGGTGACGGCGTGGCCACCTCGACGACGTGCACCTTCCGGGCCTGCACATCGGCCATCAGCTCACGCAGGCCGGGCAGGTCGTACACGTCCTGCACACACTCGCGCATCGCCTCGAGGGTGACCGGGAACTGCTCGTAGCGCCCGGCCACGGCCAGCAGTTGCGCCGACTTCTGCCGTTGCTGCCACAGCGGGCTGCGCCGCTTCGGATCGCGGCGCGGCAGCAGCAACGACCGGGCCGCGCACTCCCGGAACCGCGACGCGTAGAGCGACGATCCGCCCAGCTCGGCCACCACGATCTGCTCGATCTCGCCCGGGTCGAGCAGTACGTCCTCCGCCGTGGGCACGACCTCGGTGCCTGCCTCGTCCACGGCATCGGGCAGGCGCAGCACGATGCCGTCGTCGGCCGCGGCGGCGTGCACCTCGACGCCACGCCGCTCCCGCATCCGCGCGGCGATCGCCAGCGCCCACGGGCCGTTGACCTGAGACCCGAACGGTGAGTGCACGACGAGCCGCCAATCGCCCAGCTCGTCGCGGAAGCGCTCGACCAGGATGGTGCGATCGCTCGGGACGTGCCGCGTGGCGTCGCGCTGCTCGTGCAGGTAGGCGAGCAGGTTGTCGGTGGCCCACGTGTCGAGCCCGGCGTCGGACGCACGCTCACGCGCGGGCTCGTCGGGCAGCGCGGACATCTCCCGGACGAACGCCCCCACCGCGCGCCCCAGCTCCAGGGGACGGCCGATCGACTCGCCCTTCCAGAAGGGCATCCGGGCGGGCACCCCCGGCGCGGGGGTGACGATCACGCGATCGTGGGTGATGTCCTCGATGCGCCAGCTCGACGTGCCGAGCAGGAACGTGTCGCCCACCCGCGACTCGTAGACCATCTCCTCGTCCAGCTCGCCCACCCGCGACCCGGCCCCGTCGGCGCCACCGGGCGTCATGACCATGAACAGGCCGCGGTCGGGGATGGTGCCCCCGGACGTGACCGCCAGCCGCTGCGCGCCCGGCCGGCCCTGGAGCTGGTCGGTGACACGATCCCAGGTGATGCGTGCCCGCAGCTCGCCGAACTCCTCGGACGGGTAGCGGCCCGCGAGCATGTCGAGCACGGAGTTGAGCGCCGAATCGGGCAGCGCGGCGAACGGGGCGGCCCGGCGCACGACCCGCGCCAGATCGCCGTATGACCACGGCTCCAGCGCCACCATCGCGACGATCTGCTGCGCCAGGACGTCGAGGGGGTTGCGCGGGTAGCGCATCGACTCGATGCGGCCGCCCGCCATGCGCTCGGCCACCACCGCACACGAGACGAGATCCCCGCGGTACTTCGGGAACACGACACCCTTGGAGATCGCGCCGACCTGGTGGCCGGCGCGCCCGATGCGCTGCAGACCCGACGCCACACTCGGCGGCGCCTCGACCTGCACCACGAGATCGACCGCGCCCATGTCGATGCCCAGCTCCAGGCTCGACGTCGCCACCACGCAGGGCAGCAGCCCGGCCTTGAGCTCCTCCTCCACGAGCGTGCGCTGCTCGCGCGACATGGACCCGTGGTGGGCCTTCGCGACCACCGGCGGCGCGCCCCCGCCGATTCCCGACTGGCCGATCGCCTCCGCGGGGAACTCGTCGAGCTCCTGCGCGCCGTCGGCCTCCTCGGCGGCGAGCTCGTTGAGCCGCGAGGTCAGCCGCTCGGCCAGCCGCCGGGAGTTGGAGAACACGATGGTGGACCGGTGCTCCCGCACCAGCTCCAGCAACCGCCGCTCCACCGCCGGCCAGATCGACGGCTTCTGTGCCGTGCCCGCGGCCGAGCCGATGACCTCCTCGTCGGAGCTGCCCGGCGCCGGCCGCGCGTCGAGCGCGGCGAGATCGGGCACCGGCACCTCCACGCTGACCTGGATGGTCTTCGCGATCGGCGGCTGCACGATCTCCACCGGCCGCGCGCCGGCGAGGAACGTGGACACCTCGTCGAGCGGGCGGACCGTGGCCGAGAGCCCGATGCGCTGGGCGGGCTTCTCGAGCTGCTCGTCGAGCCGTTCCAGCGACAGCGCCAGGTGCGCGCCACGCTTCGTGCCGGCCACGGCGTGCACCTCGTCGAGGATGATCGTCTGCACGCCGCGCAGGGACTCCCGCGCCGCCGAGGTCAGGATCAGGAACAGCGACTCCGGGGTGGTGACCAGTACGTCCGGGGGCGTGCGGGCGAACAGCCTCCGCTCATCGGCCGGCGTGTCACCGGTGCGCATGCCGACGGTGATGTCGGGGATCGGCATCCCGAGCCGCTGTGCGGCCTGGCGGATCCCGATGAGCGGGGAGCGCAGGTTGCGCTGCACATCGACGGCGAGGGCCTTGAGCGGCGAGATGTACAGGACCCGGCACCGGTGCCTGACCTCCTCGGGCGGGGGTTGCGCCGCGAGCCGATCGAGCGCCCAGAGGAACGCGGCGAGCGTCTTGCCGGAGCCGGTGGGGGCCACCACGAGCGCATGCCTGCCGGCCTGCGCGGCACTCCAAGCCCCCTCCTGCGCGGGCGTGGGCGCGGCGAAGGCGCCCGCGAACCACTCACGGGTGGCGGGCGAGAAGCCGTCGAGCGCGGTCATACCGAGCGCTCCTCGGCCGCAGACACGGCCGGGACCGGTGCCGTGGTGGTGATCGGCGGCGTGGACATGGCCCCATCATGCGCCGGGGGTCCGACAGTCTCGCGTTTGCGCAGGCGGGGGAGTGGATACCCGTCGCCATGCCCGACGTCATCCGCCTGATCCTCGACGACCACGAGTGGTTCCGGACCCGCTTCGACGAGCTGTTCGCCCAGCGCGACCACACGCAGGCCGCGAACGAGATCTGGCTCGGTCTCTCCACCCGCCTGGAGGTCCACGCATCGGCGGAGGAGGCGCACTTCTACCCTGCGCTGCTGCGATGCGTGGAGGGCAGCGAGGACGAGACGAAGGACGCCGTCGCCGACCACGACGAGATCCGCCAGGGCATCCGGCGGGCCACGGCCGCCGAGGTGGGGAGCGGCGAGTGGTGGGCCGGCGTTCAGGACGCCCGCGACGCCAACGACGAACACCTCGCCGAGGAGGAGCGCGACGACATCCCCGACTTCCTGCGTGTCGCCTCCGTCGGGTTCCGTCAGGAGCTGGGGGCGAAGTACGAGCAGTACTTCGCCGACCACCCGGGCGGGCGCGGGCTCTCCGGCGCGGACAAGGACCCCGACGAGTACGTCGAGCGCAACGGCTGATCAGGCCGGGCAGGACCAGCTGTCGTCCTGCCGCACGGCCGTGCCGTCGGGCGCCGGGAACGGGCTGCGGAACGTGAACGCCTCCTGGGTGGGGCCGTGCTCGCGCAGGCGGGTGAGCCGGTGTTGGGCCTCGGTGACCGTCGGCGGCGCGCCCTCGGGCACCCACCAGAGCACCTGGAAGGCCTCGCGCATCGGCACGAAGAACTCGCGCCGCCGCTTCATGATCGCGCGGTGCTCCCCGGAGAAGACGAACGCGGCGAGCGCCTCGACCGACGTCCAGACGCTCATGTTCACGATCAGCCGGTCGTCGTCGTAGGGGCGGATGGCGGTGGCGTCGCCGTCCTCGGTCTGCAGCCGCCAGACGAACCCCGGCGCGGCGTCGGCGAGTGCGTTGACGGGCTCGAGGTTCTCCATGAACGCAGCGAGCTCGGGCCCGTCGAGCGGGGCGACGGGCAGGCCGATGTTGAGCTGGGCCAGGTGCATGGCCCCGAGGTTAGCGCCGGCGGTTCTGCCAGAACCAGCGCAGCAGCAGCGTCAACGACGTCAGGAGCATCAGCAGGACCACGACCTGTCCGAGCGGCGAGGAGAAGCCGGTCGGGTCCATCAGGCCCACCGGGGCGCAGCGACGCCGAAGGCCGGGGCCGGCGGCGGCCACGTCAGGGACCGGCCGTCGATCGTGCCCGGCGGGGTGGCGATGGTCAGCTGCCCGTCCGGTGCGTCCATCTCCGTCCGGTACGGAGCGGGATCGACGTCCGGCACGTCGTGGCGCGCGACGCGGGGCAGTGACTGCAGCCATCCCGCCGTCCCGGTCAGGGAGAGCCGGACGTGGTGCGTGCCGCCGTCGCGGCGCTGGTGGGCGAGTGCCAGCAGTGCGCCCGCGGCGCCCAGGTAGCCGGTGGCGTGGTCGAGCAGCTGGGCCGGGAGCGCGCCCGGCGCATCGGGCGTCCCCTCGGCGAGCGCGATGCCGCACGCGGCCTGGACGAGACTGTCGAACCCGCGCCGCCCGCTCCACGGCCCGCGGTGCCCCCAGGCCGACAGCGTCACCACCACCAGCCCCGGGTGCCGCTCGGCCAGCGCGTCGGGGGCGAGCCCGAAGCGGTCCAGTGCGCCCGGCCGGTACCCGGTCACGACGACGTCGGCGCCCGCGAGCAGCTCCTCCAGCGTGTCGCGCCGGGCCGCGAGGTCCAGCAGGGCGCTGCGCTTGCCGGGCAGCATCTCCCAGCACTGCAGCGGGATCTCCGGCCGGTCGGGCGCGTCGAGGCGCAGGACGTCGGCGCCGTGCGCGGCCAGCGTCCGGGTGGCGACGGGCCCGGCGATGACGCGGGTGAGGTCGAGCACCCGCGGCCGCCGCGCGGTACGCGCCGGTGCCTCGCCGAGGGCCCGGCGCTCGACGAGCTCGGGCGGGGGACCGGCCACGGCACGCCATTGCTCCTCGGTGCGCACCGCGGCGGCGACGCCACCGGCCTCGTGCACCGCCGTCTCCAGCTCGACGGCCTTCCAGCCGGCGATGGCCGCCGGGGCGTCCTGTTCCGAGCAGCCCAGCACGCCCAGCGCGGCGGCCCGGTGCCAGGCGTAGTTCGCGTGCAGCCGCAACCACCCGTCCGCGGTCCGGTGGAACGCCGAGAGCGGGTCGAACGGGCTGCCCGGCGAACGCCCGTCGCGCAGCAGGAACCTCTCGCTGCGCAGGGCGATGGCGAGCTGTCGCGTGTCCAGCCCGACGTCCTCCTCCGACGTGGCAGCCAGCAGGCTCGCGCCCACGGCGGCGACGCCCACGTCGGTGACCGGGAACGTCGAGGCCAGTGTGACGGGTGGGCCGGTGACCACGAGGCGCCTCAGGTCGTCGGGGGCACCACCGAGCGCGTCCCAGAGGGAGGGGAGCAGGGGCATCTCCGCAGGGTGCCACTAGCGTGGTGTGGGTGCGACTGACCTACTTCCGCGAGCTGATGGAGGGCGAGTTCGGCGCTGCTCGCGCGGCGTCGGTGTCCTACGACCACGTGTTCGCCCAGCTCGGGGGGCGCACGGTGGAGCAGGCGCTGGAGTTCGGGTACGACCCGCGGGAGATCTGGCTGGCGGTGTGCGAGGTCTACGACGTGCCGCCCGCCCGCCGCTGAGCCCCGTTGCCGTCATTGGGCGCGGCACGGTACTCGTTCGGCGTGTCGGTCACGCCAGTCGAACAGGTGTTCGCTAGTCTCTGTCCACATCGCGGTCCGACTGTCCACAGCTTTCGACCGCGTCCGCAGATTGTCGGTGGTTCCCCCTACCGTCGTCATCAGCAGATCGAGACACGTGACCCTACAAAGGTGGAGACCGGCGATGACCGCACCCGACCGTACGAAGGCGCTGGAGCTCGCCCTCGCCCAGATCGAGAAGAACCACGGCAAGGGCTCGGTGATGCGCCTCGGCGACGACACCCGCCCCCCGATCGGCATCATCCCCACGGGCTCCATCGCCCTCGACGTCGCGCTCGGCGTCGGCGGTCTGCCGCGGGGCCGCGTCGTGGAGATCTACGGCCCGGAGTCCAGCGGCAAGACCACGGTCGCGCTGCACGCCGTGGCCAACGCGCAGGCGGCAGGCGGCATCGCCGCCTTCATCGACGCGGAGCACGCGCTCGATCCCGAGTACGCCAAGGCGCTCGGTGTCGACACCGACAACCTGCTCGTCTCCCAGCCGGACACGGGGGAGCAGGCGCTCGAGATCGCCGACATGCTGATCCGCTCCGGCGCGCTCGACATCATCGTCATCGACTCCGTGGCCGCGCTCGTGCCCCGTGCGGAGATCGAGGGCGAGATGGGCGACAGCCACGTCGGCCTGCAGGCCCGGCTGATGAGCCAGGCGCTGCGCAAGATCACCGGCGCCTTGAGCAACTCCGGCACCACGATGATCTTCATCAACCAGCTGCGCGAGAAGATCGGTGTCATGTTCGGGTGCCTGTCGTACGGCACCCGGATCACACTGGCCGACGGCAGCCAGGAGAAGATCGGCACGATCGTCGGCCAGAAGCTCCCGGTGGAGGTTCTCTCCTACGACCCGGAGCTCGGCGCGATCGTGCCGAAGAAGGTCGTCAACTGGTTCGACAACGGGCCCACCGAGGAGTTCCTGCAGATCACGGTCGCGCGCCCCGGCGGCAACGGTCGAGCGCAGATGGGCCTGACCTCCAACCACCTCGTGCGCACCCCCGGCGGCTGGCGTGAGGCGGGCGAGCTCATCGTGGGTGATCGGGTCCTGCTCTCGCAGAGCTACCGGCTCGGGCCGCAGCAGTGGCAGGTCGTGCTGGGTGGTCTGATGGGCGACGCCCACCTGTCGCCGGGCCGCGTTCCCGGCAGCCTCGGCACCCGGTTCCGGATGGGCCACGGCGCCACGGAGATCGACTACCTGGACTGGAAGGCGTCGCTGCTCGGCAACATCGGCCAGAGCCGCCGGATCAACGCCAAGGGTGCCGGCGTCGTCGATTGCACCCCGCTTCCGGAGCTCGCCGAAGTACGGCAGGCGGTCTATCTCGGCGATGGGCACAAGCACCTGTCCTGGGAGTACCTCAAGGCGCTCACTCCGCTCTCGCTCGCGATCTGGTACTGCGACGGCGGCACGTTCCCGTCCCGCACACAGGACGGCGGCGGCCGTTCGGAGATCTGCGTCCGGACCCTGAGCCCGGGGTCCCGCGATCGGCTGCTCCAGCACCTGGCCGACACCTTCGACCTGCACCCGACGCTCACCTTCCGCGGCGCCCGCCGGATGCCGGTGCTGTCGTTCACCGAGGAAGAGACGGCCACGCTGCACGAGCTGGTCGCGCCCTACGTCCACCCGTCGATGCAGGACAAGCTGCTCGAGCGGTTCCGTGGGCGGTTCGCCGTCGAGGCGGAGTTCGTGGAGCCCACGCTCCTGCCCGTGCCGGCTCCGGTGCTCGACATCCACGTCAAGCCCCGCACACGCTCGATGCACCGCTTCGACATCGAGGTGGAAGGCACCCACAACTACCTGGCCGACGGCGTCATCGTGCACAACTCGCCGGAGACCACCACGGGTGGCAAGGCGCTCAAGTTCTACGCCTCGGTCCGCCTCGACATCCGGCGCATCGAGACGCTCAAGGACGGCTCCGACATGGTCGGCAACCGCACCCGGGTCAAGGTCGTCAAGAACAAGGTCGCGCCGCCGTTCAAGCAGGCCGAGTTCGACATCCTGTACGGGGTCGGCATCAGCCGCGAGGGCTCGCTGGTCGACGTGGGCGTCGAGCAGGGCCTCGTCCGCAAGTCCGGGGCCTGGTACACGTACGAGGGCGACCAGATGGGGCAGGGCAAGGAGAACGCCCGCAAGTTCCTCAAGGAGAACCCCGACGTCGCATCCGAGATCGAGAAGCGCATCAAGGAGAAGCTGGGCATCGGAGCCGTGCTCGACGCCGATGCCGAGCCGCTGCCCGCTCCGGTCGACTTCTGAGTATGGCGCCGAAGCAGGACGACGCCCGGCGCGGTCGGCTGCGCGTCGCCCGCTTCGGCGAGGCCGAGCTGGATCACGGTGGTGGGCCGGCGCCCGTGGCCCGGTTCGGGGATCCGCTCGACAGTGATCCGGCCGACAGTGATCCGCCCGGCGGCAGCCCGCCCGACAGTGATCCGCCCGGCGGCAGCCCGCCCGAGGATCACGGCGGCGTCGTGTCGCACGCCCTGCTCGACCGGCTGGGCGAGTCGGCGGCCGGGCCGGTGGCGACGCTCCGGGACCATCCCGAGCGCGCAGGGCCACCCGGCGAGGCCGCCCCGGTGGCCGGGCTGGCCGCCGTCGACGGCGAGCCCGCACCGGCCCCTCACGCGGCCACGGTCGCTGCCGTCACCGACGGGGAGAGCAGCGCCAGGACCCGCCGCGGCGGGGGTGCCGCCCGGCGCGGAGGCCGGGGCGGGGGCCGGGAGGCGAGGCCCACGCGCACCCGGCCGGGCACCGGTGGTCCGGCCGAGCCGGGTCCCGACGCCGATCCGGTCGCGATGGCCCGGGAGATCTGCCTGCGCCTGCTCAGCGACCGGGCCCGCACCCGTCAGGAGCTCGCGCAGGCGTTGCGGCGCAAGGGCGTGCCGGACGACGCGGCCGGCACCGTGCTGGAGCGGTTCGACGAGGTCGGCCTGATCGACGACGCCGCCTTCGCCGGGCAGTGGGTGCGCTCGCGCCACAACCAGAAGGGCCTGGCCCGCCGCGCCATCGCGATGGAGCTGCGCCGCAAGGGCGTCGACGACGAGGTGGCGGGGGAGGCGCTGGCCGAGGTCGACACCGATTCGGAGGAGCGCCGGGCGCGGGAACTGGTCGATCGCAAGCTCCGCACCGTGCCTGCCGACACCCCGGAGCAGCGGAAGAAGGCGGCGGGGCGCCTGGTCGGCATGCTCGCGCGCAAGGGCTACGGAGGCGGCATCGCCTACCGCGTGGTGCGAGAGGCCTTGGCCGCGCACGGCGCGGAGATCGACGAGCTCGGCTCGGAGCCGATCGACTGATCCCGGCCGCACGGACTCAGTCCAGGCAGAACTCGTTGCCCTCGGGATCGGTCATCACGATGTGGCCGGCGCTCATCGGAGGAGCGGGCTCATCGCGGCGAACCCGCTTCGCCCCCCGTGCGACGAGCCGGTCGCACTCGGCCTCCAGCGCCGCCATCCGCCCGTCACCCTGCAGCCCGGGGGCCGCGCGGACGTCGAGGTGGACGCGGTTCTTGGCGACCTTGTCCTCCGGCACCTGTTGGAAGAACAGCCGCGGGCCGTGCCCGTCCGGGTCCTCGATGGCCGATCTCGTGTTGCGCTGATCCTCCGGCACCCCGAGCCGGGCCAGGAATTCGTCCCACGCGGCCAGCGGGTCGGCACCCTCGGGCAGGTCGACCCCGGGCGGGCCGGGGTGCACATAGCCCAGCGCGTCGCGCCAGAAGGACGACAGCGCCCGCGGGTCGAGGGCGTCGAACGTGACCTGGATGTAGCGGCTCATCGGGTGGAGGGTACGGCGGAGCCGCGCGGTCTGCGGCGGCGGCGCCGTTCCCGATCCGGCCCCGATCCGGCCCACCGGCTCGGGGAGGAGTCGTGAGCCACCCGGGTCAGCGGTCCGGGCGCCCCAGCACCTGCACGTCGCCGGGAAGGCCGCCCGCGGCCGACAGCTCGGAGAGGAACCCGAGCAGGGTGCCGCGGAACGCCTGCAGCGCAGGGGTCGGCGTGAGGTCGGCACGTCTCGCCAGCGCCACCGTGCGGTAGAGCGGCGGGGTCAGCACGGTGCGCCGCAGGCGGGGACGCCCGGCGAACACGAGGTCCGGGACGACCGCCACGCCGGTGCCGGCCTCGACGAGCCGCAGCACCGCGTCCATCTCGCCGCCCTGTACGGCGAAGCGCGGCTCCACGCCGGCAGCGGCGAACGCCTCCAGCGTCGCCTCGCGCAGGTCGTAGCCCTGCCGGGGCATCACGAGCGACCGGCGGGCCAGATCGCCGATGCTCATCGACCCGCGCGACGAGGGCGGCCGGCCGGACGCCGGCGAGGCCACGGACAACCGTTCCCGCAGCAGCGGCGTGACGTGCAGGGCGGAGTCGACCCCGGCCGACGGCACGATCACCAGTGCCACGTCGATCTCGCCGCGCACCAGCGTGCGCACCAGCGGCTGCGACCCACCCTCCACCAGCTCCAGCCCGATGTCCGGGTAGCGCTCGTGGAACACGCGCAGCACATCGGCCAGCACGCCGATGCACAGCGACGGGGTGGCCCCGACCCGCACGCGGCCCCGACGCAGCCCGACGATCTCGGCGACCGCGGTGCGGGCGCTCTCCATGTCGGCCAGCATCCGCCGCGCCAGCGGCAGGACGGCCTCGCCCGCGGGTGTGAGGACCGGGCCGTCGCGCCCGCCCCGGTCCACCAGCGGGGCGCCGAGGTCCCGTTCCAGGGCCTGGAGCTGCCGCGACAAGGTCGGTTGCGCCACTCCGACGGCGTCGGCCGCACGAGTGAAGCTGCGCACATCGGCCACGGCGAGGAAGTACGCGAGCTGCTGAAGCGTCACGCTAATAGCCTACGTGCATCGATGAGGCCTCTATGATGCATTGGACGATCGGGGGGTGGGAAACTCAGGCTGTCTCAGGCGGCGGCTCCGTGCTCCACAGGGAAGTGCTGACCTCCGAGCACGTCCACCCCCGTCAGAGGAGCCACTCGTGAGACCCACCCTCCTGAGCCGGAGCGGCTGCACACCGGGCCGGCGCGCACCCGGGCGTGAGTCGCATCACCTTCGTGATCACGGTGTGACATCCCCCGGCGCAGGTGGCCGCAGATCCGTCGTAACATCCGGCCACATCCCAGACGATCTGGCGCCGTGGCCACTTCTGCCCCGCGCCGGTTCTGCAGAAGACGAGGTTGCCTGACGTGTCGTCCACCACAGACGCGTCCCTCGGCCGGGCACAGATCGCGGCCAGGACGCTCCGTACCGACCGGTGGTGGCTCCCACCGCTGCTGAACTTCGCCGGGCTCGCCGCGTGGGTGATCTACGCGACGGTGCGGGCCTTCATGCAGAAGGACTACTTCGTCGCGGAGTACAACTACCTGACGCCGTTCTACTCGCCGTGCGTCTCCAACGGCTGTGTCGAGGCGTCGGCCCACTTCGGCCGCTTCCTGCCCGACGTGTGGTTCCTTCCCTACGCGAGCCTCACGCTGCCGTTCCTGCTGCTGTTCCGGCTCACCTGCTACTACTACCGCAAGGCCTACTACCGGGCGTTCTGGCTCTCGCCGCCCGCGTGTGCCGTGGCCGAGCCGCACAAGAAGTACACGGGTGAGACGCGCTTCCCGTTGCTCGGGCAGAACCTGCACCGCTACTTCTTCTACATCGCGGCGATCATCTCGATCATCAACACCTACGACGCGATCAAGGCGTTCGTGAAGGAGGACGGGAGCTTCGGCTTCGGCCTCGGCAACATCATCCTGCTGATCAACGTGATCATGCTCTGGGCGTACACGGTGTCGTGCCACTCGTGCCGCAGCATCGTCGGCGGGCGGCTCAACCACTTCTCGAAGCACCCGGTGCGCTACAAGCTCTGGGGCTACGTCTCGCGCCTCAACGGCAAGCACATGCAGCTGGCGTGGACGACACTGGCCACGCTGGCCATCACGGACTTCTACATCATGGCCGTCTCGGCCGGGTGGTTCTCCGACCTGCGGATCGTGGGGTAAGAACATGACCGAGAAGATCGAGAAGCACGAGTTCGACGTCGTCGTCATCGGCGCCGGTGGCGCCGGGCTGCGTGCGGCCATCGAGGCCCGCAGCCAGGGCAAGCGCACGGCGATCATCTCCAAGTCGCTGTTCGGTAAGGCCCACACGGTGATGGCCGAGGGCGGGTGCGCCGCGGCCATGGGCAACGTCAACTCCAACGACAACTGGATGGTCCACTTCCGCGACACCATGCGCGGCGGGAAGTTCCTCAACAACTGGCGGATGGCCGAGCTGCACGCCAAGGAGGCGCCGGACCGCGTCTGGGAGCTGGAGACCTACGGCGCCCTGTTCGACCGCACGCCCGAGGGCAAGATCAGCCAGCGGAACTTCGGCGGGCACACCTACCCGCGCCTGGCCCACGTCGGCGACCGCACCGGCCTGGAGCTGATCCGCACGCTGCAGCAGAAGATCGTCTCGCTGCAGCAGGAGGACTACAAGGAGTGCGGCGACTACGAGGCCAACATCCGGGTCTTCCACGAGTGCACGATCACCGAGCTGTTCAAGGCGGACGGGAAGATCGCGGGGTGCTTCGGCTACTACCGCGACACCGGCGGGTTCGTGCAGTTCGACGCGCCGGCGATCGTGCTGGCCACCGGCGGCATCGGCAAGAGCTACCAGGTGACGTCCAACTCCTGGGAGTACACCGGCGACGGCCACGCGCTCGCCCTGCGCGCGGGCGCCACGCTGATCAACATGGAGATCCTGCAGTTCCACCCGACGGGCATGGTCTGGCCGCCGTCGGTGAAGGGGATCCTCGTCACCGAGTCCGTTCGTGGTGACGGCGGGATCCTCAAGAACTCCGAGGGCAAGCGGTTCATGTTCGACTACATCCCGGACGTGTTCAAGGAGCAGTACGCCACCACGCCCGAGGAGGGCGACCGCTGGTACACCGACGCCGACAACAACCGGCGTCCCCCGGAGCTGCTGCCCCGCGACGAGGTCGCCCGCGCGATCAACTCCGAGGTCAAGGCCGGCCGGGGCAGTCCCCACGGCGGCGTGTTCCTCGACATCGCCTCGCGGCTCAAGCCCGAGGAGATCCAGAAGCGGCTCCCGTCGATGTACCACCAGTTCAAGGAGCTGGCCGACGTCGACATCACGACGGAGCCGATGGAGGTCGGGCCCACCTGCCACTACGTGATGGGCGGTGTCGAGGTCGACCCCGACACCGGCATGTCGAAGGTCCCCGGCCTGTTCGCCGCGGGTGAGTGCTCCGGCGGCATGCACGGCTCGAACCGGCTCGGCGGCAACTCGCTGTCGGACCTGCTGGTCTTCGGCCGTCGCTGCGGCTTGGGCGCCTCGCAGTACGTGGACGCCTCGGCGTCGCGTCCGGTGGTCGCGACGGAGGATCTCGACACGGCCGTCGAGCGCGCGCTGCTGCCGTTCAGCAGCGCCACCGAGGGCGGGGAGAACCCGTTCAAGGTGCACCTGGAGCTGCAGAAGACCATGGGCGACCTGGTCGGCATCATCCGCAAGGCCGACGAGATGGAGCTGGCGCTCAAGGCCCTGCAGGACATCGCCACCCGCACCCGCACGGTCAGCGTGAGCGGTCACCGGGAGTTCAACCCGGGCTGGCACCTCGCGCTCGACCTGCGCAACATGCTGCTCGTCTCGCTGTGCGTGGCGAAGGCGGCGCTGGAGCGCCAGGAGAGCCGCGGCGGGCACACCCGCGACGACTACCCGGTGCTCGACTCCGAGTGGCGCCACGTCCTGCTGGTGCTCTCCGCGCTCGGCGAGGACAACGTCGAGCTCGTGCGCCAGGAGCAGGTGCCGATGCGCGCGGACCTGTTCGACCTGCTGGAGCTCGACGAGCTGAAGAAGTACTACACCGGCGAAGAGCTGGGCGGCCACCGCGCCGGGGAGGCGATGAAGTGACGTACGACGGGCATTTCCGCGTGTGGCGGGGCGACTCCGAGAAGGGTGAGCTCGTCGACTACCCGGTGGAGGTGAACGAGGGCGAGGTCGTCCTCGACATCATCCACCGCCTCCAGCAGACCGAGGCCAACGACCTCGCCGTCCGCTGGAACTGCAAGGCCGGCAAGTGCGGCTCGTGCAGCATGGAGATC
>JBBQEF010000106.1:0-16225 GCA_038320445.1 Mycobacteriales bacterium
CGGTTGCCCCGTCGCGCGTGATCGGCGCGGGGTGGCAGGCTCGCCCGTTGTGGATCGTCATCCCTATCTCGACGGCCCGTTCCCGCGAGCGTACGCACACCGGGGCTGGCACGTCGGCGATCTCGCGGGCTGCGAGAACACCCTGGCCGCGTTCCGGCGGGCCGCCGACGAGGGCTTCGGCTACCTGGAGCTCGACGCGCACGCGAGCTCCGACGGCGTGGCGGTGATCCACCACGACCCCACGCTCGACCGCACCACCGACGGGCACGGCTTCATCAGCGCGCTCCCGGCCGCCGCGATCGCCGAGCTGACGGTCCGGGGCCGCGAGCCGATCCCGCGCCTCGACGAGGTGCTCGCCGAGCTCCCGACGACGCGCATCACCATCGAGATCAAGTCCGAGGCCGTGGTGCTCCCGGTCCTGGAGGTGCTGGAGCGCACCGACAGCTGGCACCGGGTGTGCGTGGGCGGGTTCCTGGAGCGCTGGCTGGCCCGGGCCCGGTCCGCGGCAGGCCCGAAGCTGATGACCTCGATGTCCCAGGCCTCCGCCATCGGGCTGCGCAGCCGCGCCTGGCGCGACGGCCTGCCCCGCCCCCTGCGCTGGTTGCCCACACCTCCGGTGCGGGGCCGGCTGGCCCAGCTCCCGCACCGTCTCGGGGTGCTCACCGTCGTCGACGACGGCCTGCTGCGCGCCGCGCACGCCACGGGCCGTGAGGTGCACGTGTGGACGGTGAACGACCCCGACGAGATGGCCGAGCTGCTCGACATGGGCGTCGACGGCCTGCTGTCGGACCGCCCCGACGTGCTGCGCGACGTGCTGCGGAAACGCGGCCAGTGGCCCGCGTGAACCGATAATCTCCGCGCATGGGTACCGCTGCGCCGCTCTCTCCCGTCCGGCGCGGGCCGGTGATCGCGTGGGCGCTGTGGGACTGGGGGTCCTCGGCGTACAACGCGGTGATCCTCACGTTCGTGTTCTCCGTGTACCTCACCGATGCGGTCGGCAAGGACCTGCCGGGCCCGATCGACGCCAGCGCCTGGCTCGGGTACGCGCTCGGAGCGGCCGGGCTGGTGATCGCCCTGGCCGCCCCGGTGATCGGGCAGCGGGCCGATTCCGGCGGGCATCGCAAGCTCTCCACGACCGTCTGGACGGTCCTGACCGTCGTGTCGATGGGGGCGCTGTTCGTCGTCCGCGACGACGACTCGTACCTGTGGATCGGGCTGGTGCTGCTCGGCCTCGGATCGATCTTCTTCGAGCTGGCGTCGGTGTCCTACAACGCGATGCTCGTGCAGGTCAGCACGCCGGCGAACATGGGGCGGGTCTCGGGTTTCGGGTGGTCGATGGGGTATTTCGGCGGCATCGTGCTGCTGCTGGCCGTCTACACCGGCCTGATCGCGGGCGACGGCGACACCCGCGGGTTCCTCGGTGTGCCCACCGAGGGCGGGCTCAACATCCGGGTCGTCGCGCTCGTGGCGGCCGTGTGGTTCCTGGTGTTCGCGCTGCCGCTGTTCCTGCGGGTGCCGGAGGTGCCGCCTGCGGCCGATCGCGCCGCGGGGCTCGGCGTCGCGGGCTCCTACCGCAAGCTGGTCGCCGACCTGCGCGCGTTGTACCGCAGCAACCCGCAGACCGTGTACTTCCTCGCCGCCAGCGCGCTGTTCCGTGACGGGCTCAACGCGATCTTCACGTTCGGCGCCGTGCTCGCGGTGTCGGTGTACGGCATCGGCGCGGGGGACGTGCTGATCTTCGGGATCGCCGCGAACGTCGTCTCCGCGGCCGGGGCGCTGACCGGCGGGCAGATCGAGGACCGGGTCGGTCCCAAGCCGGTGATCGTCGGCTCGCTGATCGCGCTCGTCGTCGACGCGGTGATCCTGCTCTTCGTATCGGGTCCGGCCATGTTCTGGCTGTTCGGCCTGATCCTGACGCTGTTCGTGGGGCCGGCGCAGTCGTCGTCGCGGACGTTCATGGCGCGGCTGGCGCCCGGTGGCCGGGAGGGGCAGATGTTCGGGCTCTACGCCACCACCGGACGCGCGGTGTCGTTCATCGCGCCGACGTTGTTCGGCGTGTTCACCTCGGTCTTCGGGGCGCCCCGGGCCGGGATCGTCGGGATCCTGCTGGTTCTGGTGGCGGGCCTGGCGGCACTCGTGCCGGTACGCAACCCGGTCGGGGCCGCCGCGTGAGCACGACACGGGAGCGTGTGGCCCGCGTGTAAACACCGCAAATACGACCCGTGATATAAGTCACACTCGGCTGACACGTCACAGTCGCGTGTGCGAACGGGCCGGATGGGGGACACTCATTGATCGGGGCGGCGAACGTCCGGTGTCTGTCGAATGACGACACCGAGGCATGGTCCGCCCAGATGGCGGGAATGTGCGTCTGCTTTCCAGACGTTACACCCGGTGGTACCGGTCGAGGGAGGCTCCCTCGACCACTGAACGGGAGGTAGACGCATATGGCCGACCGCGTGCTCCGTGGCAGCCGGCTCGGGGCTGTCAGCTACGAGACCGATCGCAACCACGACCTCGCGCCGCGGCAGTCGATGCGCTACGCGTGCCCGCGCGGGCACGATTTCGAGGTGCCCTTCGCCGACGACGCCGAGGCGCCGTCCACGTGGGAGTGTCGCCTCCACGGCAGCATCTCCAAGCTCGTCGACGGTGCGGAGCCGGAGCAGAAGAAGACCAAGCCGCCGCGTACCCACTGGGACATGCTGCTTGAGCGCCGCTCGGTGGCCGACCTGGAGGTCCTGCTCGCGGAGCGCCTGGAGCTGCTCGCCGAGCGCCGCCGCGAGATCGCCTGACGGTCGTCCCAGCCGGGCCGCCCCTCCGGGGGTGGCCCGGCTTTCGTCTGTCGGGCTCCGCGGGAACGAGGGCTAAGCGTCTCGCACCTGGCCGTCGTGGCGGACCACCGGCGGCAGGGTCGACCACGGGAAGTTGATCCAGCGTTCGGTGCGCCGCCACACGTACTCGCTGCTCACCGTGCTGTGCGGCTTCTCGTAGACCACCGCGCAGCGGACATCGGCGACGTGGCCGATGCAGAAGTCGCGCACCAGCTTCAGCGTGGCCCCGGTGTCGGCGACGTCGTCGGCCACCAGCACCCGGGCGCCCGAGAGGTCCACCACGTTCGGGACCGGCGGCAGCACGATCGGCACCGGCAGCCGCTCGTCCACGCCGGTGTAGAACTCCACGTTGATGACGTGCAGGTTCTTGACGTCCAGCGCGTAGCCGAGCGCCCCGGCGACGAACAGACCGCCACGGGCGATCGACAGGATGATGTCGGGGACGTAGCCGTCCGCGGCCACCTGCTCGGCGAGCTCACGGCTTGCGGTGCCGAACAGCTCCCAGCTCAGCTCTTCCCTCGTGGTCATGCGCGCACGGACGGATCCTGCTGGACGGGGACGGGGACGGGGTGGTGGGCCGGATCGTCCGGAGGGGGCTCCTTCGACGGGCTGGACGGGCGGACCTCGCCTCGGCGCAGCACGCGGGCGACGCCCCAGCGCGTGACGCGCCACAGCGCCTCCACGACGATGCCGCTGCTCATCTTCGACGCGCCGCGCTCCCGCTCGACGAACGTGATGGGCACCTCGCGGACGCGGAATCCCGCCTGCACCGCTCGCCACGCCATGTCGACCTGGAAGCAGTAGCCCTGCGACGACACCGAGGCGATGTCGAGCTCCTCCAGCACCTGGCGTCGGAACACGCGGTACCCGCCGGTGATGTCACGGATGTTCACGCCCAGCGCGAGGCGCGAGTACAGGTTGCCGGTACGGGAGATCCACTCGCGGTGGTTGGGCCAGTTGACCACCTCGCCGCCGGGCACGTAACGGGAGCCGAGCACGAGGTCGGCGTCCTCCAGCGCGGCCAGCAGCGCAGGCAGGTCCTCGGGCGCGTGGGAGCCGTCGGCGTCCATCTCGACGACGACCTGGTACGCGCCCTTGAGCGCCTCGGAGAAACCGGCCAGGTAGGCGGCACCGAGGCCGTCCTTCGCGGTGCGGTGCAGCACGCGCACCCGCGGGTCGGCAGCGGCGATCTCGTCGGCGAGATCGCCGGTGCCGTCCGGGCTGGCGTCGTCCACGACGAGGGCGTCCGCGTCCGGAAGGACCGCGTGCAGCCGCGTCAGCAGCGGGCGGAGGTTCTCCCGCTCCTCGTACGTCGGGATCACCACCAGCACCGGCCCGACAGACTCAGCCATCCTCGTCCTTTCCTCGGCGGCGCCGCACGACACCCGCACCGATGCCCACCAATCCCGCGGCGACCAGCACCCACTCGGGTGCCGACCCCAGCCGGGTGGCGAGCGTCGTGGTGTCGAGCAACGGTGTGCGTTCGACGAGCACGTCGGGGGCGAACTGCTTCGTGCTCTGCGTGACCGTACCGTCCGGCATGATCGTGGCGCTGACCCCGCTGGTGGTGGCGATGATCGAGGCCCGATCGTGTTCCACGGACCGCACCCGGGACATGGCCCCCTGCTGGTAGGTCATCTCGGTGAACCCGAACGTCGCGTTGTTGCTCGGCACGGCCAGCACCTGCGCGCCGTTGTTCACGCTGTCCTCGACGAGGTCGTCGAACGCCACCTCCCAGCAGATCGTGACGCCGACCCGGATCCCCGCCATGTCGACGACGCCGGGGCCGGAGCCGGGCACGAAGTAGCCGGCCCGCGCGACGTAGGGAGAGAGGAGGGCGAAGAACGAGCGCCACGGCATGTACTCGCCGAACGGCTGCACGCGGCGCTTGTCGGCCCGCTCGACCACGCCCTGCCCGGCCAGCCACACCAGCGCGGAGTTGCTCGTGCTGACGCCGTCGGGGTTGCGCAGCACCGCCCCGACGAGGATCGGGACGCCGACGGCCCGGGCGGCGCGGTCGATCTGCGCGGCGGCGTCGGGGTTCTGCAGCGGGTCGATGTCGCTGGAGTTCTCCGGCCAGATCACGATGTCGGGCTTCGGGCGGGTGCCCGCGGCCACGTCGCCGGCGAGCTCGATCGTCTCCCGGACGTGGTTGTCGAGGACGGCTCGGCGCTGGGCGTTGAAGTCGAGGCCCAGGCGCGGGACGTTGCCCTGGACCGCGGCGATGGTCACGAACCGCGCCGGTCCCCCGCCGGCAGGCGGCACGAGTGCGGCGAGCGGGCCGGTGAGCACCGCGGCCACGGCGATCACGGCCGGGACGACGAGGGCGCGCGGGCGGCGCAGCGCAGCGCGGCGCGCGAGCTCACCGAGCGCGAGGCCCGCGAGCACGGTGACGAACGACAGGAGCGGCTCCCCCCCGATCGCCGCGACGGGCAGCAGGATGCCCTCGGGCTGGCCGAACCCGGCCCGGCCCCACGGCAGGCCGCCGAACGGCACGCGCCCGCGCAGGGCCTCCGCCGCCACCCACACCGCGGCGGCCCACAGCGGGGCCGCCGGCAACCGCGAGACGAGTGCCATGCCCGCGCCGGCGAGGCCGACGAACAGCGACTCCAGCACCACCAGCGCCACCCACGGCACCGGCCCGACCAGGGATCCGATCCAGGTGAGCAGCGGGAGCAGGAAGCCCATGCCGAACAGGAACCCGTACCCGAACCCGGCGCGGGCCCGCCCGCCGTACACGGCGACGCCCAGCAGAGCCAGCGCCGGCAGCGCCAGCCACCAGAGCGTGCGCGGGGGGAAGCTCGCGTAGAGCAGCAGGCCGCCACCCAGCGCCGCGACGGCGCGGGAGAGCAGCCCCACCCAGCCGCGGCCCCGCTCGGCCGCGGGCGTAGCGGGCGGGTCGGGCGCGCCGGGGTCGGCGACCTCTCGGGTGGTGGGAACGGCCACCCGAGAAGCCTACGTGGGGCGCGCCGTCCACCCGCACCCCGACGCCGCGGGGAGCCGAGGCGTTCCGCAACCGTGATCAGCGCGGCGCGTCCATCGCGTGTGATCGGCGTGAGCCGCACTGATCGGCCCTCGTCAGGGCGCTGATGTGCGGCGGACGGTGATCATGCGGGTGCGCCGGCCAGCAGGTGGGCGTTGCCGAGGGCGTCGAGCACGCCGGGGGCACCGGTGCGGCGGTACCACTCGTAGCCGTACGCGGCTGCGAAACCGTCCTCAGGGACGTCCGCGGATGCCAGTTGGCTCTCGTGGGCCGTGATCGCCGCGCGCTTGCAGGCCAGCTCGGCCGCGGTGCCGCCGAGGGCGAGGGTGATCTCGGCCGTGACCCGGCCGTACCCGACGGAGGCGGCACGGGCGGCACCGTGCACGAGGTGCCGGTCCCGGGCGGTGACGTGCAGATGCTCGCGGTCGACCGTCATCCGGTAGGCCGTGGCGCCGGCCATCGCCGCGGCGGTGGCGCCGATGCGGTGCGCGGCGCGGTGGTCGGGGTGGCCGTAGATGCCGTGCTCGTCGTCGTGGACGAGCGTTCCCGCGCCCTCGTCGTCGGCGATCTCGGCGACGGTCCGGGCCAGCCGGAGCGGGTCGGCCACGGCGAGCGCCCGGGTGTGGCTGCCGCTGGACCAGCCGGGCAAGCCGGAGTCGCGGCGGCCGAGCAGCACCAGCCGGGACACGCCCAGCAGCCCGGCCGCGCTTTCGAGCTCGGCGACGCGGCGCTCCGGGACGGTCTCGCCGACGCGCAGGGGCACGCGGGACTCGCCCAGCTCACCCGCGGTGGCCACGACGAGCACGGTGCGGGCGCCCGCGTCGGCGAGGCGGCGCAGCGTGATCCCAGTGAAGATCGACTCGTCGTCGGGGTGGGCGTGCAGCGCGAGGACGGTGTGGCCACGCAGGTCGGGGTGGATGCGCATGTGAGGGATCGCAGACGTGCAGGCCGCTCTGGGGGCGGCGGTGGACGGGGCCGGAGGTCAGCTGCAGCCGCAGCGACAACAACAGCCCGGAGCGCGGCGGCGCGTGCCGCAGGCCCGGTTCGTCACGGCGCAGAGGATGCCACACCGGGGCTGCGGAGGCCCGACCGCCCGTCCCCGCGCTGGTTGCGGTTCACGTGATCATCGCTTCGGCGCGCCCACGGCCGGATGTGGCCGCCCGTGCACCGAAGCGATGATCACGAGCCGTCGAACAGCTCGCGACCCCGGTGCACGGTCCGCAGGCAGCGCGGCTCGGTGGCCGAGCCGTCGAGCACGCCCGCGCCGTCCCAGACCGCGTACGACGCCGGTGCTCCCACGACCAGGCGGCCGGCGAGCGGTGACCGCTCCCCCGCGGCCCGGTACCCGCCGACGGAGTGGGCGGTCAGTGCGGACCGCGGGTCGAGCCCCGAGCCGGGCGTCCGGTGCTCGACAGCCGCCCGGACGGCCTCCCACGGCCCGACCGGCGTCACCGGCGAGTCCGAGCCCAGCGCCAGCGTCACCCCGGCCGCGTGCAGAGCGGCGAACGGGTTCATCGGGGCGGCCCGTGCGGCGCCGAGCCGCTCCACGTACATCCCGGACGGCCCACCCCAGCAGGCGTCGAACACCGGCTGCACGCTCGCGACCACGCCCAGCTCCGCCAGCACCGCCATCTGGGCCGGATCGACCATCTCCAGGTGCTCGACCCGGTGCCGCACCGCACCGGGCGGTCCTGCGCCTCGCAACCCCGCCACCAGCGTGTCGGCCGCGGCGTCGCCGATCACGTGGAACCCGGCCTGCGTGCCCGCGCGGGTGCAGGCGGCGACGTGCGCGGCGACGGCCTCGGCATCGAGGTAGGCACGGCCGGTGCAGCCGGCCGCGTCGGCGTAGGACGCCCGCAGCGCGGCGGTGCGCGAGCCGAGCGAGCCGTCGACGAACAGGTCGCCCGCGAGACCGTGTGCGCCGGTGGCGGCGAGCAGCTCCCGGGCCGCGGCCGGGGTCGTGACGGCCTCACCCCAGTAGCCGACGACCTCGGGTGTGGCCGGCCCGGTGAGCGCGCGCAGGGCGGCGAGGTCGGCGGTCGAGGAGATGTCCGGCCCCGCGCACTCGTGCACGACGGCGACGCCACGGGCGGCCACGTCGGCCAGGAACGCTCGCTGGGCCCGGTGCCGGACGTCGCCGTCCACCGCGGCCAGCGCGGCGCGGCGGGCGTGGTGGTGGGCGTCGGCCGTCAGCGGCCCGTCCGACCACCCCGCACAGCCGCGTGCGCCGTCGACCAGCGGGCCCGCCACGAGCGCGGAGTGGACGTCGATCCGGCTGAGGTAGACCGGTGCGCCGCCTGCGGCGCGGTCGAGCTGCGCGCGCGCCGGGAGGTCCGTCCAGCCCCGCTCCTGCCAGCCGTGACCCCAGATCAGTGCCCCCGGGCGGGCGGCTGCGCGGCGCGCCACCGCGTCGAGCAGGGCGGTGCCCGACGGGCAGGACGTGAGGTCGAGACCGTCGACGAGCAGGCCGGTCGCGGTCGCGTGCACGTGGGCGTCCACGAACGCCGGGGTGACGACGGCGCCGTCGAGGTCGTGGACGGCCGCGCCGGGCCGGGCGTCGTGAGGCGACCCGACGAACGCGACCCGCCCGCCGTCGATCTCCAGTGCGCAGGGACCGGCCGGGGCGTCCGGGTCGAGGACCCGGACGCCGAGCAGGAGGGTGCGGGCCACCCCCGGTGTCTACTCGATCAGTACGGGCGCCGGGGCATCAGGATCCACAGCACGATGTAGATCACGAACTGCGGGCCGGGCAGCAGGCAGGAGAGCAGGAACAGCAGCCGGACCGCGAACGGGCTCCAGCCGAAACGCTCCGCCAGGCCGGCGCAGACGCCGGCGATGACCTTCCCGTGTCGAGGTCGGGTCAATGTCGATGCCACCGAGGGCTCCTTCCGTTCGCGGCGGATCTCGCCGCTGACACCCACTCTCCTCCACGGGCAGAGGTACGCACTCGGGGAAGGCCCGGACCCGCCCCCGGGGTTCCCCGGATGTCCACGACGGGTGACGACCTGGCCAACACCCCTGGCCACCGCCTAACGTTCTGGCCGTGCCCCGGGTTGCCAGGCTCGTTCGACACGGATTCGCCGTCGCGCTCGCGGTCGCGCTGCTGCTCGCGTCCCCGGCGGGGGCGCAGGCCGCCCCCGCGCCCGCCGCCGTGGTCGTCCTCGGCGACAGCGCCGCGTCCGGGGAGGGAGCGGGCGACTACGAGCCCGGCACCCGCGGCGAGAACGGCGACTGGTGCCACCGCTCCTCGCACGCCTACGTGCACCGCACCGGCCTGGCGCCGGAGTCGGTGAACCTCGCGTGCTCCGGGGCGGACGCGGCCGACGTCGGGTTCACCGCACCCGGGCACTACACCGAGCGATCGCAGGCGGAGCGGCTCGTCGACGTCGCCCGCCGGTACCGGGTCACCACGGTGGTGCTGCAGGTCGGCGCCAACGACGACGCGGCACTCACCGCCACGGGCGTCGCCTGCATCCGGGCGTTCCTCGACCTGACCGTGCCCCCCTGCCGCACCACGCTGGGCCCGCTGGTGGGGCCGCGGATGGCCGCCACGGCCGCGAAGGCGGAGCGCGCGGCCCGCGACGTGCGGGCGGCGATGAGCCGGGCCGGGTACTCCGAGCGGGCCTACACCCTGGTGCTGGCGTCGTACGCGGTGCCGATCACCGGCCGGTCGGTCCCCCTGCAGTCCGCCCAGGGCTGCCCGTACAGCCGCGCCGACGCCGAGTGGGGCCGCACCGTGCTGTTCCCGGCGCTCTCGGAGGCGTTGCACGGCGTGGCGGGGCGGGTCGGCGCCCGGTTCCTCGACCTCGACCGCGCCACCGAGGGCTACGAGGCCTGCTCGCATCCGTTGTGGCAACAGGACTGGCAGCGACGGATCACCGTCGACCCGCGGGCTTTCGCCTACGGTGGGCTCGGCGCCGTCGGCTACCACCTGGCCCAGGAGTCGTTCCACCCCACGGCCGCGGCCCACGCGGAGATCGGCCGCTGCGTGGGCGACCTGGTGAGGTCCGGCGCCCCCGCGGGAGCGTGCGTGGCCGCGGCGGACGCCCACGCGCACCTGACGACGCTACCTCCCGACAACGCCTGACCAGCCGCATCGCGCGGGCTCGTTGCTGACAGGAAGGCCCTCCGCGCAGCATTGCGCGGGCTCGATGCGGTGGGGGCGGGCGGTTAGAGGACGACCAGGGCGTGGGGGCGGGCGTTCATGCTCTCGTGGCTGGTCGTCGTGACGACCACGATGTCCTCGATCCGCGCGCCCCACTGCCCCTCCAGGTAGACCCCGGGCTCGACGCTGAACGCCATGCCGGGCTCCAGGGCGCGGGCGTTGCCGCTCACGATGTAGGGCTCCTCGTGCACGTCCAGGCCGATGCCGTGGCCGGTGCGGTGGATGAACCGCTCCCCCAGGCCGGCCTCGGTGATCGGCTCGCGGGCGGCCGCGTCGACCTCCTCGGCCGTGACGCCCGGCCGGACGGCGGCCACCGAGCGCGCCTGGGCGTCCTGCAGCACCGCGTAGGCCTCGCGGATCGCCGCGGGCGGCTCGGCGCCGACGGCGTAGGTGCGGGTGCAGTCGGAGTTGTAGCCGCTGGGCAGCGGGCCGCCGATGTCGATCACGACGACGTCGCCGCGGGAGATCACACGGTCGGAGACGTCGTGGTGCGGGCTGGCGCCGTTCGGGCCGGAGCCGACGATGACGAACGCCGCCGCCGTGTGGCCCTCCTCGACGATCGCGGCCGCGATGTCCGCGCCCACCTGGGCCTCGGTGCGACCGATCTGGAGGAACTCGGCCATCCGCGCGTGCACCCGGTCGATGGCCGCGCCCGCCGCCCGCAGCTCGGCGACCTCGGCCGCGTCCTTGCGCATCCGCAGCTCGCGGATCACCGGCCCGGCCAGCGACTGCACGGCGTCGGGGAGCGCGTCACGCACGCCGAAGACGTGCGCCGCCGGCATCGAGTCGGTGACGGCGAGCCGGGCCGGACCGCCCGCGAGGTCGCTGAGCAGCAGGTAGGGATCCTCCCCATCCTGCCAGGTGATCACCTCGACGCCGAGCTCATCGAGCCCGAGCCCGGCGAGGCCCGGGGCCTCCAGCCGTGGCACGACGATCGCGGGCGGGGCGAGGTGCCCGGCGGCGGGCACCAGCAGGCAGGTGAGGCGCTCGTGCGACTCGCCGTCGGCCCCGATCAGGTAGCGCAGGTCGGTGCCCGGGGTGACGAGCAGGAGCTCGACGTCGTGGTCGGCGGCCACCTCCCCGGCACGGCGGATGCGGTCGGCGAACAGTGCGCTCGGTACGGCCGGTGTCATGCGGATCAGGGTATTCCGGCAAGCTCTGGCGCGTGACCGCACCCGCACCGCTGATGCTGCTGGACGCCGCGAGCCTGTACTTCCGCGCCTACTACGGCGTGCCCGAGTCGATCACTGCCCCGGACGGCACGCCGGTGAACGCGGTGCGCGGGTTCACCGACATGGTGTCGCGGCTGGTGTCGGAGCGGCGGCCGTCCCGGCTGGTGGCGTGCCTGGACCTCGACTGGCGCCCGGCGTTCCGCGTCGACGCCCTGCCGACCTACAAGGCGCACCGCGTCCCCGGCGAGCCCGCGACCGCGCCGGCGGGTGTGCCCGAGGAGGTGCCGGACACGCTCGCGCCGCAGGTCCCCATCATCCTGGACGTGCTGGCCGCGGCCGGGATCGCGACCGGTGGCGCGGAGGGGTACGAGGCCGACGACGTGATCGGCACCCTGGCCGCGGGCGAGAGGACGGACCCGGTTCTGGCCGTCAGCGGCGACCGCGACCTCATGCAGGTCGTGCGCGACGAGCCCGTGCCCGTCCGCCTGCTCTACGTGGGCCGCGGCCTGGCCAAGGCCGAGCTGCTCGGGCCCGCGGAGGTCGCCGAGAAGTACGGGGTGCCGGTCGGGCGGGCCGGCGAGGCCTATGCCGAGATGGCGATGCTGCGCGGCGACCCCTCCGACGGGCTGCCCGGTGTGCCCGGGGTCGGGGCCAAGACCGCGGCCACGCTCGTCGGCCGCTTCGCGTCCTGGACCGAGCTGTGCGAGGCCGTGCTGGATCGCACGGACGCCCGGCTCGCCCCGCCCGTGCGGGCGAAGCTCACCGCCGCGGCCGGCTACCTGGCCGTCGTCGAGCCGGTGGTGCGGGTGGCACTGGACGCCGACGTCCGGCTCGACCGCGACGACGTACTGCCCGGCGCCCCGGCCGACCCGGACCGGCTGGCCGAGCTCGCGGAGCGGTGGGGCCTGGGCAGCTCGGTGGAACGGCTGCTCGGGGCGCTCGCCCGCGCCGCGGGCTGATCAGGCCGGGCGGCCGACCTCGTAGTTGCCGTCCTTGTTCGTGATCGTGATCGGCACCTTGACGGTCTTGCCGTCGATCGTGGCGTCGCAGGTGAACGTGGTGCCCGCGGTGACGGCGATGTTCTGGCCGCACGTCACTCCGGAGACGCCCTGGATGGCGTAGTTGTCGGTGAGCACCTTCTGCACGCCGGCCTGCACCGCCGCGGTGTCGAAGACCTTCTTCACGAGGAAGCCGGGGTAGACGAACGCCAGCACGGCCCCGGCCGCGACGGCCAGCACCAGGATCAGCCCGATGATCAGCGGGAGCTTGGAGCGGCGGGGCTTCTCGGCCGCGTCGGGGAGCGGCGGATACCCCTCGGCGACGTTCGGCTGCTGCCCCCAGGACTGGGCGTCGGGAGCGGGCGGCTGGCCGCCCCAGTCCTGCGTGGGCGGGCCGGGCTGCTGGCCCCAGCCCTGGTCGGCCGGGCGGGCCCAGCCGTCCTGCTGACCCGGCTGCGGCCCGTTCGGGTACGGCGGCTGACCCTGCGTGGGCGGGCCGGGCTGCTGACCCGGGTACGGGGGCTGGCCGTACGCGGGCTGGCCGTACTGGGGCTGCCCGCCGTACTGGGGCTGCCCGCCGTACTGGGGCTGGCCGCCGTACTGCGGCTGGCCGCCGTACTGGGGCTGGGCCCCGTAGGGAGGAGCAGGATAGGGCTGCTGCTGCCCGCCGTACGGCGGCGGTGGGCTCCCGTTCGGCTCGCCGGCACCGGGATACGGCGCCGCCGCGTGCTGCCCGCCGCCCTGTTGCGGAGCACCGTACTGGGGAGGGCGGTACTGCTGGGTCTGGTCATCCACGGCTGGGGGTTGGCCGGCCTGCGACCAGGCGCGCGGGTCGACGCGCTGCGTGCGCTCGTCGTCGGGGGGCGCGTCCTGCTCGGCGCCCCAGCCGCCAGCCGGCTGCGTGCCCCAGGCAGGAGGATCCGCCGGGTTGTGCGACGGGCCGGGGCCCTGGGGGGTGGTCATCGTGCTCCCTCACTCATGCCGGCCGGTTCTACGGCGTGTCCGCGATCAAAGCACAGGTGACCCGCCCCGCACAGGTGCTTGACCCAAAGCGCAACCAGACACCCACCGGGCTCAGGTGCCGACGGCCACCACGCCGCGGCGCACGGCCGCCCCCGCCTGAGCGGCGGTCTTCCCGATCCCGGACTGCCGCCCCGCGACCGACGCGATCTGGTCGAGCAGGTCGAGCACCTGCCGGCACCAGCGCACGAAGTCGCCCGCCGTGAGCTCGGAACCGTTCTGCTCGGCGGCGGTCAGCACCGCCGACAGCGACTCGCCGCGGGCCCAGCGGTGCATCGGCCACGCGAACCCGAGGTCGGGTTCACGGGTGCGGTCCACGCGGTGGCGTCGCTCGTCCGCCTCCAGCTCGGACCACAGCCGCACGGTGGCCGTCAGCGCCTCCGAGACGGCCCCGGACGGCACCCGCGGCATCGGCCCGTTGTCGCGGCGCGTCTCGTAGACCAGGGCGGACACGACGGAGGCCAGCTCAGGCGCGTCGAGCGATTCCCAGACGCCGTGGCGCAGGCACTCGGCGGTGAGCAGGTCGGACTCCCCCCACAACCGGGCCAGCCGCCTGCCGTCGTCGGTGACGAGGCTGCCATCCCCGTCGGACGCGGTGGGGGTGTCGGCCAGGTAGCCCCGCTCCCGCAGCAGCCCCCGGATCCGGTCGAACGCCCGGGCCAGCGAGTGGGTGGTGGCGCGCACCTTCTGGCGCAGCTGCTCGGTCTCCCGCTCCAGCCGGGCGTGCCGCTCGGCCCAGCGGGCGTGGGCCTCGCGGTCGTCGCAGCCGTGGCAGGGGTGGACCCGCAGGGCACGGCGCAGCGTGGCGAGGTCGGGGTCGTCGGCGCTGCCGCCGGAGGACCGCCGCCGCGCCGCAACCGGGGCGACGATGCCGGTGTCGCGCAGCGACGACGCGAGATCGCGGCGCACCCGGGGGGTGCGGTGGTCCACCCGCTTCGGCAGCCGCATCCGGCCCAGCGCCTCGACCGGCCCGGCGAAGTCGGCCGTGGACAGCCGGCCCGCCCAGCGGTCCTCGTTGAGCACCAGCGGGCGCGGGTCGCCGTCGCTGTCGAGCCCGGGATCGAGCACGACCGCCAGCCCCGCCCGCCGCCCGCCCGGCACGGAGATGACATCACCGGGCCGGAGCAGGCGCATCGACTCGGCGGAGGCCTCCCGGCGCTCGACGATCCCGTCGCGCGAGAGCGCCTTCTCCCGGTCAGACACCTCCCGGCGCAGCGCCATGTACTCGCCGAAGTCGCCGAGATGGCACCTCATCGACGCCTCGTAGCCGGCCAGCGCCTCGAGGTTGCGGTCGATGCGGCGTGCCAGCCCGACGACGGAACGGTCGGCCTGGAACTGACCCAGCGACTGCTCCAGCAGGTCGCGTGCCGCGTCCGTGCCCAGGCGCCCCACCAGGTTGACGGCCATGTTGTAGCCGGGCCGGAACGAGCTGCGCAGCGGGTAGGTGCGCGTCGAGGCGAGCCCCGCGACCGCCACCGGGTCCACCCCCGGTTGCCAGACGACCACGGCGTGGCCTTCGACGTCGATGCCCCGTCGCCCGGCTCGCCCGGTGAGCTGCGTGTACTCACCCGGCGTCAGGTCCGCGTGCGACTCCCCGTTGAACTTGACCAGCCGCTCCAGCACGACCGTGCGCGCCGGCATGTTGATGCCCAGCGCGAGCGTCTCGGTGGCGAACACCGCCCGGACCAGGCCCCGGACGAACAGCTCCTCGACGGTCTCCTTGAACGCGGGCAGCATCCCGGCGTGGTGGGCCGCGATGCCGCGCTCCAGCGCCTCGCGCCACTCCCAGTAGCCCAGCACGGCCAGATCGGCCGCAGGCAGGTCGCCGGTGTGCTTCTCGACGATGCGACGGATCTCCGCGACGTCGTCCTCGGTGGTGAGGCGCAGGCCCGAGCGCACGCACTGGCCGACGGCGGCGTCGCAGCCCGCGCGGCTGAACACGAACGTGATGGCGGGCAGCAGGCCATCGCGCTCCAGCCGGTCGATGACGGTGACGCGCGACGGCGGCCGGTACCCGCTCTGCGCCCGCCGCGGCGGCCCTCCGCCACGCCCCCGCCCGCGCCCGCCGCCGAAGTTCGACATCGAGTTCTGCCGGTCCAGCTCGCGGGTGTGGCGCACCAGATCGGGATCGACCTGCAGCTCTCCCGCCGCATCCTCACCGGCGAAGAGATCGAGCATGCGGTTGCCGACCATCATGTGCTGCCACAGCGGCACGGGCCGGATCTCGTCCACCACGACGGTGGTGTCGCCGCGCACGGTGACCAGCCAGTCGCCGAACTCCTCGGCGTTGCTGACCGTGGCCGAGAGGCTCACCAACGCCACGTGGTCGGGCAGCTGGAGGATGACCTCCTCCCACACCGCGCCGCGGAACCGGTCGGCGAGGTAGTGCACCTCGTCCATCACGACGTAGCCCAGGTGCTCGAGGTGGCGCGACCCGGCATAGATCATGTTCCGCAGGACCTCGGTGGTCATCACGACCACCTGGGCGTCGCCGTTGACGGCCGTGTCTCCGGTCAGCAGGCCGACCGCGCCCGCTCCGTGGCGGGCGACGAGATCGGCGTACTTCTGGTTCGACAGCGCCTTGATCGGCGTGGTGTAGAAGCACTTGAGCCCCTGCGCGAGCGCGAGGTGGACGGCGAACTCGCCGACCACCGTCTTGCCGGCGCCGGTCGGGGCGCAGACGAGTACCCCGTGCCCGTCCTCCAACGCGGAGCACGCCGACTCCTGGAACCCGTCGAGGTCGAAGGGAAGGCTCCCTGCGAACTCCGCGAGGCGGGGACGGGCGGTGCGCTTCCTGGCGGCGGCGTAGGCCTCCGCGGGAGCCCTCGAACTGCTGGCCACGACACCAGGCTTCCACATCGCGGCCCGGACGACCCGCCGTGCCCTCCCGGCGTGCCAGGGTGGGCGCATGAGAACGCTGTACGAGGCGGTCGGCGGCGCCGACGGTGTGCTGGGGCTGGCCGATGCCTGGCACGCCAGGGTGCTGGCCGACGAGGTGGTCAGCCACGCGTTCAGCCACGGCTTCCACCCCGATCACACCGGGCGCCTCGCCGCCT
>JBBQEF010000107.1:0-16163 GCA_038320445.1 Mycobacteriales bacterium
TCTTCGGGGTGGAGCCCGCGTTCAGTTCTTCCAGGCCGGTGATGCTGATCGATTCGGTGCCGTCGAGCCCGAGGGACTCCCAGCTCTCGCCGGCAGGGAACTGCAGCGGCACAACACCCATCCCGATCAGGTTCGAGCGGTGGATGCGCTCGAACGACTCGACGATCACGGCCTTGACGCCCAGGAGTGCCGTGCCCTTGGCCGCCCAGTCGCGGGAGGATCCCGAGCCGTACTCCTTGCCACCCAGCACCACCAGCGGGGTGCCGGCGTCGGCGTAGTTCTGAGCTGCGTCGTAGATGAACGACTGCGGGGCGCCGTCCTGGGTGAAGTCGCGCGTGTAGCCCCCGGACACGTCGTCGAGCAGCTGGTTCTTCAGGCGGATGTTCGCGAACGTGCCGCGGATCATCACCTCGTGGTTGCCGCGCCGGGACCCGAAGGAGTTGTAGTCCTTCCTGTCCACGCCGTGGCCGTCGAGGTACTGAGCAGCCGGGGTCCCGGCCTTGATCGCGCCGGCGGGGGAGATGTGGTCGGTGGTGACGGAATCGCCCAGCAGCGCGAGGACGCGGGCACCGGCGACGTCCGACACCGGCGACGGCTCGATGGCCATGCCGTCGAAGTACGGGGGCTTGCGCACGTACGTGGACTGCTCGTCCCAGGCGAAGGTCGTGCCCTCGGGCGTCGGCAGCGACCTCCAGCGCTCGTCGCCCGCGAAGACGTCGGCGTAGTCCTTGGTGAACATCTCCTGGCTGATGGAGGTGTCGATCGTCCGCTGCACGTCGGAGGCCGACGGCCAGATGTCACGCAGGAAGACCGGGCTGCCGTCGGTCCCGGTGCCCAGCGGCTGGGCCTCGAAGTCGAAGTCCATCGTGCCCGCGAGCGCGTACGCGATCACCAGCGGCGGCGAGGCCAGGTAGTTCATCTTGACGTCGGGGTTGATGCGGCCCTCGAAGTTGCGGTTGCCCGAGAGCACGGAGCACACCGACAGGTCGGCCTCGTTGATCGCCGCGGAGATCTCGTCCGACAGCGGGCCGGAGTTGCCGATGCACGTCGTGCAGCCGTAGCCGACCAGGTGGTAGCCCAGCTTCTCCAGGTACGGCCAGAGCCCGGCCTTCTCGTAGTAGTCGGTGACGACCTTCGAGCCCGGAGCCATCGACGTCTTCACCCACGGCTTGACCGTCAGACCCTTCTCGACGGCGTTGCGGGCGAGCAGCGCCGCACCGAGCATCACCGACGGGTTGGACGTGTTGGTGCAGCTGGTGATCGACGCGATGACGACGGCGCCGTGGTCGAGCACGAACTCGCCACGGGTGTCGGCGACGACCTTCGTGGGCTTCGACGGGCGGCCGTGACCGCCGTCCGCGGCGGAGAACACGACCGGGGCGGCCTCGTCGCCGCCGGATCCGGGAGCGGGCGGGTCGCTGGCGGGGAAGGACTCCCGGCCGGCCTCGTCACCCAGGGCGTCGTCGGTGTAGTCGTGGATCGACTTCCGGAACGCCGGCTTGGCGTCGGTGAGTGCGATGCGGTCCTGCGGGCGTTTGGGCCCGGCGATCGACGGGACGACGGTGCCCAGGTCCAGCTCGAGGGTCTCGGAGAACACGGGCTCGCGCGCCGGGTCGTGCCACAGGCCCTGCTCACGGGCGTAGGCCTCGGTGAGTTCCAGCAGCTCGGCCGGGCGGCCGGTGAGCTTCATGTAGCGGATGGTCTCGTCGTCGATCGGGAAGATCGCTGCAGTGGAGCCGAACTCGGGGCTCATGTTGCCGATGGTGGCGCGGTTGGCGAGCGGCACCGCGCCGACGCCCTCGCCGTAGAACTCGACGAACTTGCCGACCACGCCGTGGCGCCGCAGCATCTCGGTGATCGTCAGCACGACGTCGGTGGCGGTGGCGCCCGGCGGGATCTCGCCGGTGAGCTTGAAGCCGACGACCTTGGGGATGAGCATCGAGACGGGCTGGCCCAGCATGGCCGCCTCGGCCTCGATGCCGCCGACGCCCCAGCCCAGCACGCCCAGGCCGTTGACCATCGTGGTGTGCGAGTCGGTGCCGACCAGCGTGTCCGGGTAGGCCTGCAACGCGGAGCCGCCTCCGGCGGTGGGCACGCCGCGGGTCATGACCACCCGCGCGAGGTGCTCGATGTTGACCTGGTGCACGATGCCGGTGCCCGGCGGGACCACCCTGAACTCGTCGAACGCGCCCTGGCCCCAGCGCAGGAACTGGTAGCGCTCCTTGTTGCGGCTGTACTCGAAGTCGACGTTGCGCTCGAACGCGTCGGCGGTGCCGAACACGTCGATGATCACCGAGTGGTCGATCACGAGCTCGGCGGGGGCGAGCGGGTTGACCTTGGTCGGGTCGCCACCCAGCTCGGTGACGGCCTCGCGCATCGTGGCGAGGTCGACGACACAGGGGACGCCGGTGAAGTCCTGCATGATCACGCGGGCGGGCGTGAACTGGATCTCGGGGTCGGGCTCGGCTGCCGGATCCCAGGAGGCCAGTGCGCGCACGTGGTCGGCGGTGACGTTGGCGCCGTCCTCGGTGCGCAGCAGGTTCTCGAGCAGCACCTTGAGGCTGAACGGCAGACGCTCGGCCCCCTCCACGGCCGAGAGCCGGAAGATCTCGTACTCGGCCCCGCCGGCCTGGAGGGTCCCCTTCGCTCCGAAGCTGTCTGAGCTGGTCACTGTCGGTGTCCTCCTGAGCGGTGGTGGGCGCGTCGGTGGGTGGCCGTCGGAGTCTCGCGTACCGACGCTGTCCAGCAGTGGAGACCCCTCTCACCCAAACAGTACGCTCGTACTGTGAGCCCGTCGACCCGGGGTTCCTGTTGCCCCAAGTGGTGGAAGTTGCTCACCGTTGCGCGTGGCAACCCGCAACCGGATGCCCCGAATGCCACAGTTCGCACGGTTGACCGTGATCATGCGATGGGCTGGGGGTTCGGTGCGACGATCGCGACGTCTCGTCGTGCTGTCCGTGCTGGTGGCCGTCCTCGCCGGGGCGTCGGGGCCCAGCTCCGCCTTCGCGCAGTCCCCGGCTCCGCCGCCCCCGTCGAACCCGAGCGACCAGGACCTGCAGCGGAGCCGCGACGCCGTGGCCCAGCGCGCGGCCACCGTGGCGAGGCTGAGTGCGCAGCTGACCGACCTCGACAACCGCGTGGACGAGCTGCGACTGCAGCTCGCCGGCCAGCAGGAGGTGGCGAACCAGGCGCTGGTCGACCTGCAGGACGCCCGGTCGGCCGCGGCGGCGGCCAGCGCGAAGGCCGCGTCGGCCCGCATCGAGACCGAGGCCGCAGGCGCCGCCATCGACGACGTCCGCACGCAGCTCGACGCGTTCCTCGCCGAGCAGTACCAGAACGGGGTCGACCTCGGCCCGCTCGGCCTCCTCACGACGGCGAACGGCCCGCAGGACCTGCTGGACCGCGCCGCGCTCGCCGACGCCGTCGCCGCCCAGCAGCGCCAGGCGCTCGATGCGCTGGAACGCGCTCGGGTGGCCAAGGCCAACGCCGACTCCCGCGCCCGCGCCGCCGAGGATGAGGCCAGGGCCGAGGCGGCGAAGGCGCAGCGGGCGAAATCGGTGGCCGACGCGGCGGTCGCCACCGTGCGGACGAAGGCCGAGGCGCAGGCGGCGCAGCTCGCGCAGGTCCAAGCCCAGCGCGAGGACGTCAACCGCCAGCTCGACGCGGCCACCGCCGCCGATGCGGGCCTGCGTGACCAGCGCGCCCGCTTCCTGACCTGGCAGGAGCAGCAGCGGGCGGCCGAGGCGGCCCGGCAGCGGGCCGCGCAGGCCGCAGCGGCCGCGCGCGTCGGCCCGCGCACGTCGGGTGGACCCGTCGTGCGGGGCGCCGGCGCGGTCGGCGCCGTGATCGACCGTGCGATGTCGGTGCTCGGCACCCAGTACGCCTGGGGCGGTGGCAACGGCGCCGGTCCCACCCGCGGCGTCCGCGACGGCGGGGTGGCCGACAGCTTCGGTGACTACCGTCGCGTCGGCTTCGACTGCTCCGGTCTGATGATCTACGCGTTCGCCGCCGCCGGGGTCCCGCTGCCGCACTACAGCGGCTACCAGTACACCTCGGGTCGCCAGGTGCCGGTGTCGCAACGCCGGGCGGGTGACATGCTGTTCTACTCCGACGGAGACCGGATCGTGCACGTCGCGATGTACCTCGGGGGTGGGCGGATGATCGAGGCGCCGTACTCCGGCAGCGAGGTGCGGATCGCGGCGGTGCGTAGCGGTGGCCTCATGCCGTACGCCACGCGCATGTTGTAGAGGACGCACTCGTCGCAGGAACAGACGCTGTTTGCGCGAGCCGTCGGTGTCGGCCGCGGTCACTGCGGCAGCGGTCGTCGATCAGCTCACCCGGGTCTGGGCCGAAGCGTGACGGGGCCGACGGGCAGTCGCGGTCGGCGGCCCCGAGCGGCTCACGGTCGTCACACGACCCACCGTGTGGGATGTCAGCGTGAGCGTCACGGAGTCCGTCCCGAGCCCGGCCCATGAGGGCGAGCGCCTCGAGCGCGTCGTCTTCGAGATCAAGCGGGTGATCGTCGGCCAGGACCGGCTCGTCGAGCGGATGCTCGTCGGGCTGCTGGCCAAGGGGCACCTGCTGCTGGAAGGCGTGCCCGGCGTCGCGAAGACCCTCGCCGTGGAGACGGTCGCCAAGGTCGTGGGCGGCACCTTCTCCCGCCTCCAGTTCACCCCGGACCTCGTGCCGGCCGACATCATCGGCACGCGGATCTACCGCCAGGGCCGCGAGGAGTTCGACGTCGAGCTCGGCCCGGTGGTCGCCAACTTCGTGCTCGCCGACGAGATCAACCGCGCGCCGGCGAAGGTGCAGTCGGCGATGCTCGAGGTGATGGCCGAGCGGCACCTGTCGATCGGCGGCCGGACGTTCCCGATGCCCGACCCGTTCCTGGTGCTCGCCACCCAGAACCCGATCGAGAACGAGGGTGTGTACCCGCTGCCCGAGGCTCAGCGCGACCGCTTCCTCTTCAAGATCATCGTGGAGTACCCCGGGGTCGAGGAGGAGCGCGAGATCGTCTACCGGATGGGCGGCGAGCCGCCGGTGGCCACGCAGATCATCGACCCGGCCGAGCTGTCGCGGCTGCAGGGCGTGGCGACCCGGGTGTTCGTGCACCACGCGCTCGTCGACTACGTCGTGCGGCTCGTCGTCGCGACCCGCACCCCGGGCGAGCACGGGCTGGCCGACGTGGCGGGCTGGGTGTCCTACGGCGCGTCGCCGCGCGCCACGCTGGGCATCGTGGCCGCCGCCCGTTCACTCGCGCTGATCCGCGGCCGCGACTACGTGCTCCCGCAGGACGTGCTGGACGTCGCCCCCGACGTGTTGCGGCACCGCCTGGTGCTCTCCTACGACGCCGTGGCCGATGCGGTGCCGATGGACCACATCATCTCGCGGGTTCTGGCCGTCGTCCCGTTGCCGCAGGTCACGGCCCGTCCCCAAGCAGGCCCGGCGCCGTTGAGCACCGCCGGCCAGGCCTCGTGATCACGCCGGCCACCACCACGACCCCGGTCCCGGCCGCGCCCCCGGCCAGGGAGCACTCGGCATGACAGGGCCGGCCACCACCCCCGCCCCGGCACCCGGCATGACCTCACCACCGTCCTTCCGCGACGGGCGGATGGAGGCGGCCCTGCGGTCGCTGGAGCTGACCGTCCGCGGCCGGCTCGACGGGCTGCTGCAGGGCAACCACATCGGGCTCGTCCCCGGGCCGGGCAGCGAGCCCGGCGAGGCACGGGCCTATCAGCCCGGTGACGACGTGCGGCGGATGGACTGGGCCGTCACCGCCCGCACCACCGAGCCGCACGTGCGCCAGACCGTCGCCGACCGGGAGCTGGAGACGTGGGTCGTGCTCGACCTCTCGCCGAGCCTGGACTTCGGCACCGCGTCGTGCGAGAAGCGCGACCTCGCGATCGCGGCGCTGGCCGCCGTCACCCACCTCACCCGCGGGGGCGGCAACCGGATCGGAGCGCTGGTCGCCACCGGCGAGCGCACCGTCCGGCTCCCGGCCCGCGGCGGTCTCGTCCATGCCCGCGGTCTGCTCCGGAAGGTCGTCGACACCCCCCGCGCTCCCGAGGGCACGCGGGGTGATCTGGCCGCCGCGGTGGAGCAGCTGCGCCGGCCGCCGCGGCGGCGTGGGCTGGCCGTCGTCATCTCCGACTTCCTCGGTGACACCACGTGGGAACGCCCGCTGCGCGCGCTCTCGACCCGCCACGAGCTGCTCGCGGTGGAGGTGCTCGATCCGCGCGAGCTGGAGCTGCCCGACGTCGGCACCGTCGTGCTGGCCGATCCCGAGACCGGCCGGCAGCGGGAGGTGCAGACCACACCGCTGCTGTGCCGCGAGTTCGCGGCCGCCGCGGCCGCGCACCGCGACCTGGTGGCCGCCACCCTGCGCCGCTGCGGCGCGGCGCACCTGACACTGCGCACCGACTCGGACTGGATCGCCGACATCGTCCGCTTCACCCTCGCCCGCAAGCGCATGTGGTCCGGGGGAGGGCGCTAGGTGTTCGCCGACCCGTGGTGGCTGTTGGGCCTGTTCGTCGTGGCCGTGCTCGTGGCCGGGTACGTGGTGCTGCTGCGCAGGCGGCGCCGCGACGTCGTCCGGTTCACGAACCTGGAGCTGCTGGAGTCGGTCGCGCCGAAGCGGCCGGGCTGGTACCGGCACCTGCCCGCGGCCGCGCTGATCACGGCACTGGCCGTGCTGACGATCGCGCTGGCCGGCCCGCAGGCCGAGGCGCGCGTCCCGCGGAACAAGGCCACGGTCGTGCTGGTGATCGACGTGTCGCTGTCGATGCAGGCCACCGATGTGGCGCCGAGCCGGCTGGCCGCCGCCCAGGCCGCGGCCACCGCGTTCACCGACCAGCTCACCCCGGGGGTGAACCTGGGGCTCGTCACGTTCGCCGGGACCGCCGCGGTGCTCGTCTCGCCCACGGTGGACCGGGACCCGGTGAAGCGCGCGATCGCGGGCCTCAAGCTCGCCGAGTCCACCGCCACCGGCGAGGCGATCTTCGCGGCGATGCAGTCCGTGGAGACGTTCTCCCAGAGCTTCGGCGGCAGCTCGCCGGACGGCCCACCGCCGGCCCGGATCGTGCTGATGAGCGACGGTGGCCAGACCGTGCCCAGCGGCCCGGACGCGGAGAACCTGGCCCGCGGCGGATTCACCGCCGCCCGCGCCGCGGCCGAAGCGAAGATCCCGGTGTCCACGATCTCCTTCGGGACCGACTACGGGTCGATCGAGCTGGATCCGGACAAGCCACCGGTGTCGGTCGCCGTGGACGACGAGTCGTTGCGCACCATCGCCCAGCTCGCGGGCGGCCAGTTCTTCAAGGCGGCCAGCGAGCGGGAGCTGCGGCAGGTCTACGCCGAACTCGGCGACCAGATCGGCTACGAGGTCCGGAAGGTCGACACGAGCAAGCCCTGGCTGGCCGGGGGAGCGCTGCTGCTCGTCGTCGGGCTGGGCACGGGGATCGGCCTGGGGCGTCGCTTGCCATAGGGTGATCGGCCGTGGGCAGAAGCGTGCTGGTGACAGGTGGCAACCGCGGTATCGGGCTGGCGATCGCGACGGCGTTCGCGGCGCAGGGTGACCAGGTGGCGGTGACCCACCGCGGGCAGGCGGGGAGCGTCACGGACGGGCTGCCCGGGGAGCTGCTCCCGGTGCGGTGCGACGTGACCGACGCCGCGGCCGTCGACGCCGCGTTCAGCGAGGTCGAGGACAAGCACGGCCCCGTCCAGGTCCTCGTCTCCAACGCCGGCATCACCGACGACGGCCTGCTCATGCGGATGAGCGAGGAGTCGTTCACGACGGTGATCGACGCCAACCTCACCGCCGCCTACCGCGTGGCCAAGCGCGCGTCGCGCGGCATGGTGAGGGCGAAGGGCGGACGGATGATCTTCGTCTCGTCGGTGGTCGGGCTGCTCGGTTCGGCGGGCCAGGTGAACTACGCCGCGTCCAAGGCGGGGCTCGTCGGCCTGTCCCGCTCGATCGCCCGCGAGCTGGGCTCCCGTGGCATCACGTCCAACGTGGTGGCCCCCGGTTTCGTCGACACCGACATGACCAGGGCCCTGCCGGACGCCCGCCGCGCGGAGATCCTCAAGCAGGTGCCGCTCGCTCGGTACGCGAGCGTCGAGGAGATCGCGAACGCCGTGACGTGGCTGGGGTCCGACGGTGCCGGGTACGTCACGGGAGCGGTGATCCCGGTCGACGGCGGGCTGGGGATGGGCCACTGAATACCTACCCGCCGGGGCGCATCGGACGCTGGAGACCGGGGCTGCACGTGTGGAAGGGGCCACTAGTCTCTGATCTATGGGACTTCTCGACGGCAAGCGCCTGCTCGTCACCGGCGTGATCACCGACGCCTCGCTGGCGTTCTCCGCGGCGAGGATCGCACAGGAGCAGGGAGCGGAGGTCGTCCTCACCGGATACGGCCGGATGCGCCTGGTGGAGCGCATCGCGCAGCGCCTCCCGAAGCCGGCGCCGGTGGTCGAGCTCGACGTCTCCGACCAGGCGCAGCTCGACTCCCTGGTCGAGCGGGTGTCGCCGCACCTCGGTGACGAGCCGCACCTCGACGGCGTGCTGCACTCCATCGGCTTCGCCCCGGCGTCGTGCCTGGGGGAGGGCGCGTTCCTCAACGCCCCGTGGGAGGACGTCGCCACGACGATCCAGGTGGGCGCGTACTCCTTCAAGTCGCTGGCCATGGCGTTGCTGCCGCTGATGGGCCCCGGCGGCTCGATCGTCGGGATGGACTTCGACAACCGGCAGGCGTGGCCCGCCTACGACTGGATGGGCGTCGCGAAGTCCACGTTGGAGTCGGTCAGCCGTTACCTGGCCCGTGACCTGGGCCCGAAGGGGATCCGGGTCAACCTGGTCGCGGCCGGACCGGTGAAGACGATGGCGGCCAGGTCCATCCCCGGCTTCTCCGCGTTCGAGGACTCGTGGGACGGCCGCGCGCCGCTGGGCTGGGACGTCACCGACCCGGTGCCGGTCGCCAAGACGGTCTGTGCCGTGCTGTCGGACTGGCTGCCGGTCACGACCGGCTCGATGGTGATGGCGGACGGCGGGTTCCACGCGATCGGGGTCTGATCACCCGGCCGGGTCGGGTCGACGGCCGGCCAACCACACGTCGGCCCGCCGTTTCGACGCGCGGCTGAGCCAGGCGTCCTGCACGATCTCGGCCAGCTCGGCCCGCGTGAGCTCGGCCAGCCGGCTGGCCCGCACGAGCACCGAGGGGTGGCCGTCGAAGTGCGGGGTGGTGAAGAACGGCGTGCGGGCGTCCTGGACGAGGGCGAGCTTGTCCTCCTCGTCCGGTACCCACAGGACGATCACGTCGGTGTAGCGCTCGCCCGTCGCCGGGTCGGTGGCGTCGGGCCGCTGCGTGCGGAAGAACACGAACTACTTCCCGCCGACCTGGTAGACCGCGTTGCCGTGGGATCCGTACTGCACCGTGACGTGCGGCATCGCGCCTGCGAGGTCGTGCACGTCCTGTTCCCGGGCGGCCGGCATGGCGCCCATTGTGCCGGGGCGCGGCTTCCGCCCGGCGATGGCAGGATCGTCGGGTGCCCGCATCCGTCGACGCCCTGCTCGTCCTGTCGTTCGGAGGGCCCGAGGGGCCGTCCGAGGTCCGGCCCTTCCTCGAGAACGTCACGCGGGGGAGGGGGATCCCGCCCGAGCGGCTCGACGCGGTCGAGGAGCACTACCAGCACCTCGGCGGCGTCAGCCCGATCAACGCGCGCAACCGGGAGCTGATCGCGGCCGTCCGTGAGCGCACCGACCTGCCGGTGTACTTCGGCAACCGCAACTGGCACCCGATGGTCGAGGACACGGTCGCGGAGATGACCCGCGACGGGGTGTCGCGAGCCCTGGTGTTCGCGACCAGCGCCTACGGCGGCTACTCGGCCTGCCGCCAGTACCACGAGGACATCGCCCGGGCCCGCAAGGCGGTGGGCGACGAGGCCCCCGAGCTGGTGAAGCTCCGCCACTTCTTCGACCACCCGTTGTTCGTCGCCGCCGGTGCCGACGCCGTGCGCGCCGCGCAGGCCGATGCGGGCCCCGGCGCGCGGCTGGTGTTCACCGCGCACTCGGTGCCGCAGTCCGCCGACGCGACCGCGGGCCCGCCCGACGAGGGTGGCCACCGCTACTCGCGGCAGGTCACCGAGGCCGCCCGGCTGGTAGCGGCGGAGGTGGGCGTGGCCGACCACGACGTCGTGTGGCAGTCGCGCTCGGGGCCGCCGCAGGTGCCGTGGCTGGAGCCCGACGTCCTCGACCACATCCGGGCGCTGCACGCCGCCGGGGTCGCGGGCGTGACGCTCGCGCCCGTCGGTTTCGTCTCCGACCACGTCGAGGTGGTGTGGGACCTCGACACCGAGGCCCACGAGCTGTGTGCGGAGCTGGGGATGGGCTTCGGCCGGGCGGCCACCGCCGGCCCCGACCCCCGGTTCGCCGACATGGTGGTGGAGCTCGTCGACGAGCACCGCCACGACGCCGCTCCCCGGGGGCTGGGCGACGTGCCCCGGGCCGGCTGCGGTGTGAACGGCACGCTCTGCGCCCCGGATTGCTGCACACCGCCGCGACGACCGGGATCGCAGGGCTCAGCGGGCCGTCCGTAGGCGGGCGGCAACGGCGAAGAGCCAGGCGAAGAACGCCACCAGCACGGCGCGCTGGACGACGCCCTTCCAGGCGAAGAGCCCGCCTGCGGGTAGCTGGCTGATCTTGAGGACGACGACGCCTGCGGTGAGGGCGATGCCGGCGGCCAGCGTCCATCCCGCGAGGCCACGCCAGGTCGGATCCCGGCGGAAGCGCCGGTGGAGCACGAAGCAGCTGATCGGTGCGAGGGAGAACACCACCGCTCCGAACAGGGCGTGAACCGTGCCGTGCACCGTCACCGGAGCCGACGGCGCCGACGGGTCGGTGACGAACGGTCCCGACACCATCAGGCTGATCCCGATGACCTGCAGCAGGATCGGCCCGGCTCTCGCGGCCGGCCCGCTGGTGAGCGCAACGGCCAGTCCGCGCCCGAACACGACGACGAGGGCCCCGGTCACCAGGAAGCTCGCGATCTGGATCCACCCGTCGGGGCCGAGGGACAGCTCGCTGACGAACATGCTCGACGGGTCGTACCCGACGCGGTGCCACCCGTCGGCGGAGAAGACGGTCACGAAGAGCGCCGCCGCGATCATGCCGGCGGCAGCCGCCCGCTCGACGCGCCGTCGTCCGGTCGCCGTATCCCCTCCGGCACCGCTCATCCGGCCAGCCTGCCAGGTGTCAGGGCGCCGGGGGCGTGTATGCCGCTGTCGTCCGGTCGGCCGCCTGGCGTGCGGCGGTCTCGTCCTCGCCGGCCGCCACGTTCGCCGCCCGCCAGGCCTCGCTGGACTCGGTCATGAACCGGACGCCCTCGGCCGAGCCCACCCAGGCCCGCACCTCCGCCGGGTCGTTGACGACGCCGCCCGAGGACAGGTGCAGGGCCAGGCCCATCACCGCCCCGTCCCAGCCGACCCCGACCGCGCCCGGCCCGAACTCGGCCCACCGCTCGTCGTCGACGTGGGCGACGTGCTCGATCGTGAAGCGGGTGCGGCCGTCCGCGTCGGGGGCGACGCTCACCTCGATCCAGCTGACCTCACCGCCGAACTCCCAGGTGGCGGCGAAGGAATGGGGTGGGTCGCAGCGCTCGACGGTGCCGCCCGCGTTGCCCTCCAGCTGGTAGTGGCCGCCGACGCGGAGCTCTCCGGTGACCGGCAGGAACCAGCGCGGGATGCGCTCGGGGTTGGTGCAGGCGTCCCAGACGTCGTCGACGTCGGCCTTGTAGGACTGGGCGATCGTGACGACGCGGGCCTCGCCCGCCGCCAGCGTGCGCGAGCCGACGGTGCGGGCGACGGCGCTGATCTGGTGGGTCACGTCGATCATGGGTCGGTCCTCTCGGGGTGGCGGCGCCCGCGGGCCAGCTCCGTGGCCAGGGCGTCCAGGTGGGGGGTCCAGAAGCGGCGGAAACGGTCCAGCCACGCGTCGACGTCCTGCAACGGTGCGGTGCGCACGGCGTAGAGCCGGCGCGTGCCCTCGGGGCGCACGGAGGCGAACCCGTTGTCGCGCAACACCTTCAGGTGCTGCGACACGGCGGGTTGGCTGATGCCGAACTCGGTGCGGACGGTCGCGGTCAGGTCCCCGGAGCTCTGCTCGCCGGCGGCGAGCAGCTCGAGGATCCGACGGCGGACCGGATCACCGAGGACGTCGAACGCGTGCACAGGGCCAAACTAAAGCATCGGCTTATATAAGTCCAGACTTCATCTTACGCCAGCCGCCTGCTCGGTTGTTCGCGATGATCTGCCGGAACATGGCGACCAGAGCCGGCGCGTTGACCCGCTCGCCCTCGCGGATCGCGACGGTGCGGGCGGTGCTGTTGCCGTGGCCCGCGGTGATGATGCCCTCCGGGTCGGGCACGATCGCGCCGTCGTAGAGGAACACGTTGACGTGGGTCCTCGCGGCGAGCAGGGCACAGACGTTGCCCTGCAGCACGAAGTAGGGCAGGCGGGTTCGCTTGATCGTCTCGGTGACCTCGGGATCGGCCTCGTGCACCAGGCGGCGCACCTCGCGGCAGATCTCCTGCTGCCAGGCGGGCAGGGCGTCGATGTAGTCGTCGATGTGCGGCTCGGTCATCGTTCCTCCTCGGCTCTCACCGGGGACGTCGCTGCCGCCGCTGCGTTCTCGACATCCAGGATCGCCGCGGCCACGAGGTCGGCCGCGGTGGTGGAGCGGGTACGCAACCCGCGGTCGTACTGCTGGGTCGTGGCGATGGTGGCGTGCCCGACGTCGGCCTGCACGTGGTGGATGCGCGCGTCCTGCTCCAGCGCGATGGTGACGTAGGCGTGCCGCAGCGCGTGCGGATGCACGGCCACCCCGTCGAGCAGCGGCCCCGCGGCCTCGGCGACGCGGCGCAGCTGCGTGTAGAGGTCGATGCGGGAACAGCGGCCGCCGTCGCGGGTGGCGAGCATCGGCGCCGAGTCGTCGCGGCCGCGCCGGGCCGGCACGGAGGTCCCGCTCAGGCGGTCGCGCTCGGCCAGGTACGCGTCCAGGGCGTCGCGGACCAGCCCGGTCACGTACACCTCGCGGTGCAGCCCGCCCTTGCCCAGCACCCGCAGCACGTCATCGCCGCCGGACCGGCGCAGGTCGGACCGGTCCAACCCGGTGACCTCGGAGATCCGCAGCCCCAGCGTCAGCAGGGCGACGAAAGCGACGGCCCGGCGGGCGTAGAGCTCCGCGTGCCGCCCGCGCACCGTGGGCCGCGCGGCCGCGGCGAGCAGGGCGCCGAGCTGCCCGGCGGTGAGCCGGACCGTCGGCGACGCGTCGCGGGCGCTGGAGGAGAGCCCGAGCCGGGACCGGTTGAGGGCCGCCGGGTTGGCCGCCACCGCCCCCGTCTCGGCCAGGTGGCCGTAGAGCGCCGACAGGGTGGAGAGCATGCGCTGGCGGGTGCGGCGCTGCGCCCCGCCGGCGTCGAGTGCGTGCAACCAGGCCTTGACGTGGGTGGCCGTCGCCGCCCGCGGGTCCAGCGAGATCCGGGCGCACCAGCGGAACCAGGCCAGGTCGTGCAGCGGGCCCGGCCCGGCGGCGGGCGGGCGGGGGCCGGCAGGGACCTCGCGCGGATCCACCCACGCGGGCGGCAGGCCCAGCGCGTAGGCGTAGGTGCGGCGGGTGCCGGCGTTGGCGTACTGCGAGAGCCAGTCGGCGAGTTGGGCGCGGAACACGTCCGGGTCGTCGACACCGGGCCAGTCCGATCCCGCGGGCGCGAGGATCAACCGAGCGTGACCGGCAGGGCGTCCGTGCCGAAGACGAACGACAGCTTGCGGTAGGTGAGATCCTCGGCCCCGGTGGCGAACGCGATGTCCGGGAAGCGCCGCAGCAGCGCCGGGTAGGCGGCGCGCAGCTCCATCCGGGCCAGCTCGGCGCCGACGCAGCGGTGCACGCCGTGCCCGAAGGCCAGGTGCGGCCGGGGTGCGCGGTCGGGGTCGAAACCCTCCAGGGAGGCGCTGCCGTCACGGTTGGCGCCGCTGAGCGAGCAGATCACGATGTCGCCCGCCAGGATCTGCCGGCCGCCGATCTCGACGTCCTGCGTGGCGAAGCGGGGGAACGCCACCTGCACGACGGTCAGGTAGCGCAGCAGCTCGTCGACGATGGCGTCGACCGCGTCGTCGCGCTGCTGCAGGGCCCGACGCGATTGCGGGTGCTGCAGCAGCACGATCGCGCCGAGTGCCAGCATGCTGGCAGTGGTCTCCAACCCGCCGGTGAGCAGGCCGTCGGCGAGCCCGGCGAGCTCCTCGTCCGTGATGTCGTCGCCGTGGTCCTTCACGAGCATGCCGAGCATGCCGTCGCCGGGCTCGGCGCGCTGCTTCTTGACCAGGTCCATGAGGTAGATCAGCGACTCGGAGATGGCGCCGAGCGTGCCGCCGACGCCGCCGAGCAGGTCGAAACGGGTGGTGGACAGCCGCTGGAACTCGGCGCGGTCCTCGTACGGCACGCCGAGCAGCTCGCAGATGGCCAGCGACGGGATGGGCACGGCGAAGCTCTGCACGAGGTCGACCACGCCGTGCTCGCGGGCGGTCGCCTCCATCTCGTCGAGCTGTCCGGCCACGATCGCGTCGATGCGCGGGCCGAGCCGCCGCAACCGGTGGCCGGTGAACTCGGGCGTCAGCATCTTGCGCAGCCGCGTGTGGTCGGGGGCGTCGGTGAAGCCGAGCCCGCCGGGGTCCTGGTCGGCGGTGATGCCGACGGTGCCGACGAGGTGGCTGAAATCGCTGCTGAACGTGACCGCCGAGCCCAGCACGGCCTTGGACTCGGCGTGGCCGGTGACGATCCAGGCCCGCAGGCCCAGCGGCAGCTTCATCTGGCTGACGGGCTCGTGCGCGCGGAGCTCGCCCAGCTCGGGGACGGGGTCGAGGCGGTCGCGCTGCAGGGGGACCAGCGCCGACTCGGGAAGCATCGACAGCAGCGCGTCCGACGAGGCCTTTCCCCGCCGTCGCGTGATCAGGAGTCGTGCCAGGAAGGTGACGATGCGTCCGCGGGCCCCGCGCATGCGACCGACTCTAGCGAGGGGCCCCGTCGGTCCGGCCTGCCCCGGTGGCGCCGCGCCGCAGCGTCCAACAAAACACCCGTTTCGTTGGGTGCTGGTTCGGCTCTCGAACGCACAACCGGTTCAGCAGTTGACGAACACCGAACCGGTAGCCTGCCGCGCATGATCGACGAGGCCGCACGCTGCGGTTACAGCAAGTGCCGCGCCGAGCTGCCGGCTCCGGGTCCGCAGGGCGGTCGCCGCCGCGCGTTCTGCCGCGACACCCGCTCGGAGGGCGGGCGCACCTGCGCGCAGCTGGCCCGCGCTGAGCGGGACGCCCTCGACGCGCTGGGGCTCGACTCGTCCCGCGCCGCGTTCGGGCTGGACGCCGACAGGCTGCGGGAGCACGTCGAGGCCGTCCGCGGTCCCGTCGACGCACTGGTCACGGCACTGGGATCGGTCACGACACGGATCGACGAGGTGGAGGCCCACGCCGTCGCGGCGGTCGAGGAGGCCAACAAGCGTGCGGCCGCGGCGGAGCGGGTGCGGGTCGCGGCGGAGGAGGCCCGCGACGAGGCGCTGCGCCGGGCGAGGCGCAGCACGGAGGCGGCCGACCGGGCCGCGGCCGAGCGGGCGGAGGCACTCGACCGCGCGGCCACCTCCGCACGCCAGGCGCTGGAGGCCACCGAGGCCCTCGGCGCGGCCCGGCAGCGGGCGGACGAGGCGACCGCGGCCCGTCAGCAGGCGGGGGAGCGGCTCGCCGCAGCCGAACGGGAGGCGCGCGCAGCGGAGCTGGCCGCCGGCCGGTCGGCGGTCGAGCGCGACGCCGAGCGGGATCGGGCCCGGGTGGCGGCCGACCGGTCCGCGGCGTCGGACCGGGAGATCGAGGTGGCGCGCGGGGCCGTGACGATCGCGGACGCGGCCCGGGCCCGGGAGGTCGATCGGGCCGCCGCGGCGGCCGCCGCGCTCGACGACGAGCGTGCGGCCCGGGCCGGGCTCGCCACCGAACTGGCCGCGGTGCGCGCCGCGGGGGTGGCCGACCGCGACTGGCACCGGGCGGAGCTGGCCGAGCTGCGCGCCGTGCTGCGCGCCGCCACGGAGCGCGCCGAGCGGGCCGACGGCGCGATCGAGCGGCTGCGGGCC
>JBBQEF010000108.1:0-15975 GCA_038320445.1 Mycobacteriales bacterium
GGGAGCGGCGGTTGTAGCGGGGCTGGTGGGTCGCGATGAGCCGCAGCTCCCGCACCGATGCCTCCAGCGCGTGTGCACAGACGACGGTGTCGACCCGCTCGGCGAGCGCCACCATGTCGCGCACCCGCCTGCGCCGCTCGCCCGCGGTGAAGTAGCTGCGCACGCGACGGTGCAGATCACCGCTGGTGCCCACGTAGAGCACCTCCTCGCGCGGACCCCGGAACAGGTAGACCCCCGGCGCCGACGGCACGTCCTTCGCGAGCCCGCGCTTGCGTCGCTGGCCCGGCGTGGGCCGATGGGGCGCCGACTCGCGGGCCAGGGCCAGCAGCTCCTCCAGGCTCTGCACGCCCAGGTTGCCCACGCGCTCCAGCAACCGGTGCAGCACCTCGACCGTGGCCCTGGCATCCGACAGCGCGCGGTGGTTGGGGGTGGTGGCCGTGCCGAACAGCTGCGCCAACGCCCCGAGCCGCACGCTGGGGGCCTCGTCGCGGGGCAGCACGGCGCGGGCCAGGCGCGCCGTGCACAGCACCGGCGGGCGGGGCCAGGCGTGCCCGTGCCGCTCGCACGCGGCGCGCAGGAACCCCGAGTCGAACGGCGCGTTGTGGGCCACCAGGACGGAGCCGCGCAGGAACTCCAGCACCGTGGGCAGCACGGCGGGCAGCCGTGGCGCGTCGGCGATCATCGCCGTGGTGATGCCGGTGAGCGCGACGATGTGGGGCGGCACCCCGGTGCCCGGATCGACCAGCGTGGCCAGCTCGGCGAGCTGCTCGCCGCCGCGCACCTTCACAGCGCCGATCTCGGTGATCGCATCGCTGGTGGGGGCCCCGCCGGTGGTCTCCAGATCGAGCACCACGAAGGTCACCTCGCGCAGCGGCGTGCCCAGCTCGTCGAAGGAGAGCTGGTGGGTGTTCACGGTCACGTCCCGGACGCTAGCGGCGGCCACCGACAGAATCGTTCGATCTCGATACGGGCCGGCGCCGCCGTGCCGGGCGTGGAACGGCCCGATCACGGATAACCTGATGGGATGTCCGCGACTCCCGCCGGTCCGGCCCCGCCCCCCGAGGGGGACGCCGGGGCTGCGGACACGCGTGTCCAGCCGGACTGGGATCGCCTGCCCGATGCCGTGCGCGCCCGCATCGCCGAGGTCGCCGCCACGGCCGTCGGGGACATGCCCGTCGCGGACGTGCCGATGCGCGTGCGCCGGTTTGCGCGATTCGCGCCGGCCAAGCGGGCGAAGCTGGCCGCGGCGGCGCTGGTCGCCGAGCTGGCGGGGTCGAGCGTGTTCCGCGCAGCCGTCGTCGAGTGGTGGGAGGAACACCGGCCCGGCGAGCTGACCGTGACGGCCGACGACCCGCTCTCCGCCGCGGCCGGCGCGGTCCTGCTCGGCGACGCGTCGGCGGCGGATGCGATCGCGGCGGCGGCGAGGCGTGGCGAGGTCGTCGAGCTGCGGGCCGAGCGCGACGAGGCGCTGTCGAAGGTGGACAAGCTGACCGTCGAGCTCGAACGGCTGCGCGGCGAGCTCACCGAGGCCAGGGGCATGGCACGGACGGCGGGTGAGCACCGCGACGCCGAGTACCAGCAGCTGCGCCGCCGCGTCTCGGAGCAGGGCGCGCGGCTGCGTGCCGCGCTCGACGCGACCGCGTCGGCGGAGGAGGCGGTCGCCGGGATGCGCCGCGCCGCCGACGCCGAGCTGGCCGCGGTGCGGGCCGAGCGCGACCGGGAGCGGGCCCGCGCGGAGGCCGAGCGCGGCCGGGCGGACCGGGCGGCCGTCGAGGTCGCAGCGGCCCGGCAGGCCGCGCGCGAGGCCAGGCAGGCCGACGAGGTGCGCCTGACCCTGCTCGTCGACACGCTCGGCGGCGCGGTGGTGGGGCTGCGCCGCGAGCTGGCGCTCGGCGGTGGCGGCCCCCGGCCGGGCGATCTCGTGACCGGTGCCGGGCGCGGCCGGGGCGGCGCCGCGATCGACGGGCTCGCCGGGCTCGACGCGCTGCTCGCCGTGCCGACGGTGCACCTGGTGGTGGACGGCTACAACGTCAGCAAGACCGGGTACCCGGAGCTGCCGCTGGCGGATCAGCGCACACGGCTCGTCGGGCAGCTGGCGGCGCTCGCGGCGCGCACGGGCGTCGAGGTCACGGTGGTGTTCGACGGGGCCGGGGTCGTCGCCGCGCCGCCGCGCGGGTCCCGCGGGCTGCGGGTGCTCTTCAGCGATCCCGGGGTGCTCGCCGACGACGTGATCCGCTCGCTGGTGGCCGCCGAGCCCCAGGGCCGGCCGGTGGCCGTCGCCACCTCGGACCGCGCCGTGGTCGAGTCGGTGCGCAGGCGCGGCGCCTACAGCGTCCCGTCCGCGCTGCTGCTCAAACGCCTCGTGCGGCCCTGACCGGTCCGGTTCGCGCGAAACTGTCGGTGGGTGCCCCTAGCGTCCGTCGTGCCGGTGAGATCCCTCGGTCGACAGGAGCTGAAATGATCATCGAATGCGATAGCTGTGAGGTTCGGGGACACGCCTGCGGCGATTGCGTGATCGGCGTGCTGCTCGGCACGCCCGAGCCGCGGCTGTCCGGAGCGGAGGGTCTCGATGTGCCGTCCGGCGCGCCCATCGTGCAGCTCGACGCACCGGAACAGCGGGCGCTCGATGTCCTGGCCGAGCAAGGACTTGTCCCCCGGTTGCGGTTGGTGGCCGGCCGCACGCGCCGAACGTCCGCAAGGGAGAACGGAGGGCGATCGGAGCGTCACACCGGGTAAGATAACGCCGTCCCACAACCCGACTGGGTCACCTTCGGCTCCGAAGAGTGATGCGCCGTCGCCGACGCGCCGGGCCCGACGCGAGCTGGACGGGTCGCAGCGGCCTCCGTAATCTCCGCCAGGCCTCGCGGACGATCAGCCGTTCGATCCCGATCGGCGACGCAAGGTGACCGCGCGCTACTCCGTCCGGACACGCACGAAGCTCCGTTCGAGTACGCCGGGGTGGAGGAAGGAGTCCGGGCCGCGTGGTGTCGCTACGGCGCAACCCCTCCGTCTCCCGCTCCACCGTGTGGCGGGTGATGACGGGCGGCGCGATCGCCGTCGTCGTCCTCCTCGGCGCGGTCATCGTGGTGAACCCGGCGGCGGCCCAGCCGGTCGTGCCGGTCCCTCCGGTCGACGTCCCGTCGCTCGCGCCCGCTGCGCCGGCTGTCGCGAACCCGCTGCCGATCCCCACCAACGCCACTGACGCCGCGGCCCAGCTCGATCGGGTCCAGCGCGAGGCCGAGGCGCTCACCGAGCAGTGGCACGCGTCGCAGGATGCCGTCGCTGCGCGTCAGGGCGACGTCACGAAGATGCAGGCCGCCGTCGAGCCGGCCGGGGCCAAGGTCGCCGCGGCGAAGGCCGCCGAGGAGAAGTACCGCAGGCAGGTCGACTCGGTGGCCATGGCCACGTTCGAGAGCGGCAACCTCGACCAGTTCAACGCGCTGCTCGCGAGCGGGTCCCCGACGGACTTCCTGGACAAGATGTCCGCCCTGGAGGGCATCTCCTCCGAATACAAGAACGCGCTCCAGCAGCTCAGCGCCGTGGTCGATGCGACCTCCGCCGCCCAGACCGAGGCCGACGCCGCCGTTGCCCGCGCCCGGGTGGCCGTCGACCAGGCGGCCGGCGCCGAGCAGGATCTGGCCGCCCGCAAGAAGGACGCGGACGTCCGCATCGCCCAGGCCGAGAAGCTGCTCGCCCAGCTGTCGCCCCAGCAGCGCCGCGAGCGCAACGGCGGAGGCGTCGACGCCCCGGACATCACCGGCAGCGGCGTCGGCGTCGAGGCGTTGCGGGCCGCCGCCACCCAGCTGGGCAAGCCCTACGTGTGGGGCGCCGAGGGCCCCGGCAGCTACGACTGCTCCGGCCTCACCTCCTGGGCGTTCCAGCGCGCCGGTGTGACCCTGCCGCGGTCCAGCAGCCAGCAGGCCACCATCGGCCGAACCGTCTCCTGGGACGAGCTGCAGCCCGGCGACCTGGTCTTCTACTACAGCCCCGTCAGTCACGTCGGCATCTACGCCGGTGAGGGCACGTTCATCGACGCCCCGCAGTCCGGCGATGTCGTGAAGTACCAGAAGGTCTCGAGAAGCGCCTTCAGCGGCGCCCGGCGCGTGTAGCGCCCACGAACCACGTCCGCTCCCCGGGAACGGGCGGCGGCCGATCCCCGAGCGGGTCGGCCGCCGCCCGATCTCCCTCCGGCCGGCACTAGCGTCCTACCGTGCCCCGCACGCTGCTCGTCACCAACGACTTCCCGCCTCGTACGGGCGGGATCCAGCACTACCTCCACGCTCTGTCCGCCCGGCTGGAACCGGACGAGCTGGCCGTGTACGCGCCGGCGTGGCCCGGTGCTGCCGCGTTCGATGCCGCTCTGCCGTATCCGGTGCACCGCCACCCGACCTCGCTGATGGTGCCCACGCCCGCCGTCGCCCGCCGGGCCGCAGCGCTGGTCCGGGAACACGACGCCCACACCGTCTGGTTCGGTGCGGCGGCCCCGCTGGGCGTACTGGGGCCGGCACTGCGCCGCCGGGCCGGGGTCGAGCGCGTGCTCGCCAGCACCCACGGGCACGAGGTGGGCTGGTCGATGCTGCCGGGCGCCCGGTCGGCGTTGCGACGCATCGGCACCGATGCGGACGCGGTGACCACCATCTCGCGGTGGACCCGCGGCCGGATCGCCGCGGCCCTCGGGCCGTCCGCCGCGCTGGAGGTGCTGCCGTCCGGGATCGACGCGGAGGTGTTCCGGCCCGACCCGGCCGCCCGATCCGGGCTGAGGCGCCGCTACGGGCTCGGCGAGGCACCGCTCGTCACCTGCGTGTCACGGCTGGTGCCCCGCAAGGGCCAGGACGCGCTGATCCGGGTGCTGCCGCGGGTGCGGGCCCGGGTGCCCGGAGCGCGGCTGCTGCTGGTCGGGGACGGGCCCCACCGGGAGCCGCTGCGTCGGCTGGCGGTGGCGTGCGACGTCGCCGACCACGTCGTGTTCGCCGGTGCCGTGCCGCAGGCCGAGCTGGCCGCACACCACGCCGTCGGGGATGTGTTCGCCATGCCCTGCCGCACGCGCGGCGGTGGGCTGGACGTCGAGGGTCTGGGCATCGCGCTGCTGGAGGCCGCGGCCTGCGGCCTGCCGGTCGTCGCAGGTGACGGCGGCGGCGCCCCCGAGACGGTGCTGGACGGCCGCACCGGCCACGTCGTCGGCGGTCGCGACCTCGAGGCGTTGGCGGGTGCCCTGACGGCCCTGCTGTCCGATCCCGCCCGCGCCCGGGCCATGGGCGCCGCCGGCCGGGCGTGGATGCGGCAGTGCTGGGCCTGGCCCGACCGCGTCGCCCGCCTCGGCCCACTCCTGTCCGGCCCACCCCGAACCCCCGCGAGTCGGTATGTTTCCGTGCGCGAGTAGAGCCGAACCCGCCCGCGAGTCGGTACGTCCCGGTGCGCGAGTGGACCGGCTCCGGTCCGCGAGTCGGTACGTCTCGGTACACGAAGGGGCAGATTCGAGACGCTGATTCGTGCCGACTCGCGCACGGGTTCGGGCCTACTTGCGCACGGGAACGTGCCGACTCGCGGGTCAGGCGGGTTGTCTGGTGCCTGCGTAGATCGACGCGATCGCGTCGGCGAAGTGGGCGGCGACCACGGTGCGTTTGACCTTGAGGGTCGGGGTCATCTCGCCACCCGCCTCCGTGAAGTCGACGGGCAGGATGCGGAACTCGCGGATCTGCTCGGCGCGGGAGACGGCCTGGTTGGCGTCGGCCACCGCCCTGCTCATCTCCTCGCGCAGCGCAGCGTCGTCGACGAGATCCGCCACGGACGTGCCGGCGGGCCTGCCGGTGCGCTCCAGCCAGGCGGGCAACGCCTCGGCGTCGACGGTCACGAGCGCCCCGATGAACGGCCGGCCGTCACCGACGACCATGCACTGGCTGACCAGCGCGTGGGCGCGCAACCGGTCCTCCAGCACGGCGGGGGCCACGTTCTTGCCGCCGGCCGTCACGATGATCTCCTTCTTGCGGCCGGTGATCGTCAGGAAGCCCGCGTCGTCGAGCTCGCCGATGTCGCCGCTGTGGAACCAGCCGTCCTCGATCGACGCGGCGGTGGCGGCGTCGTTGCGCCAGTAGCCCCGGAACACGATCGGGCCCTTCAGCAGGATCTCCCCGTCGTCGGCGATGCGGACGGCGTGGCCGGGCACGGGCCGCCCGACGCTGCCGACCCGCTGGGCGCCGAGCGTGTTGACGGTGATGCCCGCGCTGGTCTCGGTGAGGCCGTAGCCCTCGAGGACCGGCAGCCCGATGCCGCGGAAGAAGTGCCCGAGCCGGCTCCCGAGCGGGGCGCTGCCGGACACCGCCGCGACGACGTTGCCGCCGAGTGCCGCGCGCAGCTTGCCGTAGACGAGCCGGTCGAACAAGGCGTGCTTGGCCTTCAGTGCGAGACCGGGTCCGCCGGTGTCCTGGGCGGTGCTCCAGGCGATGGCCGTGTCGGCTGCGGCGTCGAAGATCTTGCCCTTGCCGCCCGCGTGGGCCCTCTGGCGGGCGCCGTTGTAGACCTTCTCGAACACGCGCGGCACCGCCAGCAGGAACGTCGGCTGGAACACCGCGAGGTCGCCGACCAGGTCGGAGACGTCGGCGGTGTGGCCGATGATCGTGCGCGTGTAGGTGGCGCCGCACTGGATGGCCTTGCCGAACACGTGCGCGAGCGGCAGGAACAGCAGCACCGAGCCGCCCGCCGTGAGCAGCTCGGGGAACACCAGTGCGACGGTACGCACCTCGGTCTGCATGTTGCGGTGGGTCAGCTCGCAGCCCTTGGGACGGCCGGTGGTGCCGGACGTGTAGATCAACGTGGCGATGTCGTCGGCACGGACGGCGGCACGGCGGGCGTGCACCTCGCCTGCGGGGACGTCGCTGCCGAGCAGCCCGAGCTGCTCCACCCCGCCGGGCTCGCCGGACCGGGGCTCGATCTGCCAGATGCGGGTGAGCTCGCCCAGCTCGTCGCGGACGGCGTCGACGAGCGCGCGGTGCCGGTCCGACTCGACGATCACGGCCACCGCGCCGGAGTCGGACAGGATCCAGCGGATCTGGTCGGCCGAGGACGTCTCGTAGATCGGTACGGTGACGCCGCCGACGGCCAGGATGGCGTAGTCGAGCAGCGTCCACTCGTAGCGTGTGCGCGACAGCAGCGCCACGCGGTCACCCACGGCCACTCCGGCCGCGATCAGCCCGCCGGCCGCGACGGTGACCTCGTCGGCGAACTGCGCGGCGGTGACGTCCGCCCAGACCCCGTCCGGGCCTCGGCGGCGGTACGCGACGGACGAACCGTGCGCGGCCGCGTTGTCGTACACCGCGCCGACGAGGTTCTCCCCGTCGGCGACGCGGACGGTGGCGGGGACGCTGTACTCGCGCACGATCGGGACCTCCTGGCCTGCACTGGCTCACGGTGTGCGCGCCAACCTACCCTCAGGTAGCCCTGGCCGGGCAGGTCCAGCGGGTGTCCGTTTTGTCCCGACCGGCATGCTGGACCCATGCCGTCGGTGGACGTGGTCGACGAGACCTTCCTGGCCGTGCCGCCCGCGATCGTGGCCGCCGAGCTCTCCCGGCCCGCGCGGTGGCGGCGGCTCTGGCCGGACCTGCACCTGCGGGTCGTCACCGATCGTGGCGTGCAGGGGTTCCGGTGGACCGTCACGGGAGCGCTCGTCGGCAGCATGGAGATCTGGCTGGAGCCGGTGCTCGACGGCACGGTGCTGCACTACTACCTGCGGGCCGATCCGGCCGGGCCGGGCGGTTCCCCCGCACCGGCACCGTGGCGGCGGGGCATGGCCGAGGCCCGCCGCAGGCAACGCGCCGCCAAAGCCATCGCGTTCGCCCTCAAGGAGCGCCTGGAGGCGGGCCGGGCGCCCGGTGAGCCGCCGTCCGGGTAGCGTCTGGAGGCATGCGCGTGCACGTGATCTCCGACGTGCACGGCCGCACGGAGAGCCTGGCCCGGGCCGGTGACGGCGCCGACGCGGTGATCATGCTGGGCGATCTCGTCGACTACGTCGACTACGCCGATCCGAGCGCCGGGATCCTCGGCCGGGCGCTCGGACCGCAGGTCAGCGCGGAGTTCGGCAGGCTGCGCATGCACGGTGGGCCCGGCGAGCTCGTGGCGTTCATCCGGACGGAGTGGGCGCGGCTCGACGATCCCGTCGCCGTCGTCGAGGAGGCCGTGCGCGAGCAGTACGACCGGATCTTCGGCGCGCTGACGGCCCCGACCTGGGCGATCCCCGGCAACGTCGACGTGCCCCGGCTGTGGCCGGCCTACGAGCGGCCGGGCCTGTGCCTGCCCGACGGCAAGGTCGTCGAGATCGGCGGGCTGCGGTTCGGGTTCGTGGGCGGCGTGCCGCTGCCGCCGGGTGTCCGTGCCCGCCGCGGCGGGCCGTGGACGCCCCACCTGATCCCGGCGGAGGAGTACGCGGCGGCCGCGACCGCGCTCGGCGAGCTGGACGTCCTGTGCACCCACGCCCCGCCCGCGGTGCCCGAGCTGTCCTACGACGTCGTGTCGCGCCGCCAGGAGTCGGCTGCGCCCGCGTTGCTCGACGTGATCCTGCGCGATCGGCCGCGCGCGTCGGTGTTCGGGCACGTCCACCAGCCGCTCGCCGCGCGGATGCGGGTGGGCCTGACGGAGTGCGTCAACGTCGGGCACTTCCGCCGGACGGGCACGCCGTACGTCCTGCGCTGGTGACATGTGACGGGTGGGTAACCTCCCGGCCATGGCCGACGCGACCTCCTCCTCGATCAGTATCGCCGCCGCACCGCAGCAGGTGATGGCGGTGATCGCGGACTTCGAGGCCTATCCGGAGTGGGCGGAACAGGTCAAGACGGTCGAGGTGCTCGACAGCGACGAAGACGGCCGCGCGGAGCGGGTGCGCTTCACGATGGACGCCGGTCCGATCAAGGACTCCTACACGCTCGACTACCGCTGGGCCGCTGACGGCCTCTCGGTGAGCTGGACGCTGGTCAGGGGCCAGATGCAGAAGGCGCAGGACGGTTCCTACGCACTGGCGGGCGGCACCGGTTCCACCACCGTGACGTACTCGCTGGCCGTCGACCTGAACATCCCGATGATCGGCATGCTGCGCCGCAAAGCCGAGAAAGTGATCATCGACACCGCGCTCAAAGGGCTGAAGCGGCGGGTGGAGAGCGGGGCCTGAAAGGCCGTGGACGGGCCGCGCGGATAGGCTCCGCCAGGTGCGGGTCGTGCTGTTCACGGGCAAGGGGGGCGTCGGGAAGACGACCCTGGCCGCAGCGACGGCGGCGCACCTCGCGCGCTCGGGTCGCAAGGCTCTCGTCGTGTCCACCGATCCGGCCCATTCACTCGGGGACGCGCTGGAGGCCGAGCTCACGGGCACCCCGACCGAGGTCGAGGGCGGGCTGTTCGCGGCCCACATCGACACCCGGATGCTGCTCGACCAGTCCTGGAGCCGCCTGCAGGGCCACCTGCGCACGGTGCTGGCCGGTGCCGGCGTCGACGAGCTGGTGGCCGACGAGCTGACGGTGCTGCCCGGCATCGAGGACCTGCTCGCGCTCGGCGAGGTGCGGCGGCTGGCGGAGTCCGGGCCGTGGGAGGTCGTGGTCGTCGACTGCGGCCCCACCGCCGAGACGCTGCGCCTGCTGGGCCTGCCGGAAGCGATCGCGGGCTACGTCGAGCGGTTGTTCCCGGCGCACCGGCGCGCCGTCCGGGGGTTGCTGGCCGGGTTGGCCGGCGCCAAGGCCGACGGCCCCGGCTGGGACGCCACCGTCGACGCGCTGGACGACCTCGCCGAGCAGCTCCGCGGGCTGCGCGCGATGCTCGCCGACCACAGCCGGACGTCGATCAGGCTGGTGCTCACCCCGGAGCGGGTGGTGGCCGCCGAGACCCGCCGCACCGTCACCGCGCTGGCGCTGCACGGCCTCTCGGTGGACGGGATCGTCGTCAACCGCGTGGTGCCCGGCCCGCCCCCGTCGCTGCGCGGCCCCGCCGCCCGGTGGCTGCGCGAGCGGCGCCCCGAGCCGCAGGCGGTGCTGGCCGATCTCACCGGGCTCGGTGACGCCCCGCTGCGCACCGCCGATCACTCCGCTGCCGAGCCCACCGGCGTGCCCGCGCTCCTCGCGATCGCCGCGAACCTCTACGGCGACACCGATCCCGCCGCGCCCGGCACCCCTGGCCCACCCCTGCTGACCGTGCGGCGCACGGCCGGCGGCGGGACGTCACGGGACTCGGAGTTCGAGCTGGTACTGCGCCTGCCCGGGGCCGCGGACGGGCCGCTCGACCTGGCCCGCGTCGGCGACGAGCTCGCCGTCGCCGTCGGTGGGGTGCGCCGGATGGTGGCCCTGCCGTCGGTGCTGCAGCGGTGCAGCGTCACCGGCGCCCGTCTCGACGGTGACGACCTGTGCGTCGTCTTCGCGCCCGACCCCGCGGTCTGGGTCCGGTGAGCCGGAGCGACCAGGGCTGCGGTGGCCACGCCGGGCTCCCCGGCGAGCTGCGCGCGGTCGTCCTCCTCGCTCTGGAGCGGATCGGCCCGCTCCTCGAGCGCGTCGCGACCGAGCCGTCCACCGGCCCCTCCTCCTGCGTGAACTGTCCGGTCTGCGCGGTGCTGGCGGCGCTGCGCGGTGAGCGCCCCGAGCTCGCCGTGCGCCTGGCCGAGCAGGCGTCGGGCCTGATCGAGGTGCTGCGAGCCGCACTCGACGAGGGCAACCCCGGCGCCCCACCGCCGCCGCCCGGGCCACCCGCGGCCCCGACCCGCACCGTGCAGTACATCCGCATCGACCGCAGGACGGCCACCCGAGAGCGTGCCGGCTCGCGGGGGGATCGGTGCTGACGGTCGGGGTGGACGTCGGGGGGACCTCGGTGCGGGCGGGCGTCGTCGACGCCGAGGGCAACGTCCTCGACACCGCGCGGACGCCGACCCCACGCAGCGAGGCCGCGCTCGAGGCCGCCGTCGCCGGGGTGATCGGGAAGCTGGCTGCCCGGCACCACGTCGTGGCCGTCGGGCTCGCGCTCGCCGGCTTCATCACACCGGACCTCCGGGGCGTGCGGTTCGCTCCGCACCTCTCCTGGCGCGACGCCCCCGTCGCCGACCGGATCGCCACGCTGATCGGGTTGCCCGTCGTCGTCGAGCACGACGCCAATGCGGCCGCGCTGGCCGAGCGGCACTTCGGGGCGGCGGCCGGTGCTGCCAGCACCGTGTTCGTGGCCCTCGGAACGGGCATCGGTTCGGCCCTGCTGCTCGACGGCGTGCTGTACCGCGGCGCGTTCGGGGTCGCTCCCGAGCTGGGCCACCTGCGGGTCGTGCCCGACGGCCGGCCCTGCCCGTGCGGGAAGAACGGCTGCTGGGAGCGGTACTGCAGCGGGACCGCGCTCGCGACCACGGCCGTCGAGCTGCTCGCCCGCGACCCCGGCCGCTCACCGGTGCTGCGGCGGCTCGTCGACAGCGACCCCGGGCAGGTCACCGGCCAGCGCGTCGCTGCGGCGGCCCGGGAGGGCGACCTCGTGGCGTGCGCCGCCATGGACGAGCTGGCGCGCTGGCTCGGGCAGGGCCTGGCGCTGGTGGCCGACGTGTTCGATCCCGAGCTGGTGGTGATCGGCGGCGGGGTGTCGGGGTCGGCGCCGCTGTTCCTCGACGAGGCCCGCGAGCACTACGCGGCCATGGTCACCGGAGGCACCCGCCGCCCGCTGGCCCGCATCCGCACGGCGCAGCTCGGCGAGGCCGCGGCCGTGGTGGGGGCGGCGCAGCTCGCCCGCGAGGTCAACGGGCACTGACGCTCAGAGGACGGCACCGTCGTCACCGGAGTCACGGTCGTCGCCGGAGTGGTCGGGCCACAGCCGCAGCACCAGCCACCCCAGGCCCGACGCGATGCCCACCAGCCCGAGCGGCACGCCGTACAGCTCCGGCACCCCCACCCAGCCGGGCGTGGCGATCAGCACGATGCCCAGCACGATCAGCGTCAGCCCGACCGCGGCGGGCGGCCCGATGCGGGGGAGCGGGGGCGGATCCGGCGGGACGAAGTGCTCGTCGTCCTCGGCAGGCTCGAACCGGCGGACGACCGGTACGGGGGCGGTGGCGTCGGGGACGCGCGTCTCGCGGACCGGCGCCTCGTCCCGTGCTGGGGTGTCGTGGACCGCGCCGTCGGGCGGCGGCTCCTCCGGCCACCGGGGGACGTCCCCCTCGGCTCGCCACCCGGCGACGATCGCGTCGAACTCGTCGGCACCTTCGCCGAGTTCGGAGCCACCGTCGGGATCGGGTTCGCGGTTCACGCCGCCTCCTCGACCGGTCGGCCCCGGCCGGAACCGGCCACGGCGCAGCCGGCCGCGGGACACCGCCGGATGCTGCGGTCATCCTGACACGTCCGGAGGCCGCGAGCAGCAGGCACGTCGGCGCGCCGCCGCAGGCCGTGACGCCCCGCGCGTCGTCACAGCCCGTTGTCGTCGTGGCAGACCCGTCCGTAGGCTGTCGCCGTCGAGCCGGAAGGGGCACGTCCAGGTGCTGTACTGGTGGTCCAAGTTCGTGCTGCTCGGTCCGTTCATGAGGCTGTTCTGCCGGCCCACGATCGAAGGGCTGGAGAACGTCCCGGATCGCGGCGGCGCCATCCTCGCCAGCAACCACCTCGCCGTCGTCGACTCGTTCTTCCTGCCGCTGCTGGTGCCCCGGCGGATCACCTTCCTCGCCAAGCGCGAGTACTTCACGCAGCCGGGGCTGGTCGGCAGGCTCAAGAAGATCTTCTTCTCGGGTGTCGGGCAGGTCCCGATCGACCGGTCCGGGGGGTCGGCCGCGCAGGCGGCCATGGCGACGGCCGTGCGGTTGCTGCGCGAGGACAAGCTGCTGGGCATCTACCCCGAGGGCACCCGCTCGCCCGACGGCCGGCTCTACAAGGGCAAGACGGGTGTCGCGCGGATGACGCTCGAGGCGGCGGTGCCGGTGGTGCCGGTGGCGATGATCGGCACCGATCGGGTCAACCCGATCGGCTCGCGGATGTGGCGGCCGCGCAAGGTCCACATCAAGATCGGCGAGCCACTCGACTTCTCCCGCTACGACGGCATGGCGGGCGACCGGTTCATCGAGCGGTCCATGACCGACGAGATCATGTACGCGCTGATGGAGCTCACCGGCCAGACCTACGTCGACATGTACGCGGCGTCGGTGAAGGAGCGCGCCGCGGCCCAGGCGAAGGCGAAGGAGCTCACGGAGCGCCGCGCGGGCTGATCGACCCACCGCCTGCCCGCGGCGGCGGGCGGCGGGGTTCGGCCGTGTCGAGCCGGGCCGTCCGACGCCCATGACCGGCCGGGATAGCCTCAGGTGTGCGGTATTTCTACGATACGGAATTCATCGAGGACGGAACGACCATCGACCTCGTCTCGATCGGCGTCGTCGCCGAGGACGGGCGCGAGTTCTACGCGGTGTCCACCGAGTTCGATCCCGGCCGGGCCGGGGCCTGGGTGCGGGCCAACGTGCTGCCCAAGCTCCCGTCGCCCGCCGACACGGCGTGGCGCTCGCGCGAACGGCTGCGCGCCGACCTGCTCGAGTTCCTGACCGGCGGAGCGGGTGACGTCGAGCTGTGGGCGTGGATCGCCGCCTACGACCACGTCGCGCTCTGCCAGCTCTGGGGGGCGATGCCCGCCCTGCCCCGCGCGCTGCCGCGGTTCACCCGCGAGCTGCGTCAGCGCTGGGAGGACGCCGGGCGCCCGGCCCTGCCCCCGCCCACGTCCGACGCGCACGACGCCCTCGCCGACGCCCGGCTCAACCGCCGGCGGTGGGACGCGATCGAGGCGGCGATGAGCAGGACTACGATCACGACGTGACCGCGACCCACACCTCGGCCCCGCTTCCCGCCGCGTACCCGGTCTAGGAGCACTCGCCATGACCTGGACCGTCGACGCGCCGGTCGAGGTGCTGCCGGAGCTGCCCCCGCTGCCCGCAGACCTGCGCACCCGCCTCGACGAGGCACTCACCCGCCCGGCCGCACAGCAACCCGAGTGGCCCGACGAGGCGCAGGTCGCGCACGTCCGCACCGTGCTCGAGAGCGTGCCGCCGGTCACGCTGCCACCGGAGGTCGACCGCCTCTCCGACCGGCTCGCGGACGTCGCGAACGGGAAGGCGTTCCTGCTGCAGGGCGGCGACTGTGCCGAGACGTTCGTCGACAACACCGAGCCGCACATCCGCGCCACCATCCGCACCCTGTTGCAGATGGCGATCGTGCTCACGTACGGCGCGTCGATGCCGGTCGTCAAGATCGGGCGGATCGCCGGGCAGTACGCCAAGCCGCGCAGCGCCCCGATCGACGCGCTGGGCCTGCCGTCCTACCGCGGCGACATCGTCAACGCGCTGACGCCCGATCCGGCGCTGCGCGTGCCGGACCCGTCGCGCATGGTGCGCGCCTACGCCAACGCGAGCGCGGCGATGAACCTCGTGCGCGCGCTGACCGCCACGGGCATGGCCGACCTCACGATGGTGCACGACTGGAACAAGGACTTCGTCCGCACCTCGCCCGCGGGCGCCCGGTTCGAGGCCATCGCGTCGGAGATCGAGCGGGCGCTGCGGTTCATGGACGCGTGCGGCGTGGACGACCACAACCTGCACAGCGTCGAGTTCTACGCCTCCCACGAGGCGCTGCTGGTCGACTACGAGCGCGCCATGCTGCGCCTGGACCGGCGCTTCGCCGAGCCACGGCTCTACGACCTCTCGGCGCACTTCCTGTGGATCGGTGAGCGCACCCGCCAGCTCGACGGCGCCCACATCGCGATCGCGGAGCTGCTCTCCAACCCGATCGGCCTCAAGATCGGCCCGTCCACCACGCCGGAGCAGGCCGTGGAGTACGTGGAGCGGCTCGACCCGCACGGCCGGCCCGGCCGCCTGACGCTGATCAGCCGCATGGGCAACGGCAGGGTCCGTGATGTGCTGCCCGCCATCGTCGAGAAGGTCGAGGCGTCCGGGCACAAGGTCATCTGGCAGTGCGACCCGATGCACGGCAACACCCACGAGTCCACCACCGGCTACAAGACGCGCCACTTCGACCGGATCGTCGACGAGGTGCAGGGCTTCTTCGAGGTGCACGCGGCGCTGGGCAGCCACCCCGGCGGCATCCACGTCGAGGTCACGGGCGAGGACGTCACGGAGTGCCTGGGCGGGGCGCAGGACATCTCCGACGCCGATCTGGCCGGGCGCTACGAGACGGCGTGCGACCCGCGGCTGAACACGCAGCAGTCGCTGGAGCTGGCGTTCCTCGTGGCGGAGATGCTGCGGGGCTGACTGGGGAGCGACCCGGTTCAGAACGTGGTCAGGCTGATCGTCGTGCCGCGGTCGACCATGGAGCCGGCGCCGTTGCTCTGGCTCACCACCCGCCCGTTGCGGCGACCGAACGGGAAGCCCTCGACCTCCTCGGCCTGCAGCCCCGCCTCCGCCAGGATCTGCTGGGCCTCGTCGAACGTCCTCCCGACCACGAGCGGGACGCGGACCTGCGCGGGCGGCGGCGGGGGAGCGGCGCCGCTGCTCAGGACGAGTGTCACCGCGCCGCCGCTGGCCAGCGGGGTGCCCGCAGCGGGGTCGGTGCGGATCACGGCGCCCTGCGGGACGGTGCTGCTGTACTCGCTCGCGGCGCTCGACCGCACGGGGCTCAGCGCCGCCGCGCGGACCGCCTGCTCGGCGTCGGCGACGCTGGTGCCGGGCGCGACGGACGGCACGGTCGGCCTGCCCCGGGACACCACGATCGCCACCGTGCTGCCCCGCAGCAGCCGCGCATCGGGACCGGGGTCGGTGCGCTGGACGAGCCCGGACGCGAGCGAGTCGTCGAAGCTCCTGGTGGCGGTCGGGACCAGATCGGCGTCCGCGAGCAGCCGTTCCGCCGCGGTCTGCTGCAACCCCACGATCGACGGCATCGACGTCCAGCGGCCCGTACCGAGCCACCACGCGGTCACCCCGACGCCCAGCGCGAGCACCAGCACCACGGCGACCCAGACCGCGAACAACCGCCGGCTGCGCCGCCGGGCGCGCAGGTGGTG
>JBBQEF010000109.1:0-15968 GCA_038320445.1 Mycobacteriales bacterium
GCTCGTGGAGCGCGAGCGCACGAGGGCCGTCGCGAAGCGCGCCGAGTGGCTCGCGGCCTGGGCCGAGGTCGACGCCTGCGTCCGCGAGCTGTAGCCGACGCGCGTCGGCGGGCCCAGGCGCGCGTTGTACCGACGACGCGCCCAGAGCTACGCGCGCGCCGCAGCGGAACACGCGCGCGGGCGGTCGCCGATACGCCAGATCGCCCAGCCCTGAAGTGCCCCGGCGGCCAGGAGGACGAGGATCGCGGCCGCGAACCCGGCGGTCGCGTCGATCAGCACGCCCATCAGCAGCGGGCCGAGCCCGGCCACCGTGTAGCCGACCCCCAGCGCCAACCCGCTCGTGGCCGCGCTGGCCGCGGGGTCGGGTGTGCGCCAGGCGATCACCGTGAGGCCCAGCGGGAAGCCCGCCCCGACCCCCGTCCCCATCAGCACCACCCACAGCCACGGCCCGACGATCGGCGGCATCGGCAGCAGCAGCGCCCCGACCGTCCCGGTGAGCCCGCAGGCCAGCGTGACCGACGCCCAGAACCGCCAGCGGCGGTGCCGCTCGGCCAGCACCGGCGCCACGAGCGCCGCCGGGATCTGCGCCACGCTCCACACCGCGAGCAGCAGCCCGGCGTGCGCCGCCGTCGAGCCCTGGCCCGCGTAGTACGGCGCGAGCCAGGTGAGCCAGCCGTAGAACATGAGCGACGTGCCGGCCTGGTAGCACGCGATGAGCCGCGCGAACGGGTCGCGCCAGGGCAGCGGGACGCGCGCGACGTCCGCGTCGGCGGGCATCCGGCGCGCGACCGGCACCCACAGCGCGGCCGCGAGCACCGCCGGCACCGCCCACACGGCCAGCGAGAACGACCAGCCGCCCAGCGCCGCCGCCAGCGGGACGGCGACCGCGCTGGAGACGGTGGCGCCCACCATCATCGCGACCACGTAGCCGCCGGTCGCCGCGCCGGCCCGCTCCGCGAGGTGCTCCTTGACCACGCCGGTGATCAGCACCCCGGCCAGCCCGATGCCCAGCCCGACGAGCACGCTGCCGCCGACCAGCGCCGACAGGCCGGCGACCCCGCGCAGCAGGCTGCCCGCGGCCACCAGCCCGACGGCGGCGCCGAGAGCGCGCTCCCGACCGACCCGTGCACCGACCGCGCTCCCGGTGAACGAACCGACCGCCATCATCAACACCGCTCCGGCCTGCACGAACCCGGCGACGCCCGCGGAGACGCCGAGGTCCGCCCGGACGGTCTCCAGCAGCGGCGGATACCCCGCGAGCGCGGCCCGCAGGTTGGCCGCCACCGCGAGTACGCCCAGCAGGACGACGACAGGCCGGACCCGACGGCTCCCCGCACCGTCGCGGCCCGCAGCCGATCCGACCGGGCGGCTCGCGGCCGTGCGGTCGTCCCGCGTCACGCCCCGAGCAGCCGCGCCGCCGCGGCCGCGATGCGATCGTCCGACGCGGTCAGCCCGACGCGGACGTGCTCGGCACCGGCCGGGCCGTAGAAGTCGCCGGGAGCGACGAGGATCCCGCGCTCGGCGAGCCTGCGGACGGTGACCCGGCACGGCTCCCCTGCAGTGGCCCACAGGTACAGCCCGGCCTCGGAGTGGTCGATGCGCAGGCCCCACGCCTCGAGTGCGGACCGCAACAGCACCCGGCGCCTGCTGTAGATCAGCGCCTGGTTCTCGACGTGGACGTCGTCGGAGGCCGCGGCCTCCATCGCGGCCTGCACCGGCCGCGGCACCATCATCCCGGCGTGCTTGCGCACCTCGAGCAGGCCCGCGACCAGCGCCGGGTCACCCGCGACGAACCCGGCCCGGTACCCCGCGAGGTTGGACGACTTCGACATCGAGTGCACGGCCAGCAGCCCCTCGTGGGAGCCGAGGCAGACTTCCGGATGCAGGATCGACATCGCGCCGCGGCCCAGCGACAGGTAGCACTCGTCGGAGGCCACGACGGCCCCGCGCGCGCGAGCCCTCCCGATCACCTTGCGCAGCTGCTCGGGAGGCAGCACCCGCCCGCTCGGGTTGGACGGCGAGTTGATCCACATCAACGCGACCCGGCCGGGTCCGACGGCCATGGGCGAATCGGACCGCACGACCTCGGCGTGCGCCAGCCGTGCGCCGACCTCGTAGGTCGGATAGGCCAGCTCCGGGATCACCACGGCGTCTCCCGGCCCGACACCGAGCAGCGTCGGCAGCCACGCGACCAGCTCCTTGGACCCGATGGTGGGCAGCACGGCGCTCGGGTCGACCGTCGCACCGAACCGGCGCAACAGCGAGTCCGCGATCGCCTGGCGCAGGGACAGGGGCCCGTGCGTGGTCGGGTAGCCGGGCTCGTCGGCCGCCGGGCCGGCCAGCGCGGCGCGCACCACGGCAGGCACGGGGTCCACCGGCGTGCCGACCGAGAGGTCGACGATGCCGTCCGCGTGCGACTCGGCGAGCGCCTTGTCCACCACGAGCGAGTCCCACGGAAACTCGGGGAGGTCGAGCTTCCTCACCGGGGATGGTTCGGTCCGGGGAGCGGAGCCCGGCACCGACGGTTCCGCGCCGGGAGCAGGCCCCGGCGTCGACGGTTCGGCCCTGCCCCCGTACGCCGGCGTCGACGGCTCGGCCCTGTCGGCATACCCCGGTGAAGACGGCTCGGCCATGCCCCCGTACGCCGGTGTCGACGGCTCGGCCCTGCCGGCAGACCCCGGTGTCGACGGTTCGGCCCTGCCGGCAGACCCCGGTGTCGACGGCTCGGCCCTGCGAGCAGACCTCACTCGTCGTGCTGCTGCGGCGGCAGGCTCTTCGCCGGCTCGACGTCCATGTCGGTCTTCCCGACCTTCGACGCACCACCCGGCGAGCCCAGCTCGTCGAAGAAGTCGACATTGGCCTTGGTGTAGGCGGCCCACTGCTCGGGCACGTCGTCCTCGTAGTAGATGGCCTCGACGGGGCACACCGGTTCGCACGCCCCGCAGTCGACGCACTCGTCGGGGTGGATGTAGAGCATCCGGCCGCCCTCGTAGATGCAGTCCACCGGGCACTCTTCGATACACGCCTTGTCGAGCAGGTCGACGCAGGGCTCGGCGATCACGTACGTCACGGGTGAGCCATCCTCCACACGAGAGAAACTGGGGCGGACATCAGTATGTATCGCGATGCCCGCATCTCGTCCGCCGGGTCGGTGTGACGCACGTCCGAAAAGGGGAGGTCAGGGGTGGACACCGGGTCAGACGTCGATGCCGAGGACCCGCGTGCGGGGTCGGGCGTCGACACCGACGGCCTGGTGGGGCGTCGGGTGTCACTGCGCCACCGCATCGGCGACCGTGACGGCCGCCCGCTCTACAGCGACGCGGTCGGGGAGCTGACCGCCGACGCCGGGACCGTGACCGTGCACACGCGCCGCGGCCCGGTCCGGGTCCGGCGCACCGCCGTCGTGGCGGTGCGCGCAGTACCCCCTGCCCCGGCGCGCCGGGCCTCGCTCACCGCGATCGCACGGCTGGAGGGACTGTGCGCCGACGCCTGGCCCTCGCAGGTGGACGAGCCCCTGGGGGCGTGGCGGCTGCGCGCCGCCGGCGGCTACACCGGCCGCGCGAACTCCGCGCTGGCGATCGGCCACCCCGGCCGGCCGGTGGCCGAGGCGCTGCGGCAGGTGCGGGAGTTCGCCGAGCGGAACGCGATCCCTGCGCGGGTGCAGGCTCCGACCGGTTCGCCGTGGGACCGGGCCGTACGCGCGGAGGGCTGGGTGCTGGACGAGGCCCACGCGGCCGGTGCCGAGTCAGCGGTGCTGGTGGCCGACCTCCAGCAGCTCCGAGCCGCGGCGGTGCCCTCGTCACGGGAGCCCTCGTCGCCGGAACCCTCGTCGCGGGAGCCCTCGCGCTCGTCGCGGGAGCCCTCGTCGCGGGTGGAGGTGGCGCTGCGGCCGTCTGCGCCGTGGTGGGCGGTCGTCGGGGACGCTCCGGCGCGGCGCCCGGTGCTGGACCCCGGTGGGGCCCCGGTCACCGCGTTCTTGCTGGTTCGCGGGCCGACCGGCTCTGCGCTCGGGGTGTTGCGCGCCTGCCTGGTCGAGGACCACCTGCACCTGTCGGTGTTGGAGGTGGTGCCGGACGCGCGACGGCGCGGGCTCGCCACCGACCTGCTGGCCGCAGCCGCCGACTGGGGACGCGAGAGCGGTGCCCGGTGGGCGGTGCTGCAGGTGGCGCTGAAGAACACCGTCGCACGGGCGCTGTACGACCGTCTGGGCTTCGTCGAGCACCACCGCTACGGCTACCTGGTCCCTGCCCCACCGGGGTGATCACCACCCGGTCGTGCGCGCAGAACGTCGCCGGAACAGCGTTATCCGCGCACGGGGGGCTCGAGGATCTCCTCGGCCCGCCTCGCGGCCTTCTTCAGCCCGGACCACTCCCCCAGGTACTTCCCGACCGCCCCGACCACCGGCAGCATGCCCAGGCCCTCGTGGAGCACGTTGCCGTGCGGTCGACGGTCCAGCTCGCCCTCCACCGCGAGCAGGGCGCGGCCGAGCCGCCACACCGCCGCACCGACGCGCGCCACCGTAGGAGTGGTCGCCGGTTCGGCGAGGTCCCCGGTCAGCGCGGCGGCCCGCTCGTCGGCCTCGGCGTCGGCCGCCGCGTCCGGCTCGACGACCACGAGGTCGCGCCGGAACAGGACCTTCCCGAGCAGCCCGATCAGGGGCTCCTCCTTCTCGACGCCGTGCTCGCCCGCGACCGCGACGAGAACCAGGCCCTGCCCGGCCGCACCGAGGATCTTGGCGACGGGCAGCCGGCTGACCAGCGCGCCACCGATCCCGGGCAGGGCGGCCAGCAGCGTGGTGAACCGGCCGACCCGGTACACCCACCATCTCGACCGTTCGGACACGTCCATCGCCGCCCACGCCGAGGTGCCCGGTACCTCGACGGCGGCGAGCGCGTCGAGGATCCTCGTGCCGAGCGACCGGTCCTCGCCGCCGGACGCCACCCGCGTGCGCAGGCCGAACGGGTCGGCCTCGCGCAGCCCGGCGAGCACCGGCCGGGTGGCGCGGACGAACGGCCGCAGCACCGCGACCAGGGCCGCGTCCGAGATGTCCTCAGCCACGGCCGGGCGCCTCCCCGTTCAGCGCCCGGCGCAACGCCCACAGCCCGGCGCCCATGCCGCCGAAGAACAGCAGGAGCGAGGTCCAGATCGTCGACGGCTGGGTCGGCAGCATGACGTCGCCGCCGGGTCCGGTCAGGCCCAGCACGACCACCGCCAGGAACCAGGCGATCAGCGGCGCGCCCGCGACGCCGGGCCGCGGATCGATCTCGCCCGCCCGCAGCACCAGCCAGGGCAGGACGAGGATCGACAGCACCGCGCCCATCGGCACCGGCACCGCGCCCACGAACAGGGGCGTGAACGCGAGGCCGAACGCGCCGAGCAGCAGCCCGTCCATGGTGAGCAGGGCGATCGCGCTCCACCCGTCGTCGGGGGGCTCCTCGGTGGTCACCCCGCCACCCCCTCGAACAGATCGGTCAGGGCCACCCCGTCGGCGGCGACGTACTCCTCGACGTCCACCAGCGGCTGCGCCACGCCGTTGCTCATGGCGAACGCGCCGTCGCACAACGCGACCTGCGTGGCGTGGGCGCGCATGGCCTCGATCCGCCGCTCCCGCTGCGCGCTCACATCGACGCGAGTGGTGACCGTCGCGTCCGCCACGCTGGGCAGCTCGTCGGGTGCCGGCAGCCGGAACGGCCCGTCCCGGCCGCGGAGACGGGCCAGGCCGGCGTCGAGCGTCGACCGGCCGACCACCGTGAACATCAGCCGCGCGGGCACCCGCGCCACCGCGGCCACCGTGATCCGGTGGGCCCGGACGTGATCGGGATGGCCGTAGCCGCCGTCGGCGCCGTAGGTGATCACCACCTGTGGCCGCACCTCCTCCAGCACCGCCACCAGCGCCGCCACCTGGCCGTCGAACGCGGCCGGCGCGGCGAACGCGCGGGGGTGCAGCACCGCGGGGGTCGCGGCCCGCACCCCGTGCCCGGCGAGCGCCATGCCCGAGTCGCGCCAGCGCCCCGCGCCCCCGAGGAAGCGATGGTCGGTGACGCCGAGCGCGGCGCAGGCGCGGGCCAGCTCGCCGATGCGGTAGCCACCGAGCTGATCGGACTCCTCCGGCGCGAGCAGCGCCAGCCCGGGCGGGATGACCTCGCCCTGCTCGCCGAGCGTGCAGGTCACGAGCGTCACCGACGTGCCGGGCTCCGCGGCGTAGCGGGCGATGGTGCCGCCGGTGGCGAGCGTCTCGTCGTCGGGATGGGCGTGGACGAGCAGCAACCGGCGGCCGGGAGGCGGACTCACGTCCCCAATCAGATCATCTGCCGGCGTCGGGCGAAGTGGCACGCCACCGGGTGGCCGATGTCCCGCACGGTCAGCGCGGGCTCCTCGTCCGTGCACCGGGCACGCTCGGTGTCGTTCAGCTCACCGGCGAACTTCGGGCAGCGGGTGCGGAACCGGCAGCCGCTGGGCGGGTCGGCCGGGCTCGGCACGTCCCCGACGACCGTGATCCGCTCGCGGGCCCGTTCCTTGCGGGGGTCCGGCAGCGGGATCGCCGAGATCAGCGCCTGGGTGTAGGGATGCGCGGAACCGTCGAACAGCTCGTCCGACGTCCCGGTCTCCACGATCTTGCCCAGGTACATGACCGCGATCCGGTCGGCGATGTGGCGGACCACCGAGAGATCGTGGGAGACGAACAGGTACGACAGGTTCAGCTCGGTCTGCAGCTCGTCGAGCAGGTTGAGCACGCCCGCCTGGATGGAGACGTCCAGCGCCGAGACGGGCTCGTCCAGCACGAGCACCTTGGGCCGCAGGGCGAGCGCCCTCGCCACCCCGATGCGCTGGCGCTGGCCGCCGGAGAACTCGTGCGGGAACCGGTTGCCGTGCTCGGGTTTCAGCCCGACCGTGCGCAGCAGGTCCTGGACCTGCTGCCGGCCACCGTCGTCGTAGCGGCCGTGGATGCGCAACGGCTCGGCGATGATCTCGTTGATCGGCATTCGCGGGTCGAGCGAGGCGAAGGGGTCCTGGAACACGCTCTGCAGGTCCTGCCGGAGCGTGCGCATCGCCTTGCCCGAGAGCGTGGTCAGGTCCTTGCCGTCGTAGAACACCTGGCCCGACGTGGCCGGGATCAGGTTCAGCACGAGGCGGGCGGTGGTGGACTTGCCGCACCCCGACTCGCCCACGAGCCCGAGCGTCTCGCCGTGGCCGAGCTCGAACGACACGTCGGAGACGGCCTGCACCGCCCCGATCTGGCGGCGGAGGAGGCCCTTCGAGCGGATCGGGAAGTTCTTGACGAGGTGGTGGGCCGAGAGGATCGCCGACGGCCCCCCGGCCGCATCCGGGTCCTTCCGCAGCGCCTCGGCGGTCATGTCTGCGCCTCCGCGGGACCACATACGTCGGCGGTCATGTCTGCGCCTCCGCGGGACCACATGCGTCGGCGGTCATGAATGCTCCTCCGTGGTCTGCACGAACTGGGCCAGGGCCTCCGTGTCGACCACCGTGGTCTCGAACACGTCACCCGGGCTCTTGCCCACCAGCATGTCCGAACGGTGGCACGCGGCCAGGTGCCCAGGACCCGTGGTCTGCTCCAGGACCGGCTCCTCCTCCTCGCACACCGCCACCGACAGCGGGCACCGCGGCGTGAACGGGCAACCGGGAGGCATGTTGACCACCGCCGGCGGGGCACCGGGGATCGGGGTGAGGCGCCCGCTGATGCGGTCGAGCCGGGGCAGGCTGCCGAGCAGCCCGAACGTGTACGGCATGCGCGGGGTGTAGAAGATGTCCTCCACCGTGCCGGTCTCGACCGGCTTCCCCGCGTACATGACCATGACGCGGTCGGCCTGCCCCGCGATGACCCCGAGGTCGTGGGTGATCAGGATCATCGCGGCGCCCGTCTGCTCCTGGGCGAAGTGCAGCGACTCCATGATCTGCGCCTGCACCGTGACGTCCAGGGCCGTGGTGGGCTCGTCCGCGATGATCACGTCGGGGTCGTTGGCCATGGCGATCGCGATCACGACGCGCTGGCGCATACCGCCCGACAGCTCGTGCGGGTAGTTCTCCAGGCGCTGCCGCGGGTTCGGGATGCGCACCAGCTCCAGCAGCTCGGCCGCGCGATTCATCGCCTCGGCCCGGCCCACCTTCTGGTGGGCCCGCACGGCCTCCGCCACCTGGTACCCGACCGAGTACACCGGGTTCAGCGACGTCATCGGGTCCTGGAAGATCATCGCGACGTTGCGGCCGCGGACGGAGTTGAGCTCGGACTCCTTCGCGCCGATCAGCTCCCTGCCCCGGAACTTCACCGAGCCCGTGACGCGCGCGTTACCGGGCAGCAGGCCCATCACCGCCAGCGACGTGACGGACTTGCCGGAGCCCGACTCGCCGACGATGCCGAGCACCTCGCCGCTGCGCAGCTGGTAGCTGACCCCTCGCACGGCCTCGACCAGCCCGTCGTCGCTGGGGAAGCCGACGGTGAGGTCCGTGACCTCGAGCACGACCTCGCCGGAAGCACCGTTGCGCGACACCGCGGTGTCGGCCAGGTAGTCCTCGGTGCCGGTCACGATGCCGCCTCCCCGGGAACGATCACGTCGGCCCTCACGATGCCGCCTCCCCGGGAACGATCACGTCGGCGGTCACTGCCGCACCTTCCGCTGCTGCGGGTCGAGCGCGTCGCGCAGGCCGTCGCCGATGAAGTTGATGGTGAGAGCGATCAGGATGATGAACAACCCCGGGAAGTAGAAGAGCCACGGCCGCGTGGTCAGCGCCGTCTGCGCCTCGCTGATCAGCAGGCCGAGTGAGGTGTCGGGCGCGGTGACGCCGAAGCCGAGATAGGACAGCGCGGTCTCGGTGAGGATCGCGGTGGCGACGAGCAGCGTGGTGTTGACGATGATCGAGCCGAGCGAGTTGGGGATCAGGTGCCGCAGGATGATGCGGGCGTCGCTGGCGCCGAGCGCCCGGGCCGCCTCGATGAACTCCTTCTCCCGCAGCGACAGCACGACGCTCCGGGCGACCCGCGACACGTACGCCCAGCTCAGCCCCGCGATCACGAACGCGACGAGGTACCACGTGCCGCCGAAGAAGTGGGCGAGGACCGCGGCGACCGCGAGCAGCGGCAACGTCAGGATGAGGTCGGCGATCCGCATCATCAGGTTGTCGAGCAGGCCACCGAAGTAGCCGGCGACCGCACCCCACAGGGTGCCGACGATCGCGGACAGCAGCGCCACCGCCACCGAGATCTGCAGGGAGATCCGGGTGCCGCGCATGACCTGGGCGAACTGGTCCTTGCCGACGGCGTCGGTGCCGAACGGGTGGTCCAGCGTCGGCGCCGCGGAGTTGTCCCGCGTGAGCTGGCCCGGGGCGTACTTCCAGAGGCCCCCGGCGACGTAGGCCAGCAGGACCACGACCACCAGCACGACGAGGCTGACCATGGCGAGTCGGTGCTGCAGGAAGCGACGGCGGATCAGCTGGAACTGGCTGCGCTGCTCGACGGTGAACTCGCGGTCGGGCGCGGTGGTTCCGGCGGCCGGCGTCGCGACCACGGTGGGGGTGTCAGGCATACCGGATCCTCGGGTCGAGTACGGCGTAGAGGAGGTCTGCGAGCAGGTTGAACAGGATCACCACGACGGCCGAGACGAGCAGCCAGCCGGCCAGCGCGTACGTGTCGCTGGCGACGATGGCGGTGAGCAGGAAATCGCCCATGCCCTTCCACTGGAACACCCGCTCGGTGACCACGGCGCCGCCGATGATCGCCGCGACGTCCAGCGCCGTGACCGTGGTGAGCGGGATGAGCGCGGTGCGCAGGGCGTGCCGCACCATGACCGTGTTGCGCGGCAGGCCCTTGGACCGCGCCAGCCGGATGTAGTCGCTGTTGAGCACCTCCAGCATCGACGCCCGCTGGAAGCGGCTCCAGGACGCGTAGGAGATCAGCGCCAGCGAGATGGTCGGCAGGATCATGTGTCCCAGCGTGTCGGCGACGACCGCCCCGGCACCCGACGGTGGCGGCACCGATGCGGCGCCGATCGTGTAGAGCACCTGCTTGCCGACGGCCAGGTTGAACTCGATGCCGCCCTGCTTGAGCAGGATCGCGAACCAGAACGACGGCATCGCGATGAACAGGAACCCGACGAAGGTGGCCGTGTAGTCGGTGATGCTGTACTGCTTCACGGCCGTGACCACGCCGACGACGATGGCGAGCACCACGGCGACCAGCATGGCCAGCGCGATGAGCCGCAACGTGACCATGAAGCGGAGGCCGAGTTCCGAGCCGATGTTCAGCGTCGACGTCGTCGACGGGCCGAAGTCACCCTGCAGCAGCCCGCCCAGCCAGGAGAAGAACCGCGGTATGAGCGGCTCGTCGAGGTGCAGGCGGGCGGTCTCGGCCGCGATGACGTTCGGCGGGGCCGGCGGGTTCTTGGCCAGCAGCGGGGCCAGCGGATCAGCGGCGGCGGCACCCAGGGCGAACGTGATGAAGGCGGCCACGATCAGGATCGGGACGGACACCGCGATCCTGCGCAACGCGAAGGCGAGCATGGAGGTTGTCCTGCTTCTCCTGAATGGGCGGTCGGCAGCGACTCAGCTCGTGGCCGGAACCGCAACCGGATTTCGCTGAGGATAGCCCGCAGAGCGGGCCCCCGGGTGGCGAAGCCACGACCCGGGGGCCCGCTCACCGGCTAGGGGTTCTTCAGGCCCCACTCCGCGAAGTTGTACGCGGGCCCGTCGAGCGAGGAGTTGTTGCGCACGTTGGCGACGGTGTCGTTGACGGCGATGAACGTCGGCTTCTGGTAGAGCGGCAGCACGTAGGCGTCATCCGAGAGGATCTTGTCCGCCTCGTTGAGCTGGGCGTTGGCCGCAGCCGGGTCGAGGTTCGACGCGGCGCCGTTGACCAGCTCGTCCACCTTCGGGCTGTTGTACTTGCCGAAGTTGGAGCCCGACGTGCTGAGCCAGAGCTGCTGGGCGCCGTTGTAGACGAACGGCGACTGCACCCAGGCGAACACGATGACGTCGTAGTCGCCGCTGTCCAGCGTCTTGCCCAGCGAGTCGGTCGACGCCACGGTGACGTCGACACCGAGCGACTTCGCGTACTGCGCGAACAGCTCGCACTCGCTCTGGCGCACCGCGTTGCCCACGGTGTAGCGGATCCGCAGCGTCGGGATCGCCTTGCCGGCCGGGTCGACGAGCTTGGTGCCCACGCCCGTGTAGCCGGCGTCGGTGAGGATCTTCTTCGCGGCGTCGAGGTTGCCCGTGCCCTGGCCGGTGGCGGCGATGTTGTCGACGTAGCCGTCCTGCTCAGGGATGAACATGTGGTTGTTCAGCGGCTTCACGTCCGGGTTGAACTGCCCGACGGTCTTGGCGATGATGTCGTCCCGGTTGACCGCGGTGAACAGTGCCTGACGCAGCGGCTTGGCCGCGAGGGCCGGGTTGACCAGGTTGAGGTCGTAGTGCTCCCACTGCAGCCCGAGGCCCTGGGCCTGCGACGCACCCGGGATCTGCTTGATCTGGTTGACGAGGTCGACCTGCGGCTGCGGGTAGATGACCTGGACCTCGTTGTTCTGCAGGGCGGTCGGCTCCTGCGTCGCGTCGGTGATCACGCGGAGGACCAGCTGGTCGAGCTTGGGCTTGGTCGCGCCGTACCACTTCGGGTTCGGCACGAGCGTCAGCGCGACGTTGTCCTGCCAGTTCGAGACCTTGTAGGGCCCCGCGGTGTAGTTGGGCACCGTCTTGCTGAAGTAGGAGAACGCGGCCGCGAGACCGTCAGGCGTGTTGAGGTCGCCCTGCTTCGCCGCGATGTGCGCCGGGTACATCGGCGCCGCCGAGTTGAACAGGCCCTTCCAGTCGGAGTAGGGCTTGGAGAACGTCACGGCGACGGTCTTGCCGGCGTCGGATCCGACCACGCTCGTGACCTGGTCGTAGCCGCCGTTGCCGGCCGTCTCGCACGCCGGGCAGCTCTTGCCGTCCTGGGACTTCCAGTTGAAGACGAAGTCGTCGGCGGTGACGGGCGTGCCGTCGTCCCACGTCGCGGCCGGGTTGATCTTGTACGTGACGACCTGCGGGTTCTGGCTGGTCACCTCGGCCGAGGTGACGAAGTCGGTGGCCAGCGTCGTCTTGAGGTCGGGGGTGGTGATGAACGCGTAGGGCAGCAGCGGCTTCGTGGCCTCACCGGTCTCGAACTCGTTGCCCTCCGACGAGATGACGTTCCAGTTCGGGATGTTCTTCTCGATCGCGAACGTGAGCGTGCCGCCCTGCTTGACCTGGTCCGCGGGCACCGCGTTGCAGGTGAGGGGGTCCGCGCAGCCGCTGAACACACCGGTCGCCGTCGACGAACCGCCGGTCGTGCCTCCGCCTCCGCCACCGCCTCCGCCACCGCACGCGGCGAGCATCAGCGCTGCCGCCGCTGACACGGCGGCTGCCGCCACTGTCCTCGATCTCGTCATCAACTATCCCGACCTCTCGTTGCTCGACCGTCCGGTCGGACGCTCGTCCCCGTGGAGCGATGGGCGCCGGCCCATGTGCTCGGGAACGGGCTCACCGCCGCACGGCACGCTATGAACCGTGAGGGTGCGCGTCATCCGGGGCCCCCCGATCGTGACCAAAGGGTGACCCACGGCGAACATCGCACCGCACTGCGATTACCACGCGGTAACCAACCGCGTGCGGGCCCATCGTGTCAACCCGGAGCGGAGCGCCAGCGCTCGGCACCGGTGGCCGGGCCGGTCTCCAGCGGGCCCGGGCCGACGCTCGTGACGGCATCCGCGGCGGCCGTGCTGACCACCAGTGTCACGGGCTGGAACAGGGGCAGCGCGGGCATCTGCTCCCAGAGCAGGCGCTCCACGGTGGCCGGCAGATCCGGGCGTGGGTCGGGCCCCGTCAGCTCGTCGAACAGCGGCTCCAGCGCCGGGACGCAGAATCCGGTGGGCGAGGCGGGCGGATCCGGGACGACCGACGTCGCTCGGGCGCAGCCGTAGTCGGACGAGAGCTCGGTGCCGAGGTCACTGCCCGCCGTGCGCGGCATCACCATCAGGTCGACGCGGACGGCCCCGGCCGACGGTGCCGCGGTGGGGGCGGCCGAGGTGGTCGGGCCCGGCGTGCTCGTGGGTGTGGGCGCGGCCGTGCTGCTCGGCGGGGTGGCCGGCACCGTCGTCTGGCCGAACAGCGCGGTGGCGGGCGGGACCACCACCGTGGCACCGATGCCGGCGTCGTCGAGCTGCTTCGCGACGGCCTGGGCCACCCGCTGGTCCACCGACCGCTCGGCCGCCGCGCCGACCACGAGCTGGGCCGGCCTGCCGCTCGGGAGGTCCCAGCGTCCGGTGGTCAGGTTGCGCGTCCAGCCGGCCGCGGCGAGCCGCTGCACCGCCACGCTCGCACCGGTGGGGGCCGGTGCCGTCGAGGCGTACCCGGGCTGCGAGGGAGCCAGCCCGAAGGCGTCGGCCGGCAGGGTGTCGGGAGCCACCGCGGCGCGCACGGCGTTGCGGTCGATCAGAGCGCCGAGCGCCTGCCGCACCCGGACGTCGGCCACCGGGCCGGTGTCGCCACGCAGCCCGAGCTGCGTGACCACCGGCTGCGGCGCGTTCTGGACGTGCGGGGCCGGGGTGATCCCGCCGAGCGAGGTGCGGACGGCCTGGTCGGCCTCGGGCAGCGCGATGTCGATGTCGCCGCTCGCCAGCCCGGCGGCGATGGCCGTGGCGTCGAGCCTGCGGAACTCCAGCTGGTCGAGCACGGCGGGTGTCGCCCAGTACAGGTCGTTGCGGGCCAGCTGGACGTCACCGCGCGCGCGGTCCACCGTCACGACCTTGAACGGGCCGCCGGACGACGGCAGCCCGCCCACGAGCGCGCCGGTCCACGAGCCGGGGGCGTCCTTGAGCAGGTGCGCGGGGAGCAGGTCGGAGAACAGCCGCTGCCAGCCCGGGTAGCTGTGGGAGAAGACGACGTCCACGGCCTTGCCGCCCGCCCGCGACCGCACGTCGGTGATCAGCCGGTAGCCCGCCGCGTCGGCAACACCGGGGTCACCGCGCATGCGCTCCCAGAGGTACACGAAGTCCTCGGCGGCGATCGGGGCGTTGTCCGACCACGCCGCCTCCAGGTTCAGCTCGTAGCTCACCGTGAACGGCGCCGTCGAGGTGACCTTCGCGCTCGACGCGATCGTCGGGTCGAGCTGCGGCGTCCCCTGGGCGTCGGGCCGGAACGCCGAGGGCAGCACGAGCGTCGCCAGTGCGGTGGTGAGCGGGGACTGGTTGGCGAGCAGGTGCGGGTTGAAGCCGCTCGGGATCGTGTCGATGCCCAGGACGAACCGGGTCGGCTCCTGCTGGGGGGTCGGGACGACCGGAGCAGGCGCGGGCCGGGCCGGCGTGTTGCTGCAGGCCGCAAGCAGGGCCACCAGCAGCAGCACGAGAACGGCCTTCGTGCGGCTCACGCGCGTACCCCCGGTCCTTCCGGCGGGCCGGGTGGCCCGTGGCGGGGCCATACTTGCACCGAGCGTCAGCCGGCCGCTTTTGCCCTGGCCTTCATCCGGCCCCGGAGGTGGGAGTCGAGCTCGACCTTGCGGATGCGCACCGACTCCGGGGTGACCTCGACGCACTCGTCGTCGGCGCAGAACTCCATCGCCTGCTCGAGCGTGAAGATCGTCGGAGGGGTCAGCTTCACCAGCTCGTCGCTCGTGGACTTGCGCATGTTGGTGAGCTTCTTCTCGCGCACGATGTTGACCTCGAGGTCCTCGTTGCGCGTGTACTCGCCGATGACCATGCCGTCGTAGACCTGCGTGCCCGGTCCGACGAACAGCACGCCGCGGTCGGCCAGAGCGTCCACGGCGTAACCCGTGACCGGGCCGCTGCGGTCGGCGATCAGCGATCCACGGAGGCGGTCGACGATCTCGCCGACCCACGGGCCGTAGCCGTCGAAGACGTGGCTGGCGATGCCCGCGCCGCGCGTGATCGTCAGGAACTCGGTGCGGAAGCCGATGAGGCCCCGCGACGGCACGCGGTAGTCCAGCCGGACCCGGCTGTCGCCGTGCACCATCTGGGAGAGCTCGCCCTTGCGCCCGGCCACGAGCTGGGTGACGGCGCCGAGGCTCTCGGTGGGCACGTCGCAGGACAGCTGCTCGAACGGCTCGTGACGCTTGCCGTCGACGGTCTTCGTGACGACCTCGGGCTTGCCGACGGTCATCTCGAAGCCCTCGCGGCGCATCGTCTCCACGAGGATGGCCAGCGCCAGCTCGCCGCGGCCCTGCACCTCCCAGGTGTCGGGACGCTCGGTGGGCAGCACGCGCAGCGACACGTTGCCGACCAGCTCGGTGTCGAGGCGGTTCTTGACCTGGCGCGCGGTGAGCTTGGTGCCCGGGTGCGGGTCGCGTCCCACGAGCGGGCTCGTGTTGATGCCGATGGTGACCGAGAGGGCGGGCTCGTCGACGTGGATGCGCGGCAGGGCGACCGGCGTCTCCGGATCGGCGAGCGTGTCGCCGATGGTGACCTCGGAGATGCCGGCGACGGCCACGAGATCGCCCGCGCTGGCGCTGTCCGCGGGCACCCGGGTCAGGGCCTCGGTGCGCAGCAGCTCGGTGATCTTGACGCGAGTGATCTTGCCGCCGTCCTGCATCCAGGCCACCTGCTGGCCCCGCCGGATCACACCGGCGCGGATGCGGCACAGCGCGATGCGGCCCAGGAACGGGGTGGCGTCGAGGTTGGTGACGTGGGCCTGCAGCGGGGCGGTGACGTCGTCGGCGGGCGGCGGGACCGTCTCCGCGATGACGTCGAACAGCGACTCCAGGCCGGGCTCGTCGGGCAGCTCGCCGTCGTCGGGACGGGTGCGGCTCGCACGGCCCGCGCGCCCGGAGGCGTACACGACGGGGAGGTCGAGCAGCCGCGAGGTCATGGCCTCGTCGATGTCGAGCTCGTCGGCCAGCTCCAGGAGCAGCTCGAGGCTCTGGTCCACGACCTCGGCGATGCGCGCGTCGGGGCGGTCGGTCTTGTTGACCACGAGCACCACGGGCAGGCCCG
>JBBQEF010000110.1:0-15909 GCA_038320445.1 Mycobacteriales bacterium
GGGCGCCCCGCCCGCCGGACACGACCCCGCACTGCGCCTGCGCCAGATCGGCGGCCCCATCGGGCTGACCGTGCAGCTGTGGCCCGAGCGTCCCGCCGACCCCGGCGCGTTCGAGGTCGTCGAGGACCGCGGCCTCACCGAGCCGGACGCGGCCCCGGCCGCGGCGTCCGTGCTGACGTTCGACGGACCCCTTTCCGACGACGTGCTGAAGGCCGCCGAGCGGGCCGGGCGGGAGCGCATCACGCCGGCCATGGCCGGGCATCCCGGCGCGGTCCGGCTGCTCTCCCTCTTCCAACCCGAGCAGCGTCGGCACGTCGTCATCACGCTCGCCACCTCGCTCGAGTCGCTCGAGGAGTCCGGCCGGAAGATCGCGGAGCTGCCGCTGCTGCCCGGCGAGGACGTCGCCCTGCTGCCGGGACCCGACCACGTCGAGATGTTCCGGGTGGAGTCATGAGCACCCTCACCGCGGGCCGCTACGGCCTCGTCACGCAGCGCTGCACGGTCCGGTTCGTCGCGCGCAGCCTCGGGTTCGGCGTGCCCGGCGAGCTGTCGGTCCGTGCGGGCGAGGTGGTCGTGGACGGTGCGGGCACGACGGTCACCGCGGTGCTGGACGCCGCGAGCTTCCGCACCCGCAGCGCCCGGCGGGACCGGGACGTGCGCGGGCCGCGCTTCCTCGACGCCGGGCACCACCCCGACATCGTGTTCACCGGCCGCTGGGACGGGCCCGGGACGCCGCTGGCAGGCGAGCTGACGGTGCGGGGTGTCACCGCACCGGTGCAGGTGGAGATCGTCGAGACGGGCCCGGGGCCGACGGTGCGGGCCCGTGCCCGCGTCGACCGGCGGGCCTACCCGGTCGGCCCGGCCCGGGGTCCGATCGGGCGCTGGGTCGAGGTGGACCTGGAGATCCCGATGCTGTCGGGGTGACGCGCTACCGTCGCGGTCGTGGCCTACCGGGAGTTCGCGCCGCCGCCCGCGCTGCGCGGTGCGGTCGAGTGCGGCTGGATCACCGCGCTCGAGCACGGCGAGCCCCCGCACGTGCAGAGCGTGCTGCCCGACGGCTGCATGGATCTGGTCTGGAACGGCGTGGAGGTGCTCGTCGCGGGGCCGGACACGGCCGCGCACCCGGTCGAGCGCAGGCCGGGCGGGCCCGTCGCCGGCCTGCGCTTCGCGCCCGGGGTGCTGCCGGGGCTGCTCGGTGTCCCGGCGGCGGCGGTGCGCGATCAGCGGGTGCCGCTCGCCGAGCTGCATCCGCGGGCCGCTGCGGTGCGGGCGGGTGGGCCGGCCGCCCTCCTCGTCGGCGTCGTGCTGGCGCTGCCCGGTCGCGCCGACCGCTCGGTGGGTGAGCTCGCCTCCCGGATCGGCGCCGGCGCGGGGGTTGCGGCCACCGCCGACGCGCTGGGCTGCACCACCCGCACGTTGCACCGCCGCTGCCTCGACGCCGTCGGCTACGGCCCGGCCGTGCTGCGGCGCGTGCTGAGGTTCCGTCGTGCTGTCGACCTGCTGTACGCCGGTGTGGAGCCGGCCGAGGTCGCCGCCGTCGCCGGCTACGCCGACCAGCCCCACCTCTCCCGCGAGGTACGGGCGCTCTCCGGGGTGTCGCCGGGTCAGCTCGCGAGCGGCGCGAACAGGTCCACGCCGTTGCCGTCCGGGTCGTGCACCACCGCGTAGCGCTGCCCCCAGAACGCGTCGAACGGCGCCAGCTCGCCGTGGTACCCGGCGGCGCACAGGTCGGCGTACAGCGCGTCGACACCCGCCGCGTCGGGCAGCACGAAGGCGAGGTTGGTCCGGCCGCCGCGCACCGGCGTCCACGCCGGGTGGAACGAGCGGATCACGTCCTCGGTGTCGAACGCCAACCGCAGCCCGCCCGCCGGCACCGTCTCCACATGTGGCTCGGCGTCGGCGGAGGCGGGCAGGTCCAGCCCGAGCCGCCGGTAGAAGGCCAGCGCCTTCCCCATGTCCGCCACCACGATCCCGATCAGGTCCAACCGTGCCTCGATGCTCATGGCGGCAAGGCTAGGCCGGGCGGGTGATCGTGGTCGTGAACGTATCGGACACGCCTGAAGTGTCTCTTCTGCACGAACCCGACGACATCCCGAGGACAGGAGAACGCGATGAGCACGGTGACCGCACGCATGGAGACGGTGGACCTGAGCAAGGCCGAGCACACCCTCGTGACGGGGCGGCACGTGTGGAAGCTGCAGGCGATGCTCAACGTCTTCCTGCGCTCCGCCGACACGCCCGCCGCCGAGGAGCCCCTGCCGCTGCTGGACACCGACGGGACGGGCGGGCCGCTCACGAAGGCGGAAGTGCTGCGTTTCCAGTCCGCCCAGCAGCTCGTCGAGGACGCGATCGTCGGCCCGCTGACGTGGCGGGCGCTGTTCGAGTTCGACGTCCTGATCGGGGGCTGACCGGCGGCCCGCCCCCGACCCGGACGGCGACTACAGGTACTGGCCGGTGTTGCTGGCCGTGTCTATCGCCCGCCCGGTCTCGGCGTTCTTGCCGGTGACCAGGGTCCGGATGTAGACGATCCGCTCGCCCTTCTTGCCGGAGATGCGCGCCCAGTCGTCCGGGTTGGTGGTGTTGGGCAGGTCCTCGTTCTCGGCGAACTCGTCGACGATGGCGTCGAGGAGGTGCTGCACGCGCAGGCCCGGCTGGCCCGACTCGAGCACCGCCTTGATCGCCGACTTCTTGCCGCGGTCGACGATGTTCTGGATCATCGCCCCGGAGTTGAAGTCCTTGAAGTACAGGGTCTCCTTGTCACCGTTGGCGTAGGTGACCTCCAGGAACCGGTTCTCCTCGGTCTCGTCGTACATCCGCTCGACGATCCGCTCGATCATCGCGTCGATGCACGCCTTGCGGTTGCCGCCGAACTCGGCGATGTCGTCGACGTGGATCGGCAGGGTGTCGGTGAGGTACTTGGAGAAGATGTCCTGCGCCGCCTCGGCGTCCGGACGCTCGATCTTGATCTTGACATCGAGCCGGCCCGGACGCAGGATCGCCGGGTCGATCATGTCCTCGCGGTTGGAGGCGCCGATGACGATGACGTTCTCCAGGCCCTCGACACCGTCGATCTCCGCCAGCAGCTGCGGCACGATCGTGGTCTCGACATCGGACGAGACGCCCGAGCCGCGGGTGCGGAAGATCGAGTCCATCTCGTCGAAGAACACGATCACCGGGGTACCGGCGCTCGCCTTCTCCCGGGCCCGCTGGAAGATCAGCCGGATGTGCCGCTCGGTCTCGCCGACGAACTTGTTGAGCAGCTCCGGGCCCTTGATGTTGAGGAAGAACGCCCGGCCCTCGCTCGGGTCGTCGCCTCGGACGGCGGCAATCTTCTTGGCCAGGGAGTTGGCCACCGCCTTCGCGATCAGGGTCTTGCCGCACCCGGGGGGCCCGTAGAGCAGCACGCCCTTGGGCGGGCGCAGCTCGTACTCCTTGAACAGCTCGGCGTGCAGGAACGGCAGCTCCACGGCGTCGCGGATCTGCTCGATCTGCCGGAACAGGCCGCCGATGTCGGAGTAGTCGACGTCGGGCACCTCCTCCAGCACGAGGTCCTCGACCTCGGCCTTCGGCACGCGCTCGTAGGCGTAGCCGGCCTTGGTGTCGACCAGCAGCGAATCGCCGGGCTTGAGGTGGACGAAATCGAGGACCGACTCGTCGAACAGGGGCGCGGCGAGCCACACCACCCGCTCCTCGTCGGCGTGGCCGACCACCAGTGCGCGGCCTGCGAGGCCGTCGGCAGTGGGTGCGGAGAGCACCTCGCGGAGGCCGCAGACCTCGCCGATGCGCTCGAAGTCCAGCGCCTCGACCACGGTCAGCGCCTCGTTGAGGCGCACCGTCTGCCCGCTCTGCAGGGTCTCGGTCTCGACCGCGGGCGACACCGCGACGCGCATGCGCCGCCCCGAGGTGAAGACGTCCACCGTCTCGTCGGGGAACCGCGCCAGGAAGACGCCGTAGCCGCTGGGTGGCTGTGCGAGGCGATCGACCTCCTCGCGCAACGCGATGAGCTGCCCGCGAGCCTCCTTGAGCGTCTCGGTCAGCTTCTCGTTGCGTGCCGAGAGCTGCGCGAGCCTGCTGGCCGACTCCGCCAGGCGCTGCTCGAGGACGCGGGCGTGCCGCGGCGACTCGGTGAGCTTGCGCCGGAGAAGTGCCACCTCTTCTTCGAGGAAGCGGATCTGTGCGGCGGCTTCGGCCGGGTCGAGTTCACCGCGGTCGTGAGAGCCACCTGAATCACGTGTGCCGGGACCGTCGTAAGGGTTCACGGCAACCTCCCTCCGTGCTCCGTTTCCATACGGTACCTGCGAACGGGCGGAACCGCGGTGCGGCGAACCGGTGATCCACCCCTCAACCGGACGGCAGCTTGACTGTTCGCGTTCCTCGCGATCCGTGACGGGCGCAGGCGGCGTGGTGGGCCGTCCGGCCTCATCGACTGGTGGGTCTGCGCTGCGGGCGGGGCGGGGTCACGCCGTCGGCGAGCCTGCGGGCCGTCACCAGGAACGCGGTGTGACCCTGCATGCGATGGTCGGGCCGCACCGCCAGCCCGACCACGTGCCAGGGCCTGACCAGGCACTCCCACGCCTGGGGCTCCGTCCAGCACTGCTGCGTACGGAGGTCCTCCACGACCCGCGAGAGCTGGGTGGTGGTGGCCACGTAGCCGACCACGACCCCTCCCGGGATGAGTGCCTGCGCCACCACGTCGAGCTGCTCCCAGGGCGCCAGCATGTCCAGGATGACCCGATCGACCGGTTCCGCGGCGCCGTCGTGAGTATGAAGATCAGCCACCCGCAAGGTCCAGTTGGGTGGGGAGTCGCCGAAGAAGCCCCGCACGTTGCGCACGGCGTGTTCGGCGTGGTCGTCGCGGATCTCGTAGGAGAGCACCGATCCGGTCGGCCCGACGGCCTGCAGCAGCGAGCAGGTCAGCGCCCCCGATCCGGCGCCCGCCTCCAGCACCCGCGCCCCCGGGAAGATGTCACCCCACATGAGGATCTGGGCGGCGTCCTTGGGGTAGATGACCTGCGCGCCGCGCGGCATCGACAGCACGTAGTCGGCCAGCCGCGGGCGCAGCGCGAGGTACGGGGTGCCCGACGGGGAGACGACGAGGCTGCCCTCGGGCCTGCCGATGAGGTCGTCGTGGCGCAGCCCGCCGCGGTGGGTGTGGTACTCCGCGCCCGACTCCAGCGTGACGGTGTAATGCCGGCCCTTGGGGTCGGTGAGCTGCACCCGGTCCCCCGCCCGGAACGGCCCGCCACGGGCCCGCAGGCTCGCAGCGGCCCGGTCGTCGGGGTCGAGGGCGGCGCACGTCGGTTCGGACACGAGGGGCAACGCTAACGCTCGCCGTTCGGGCCGGGACTGTCGGTGCCCTCGCCTACGCTCCGCACCATGACCGCTGACGCGACCGGCTGCGCGGACGTACCGCTGCGGCGGCGCCCGGCGCTCTCGCCGTCGCGGGCCGGGGATTTCAAGCAGTGCCCCCTGCTGTACCGGTTCCGGGCCGTCGATCGCCTGCCCGAGCGCCACACGCGTGCCCAGATCCGCGGCACGCTCGTGCACGCGGCGCTGGAGCGGCTCTACGAGCTGCCCGCACCGGAGCGGGTGCCGGCGGCCGCTCGCGCCCTGATCGGGCCGGCCTGGGACGCGCTGTCCGCGGAGGCGCCCGATCTGGTGGCCGAGCTGTTCGCCGGCCCGGACGATCCCGAGCTGCCCGAGTGGCTGGAGTCGGCCGGAGCGCTGCTCGACACCTATTTCCGGCTGGAGGATCCGCGCCGCCTCGAGCCGGCGGCCCGCGAGCTGCTCGTGGAGACCGAGCTGGAGTCGGGCCTGCTGCTGCGCGGCTACATCGACCGGCTCGATGTCGCGTCCGACGGCCGGCTGCGCGTGGTCGACTACAAGACCGGGGCGTCGCCGCGGCCGGTGGCCGAGGCGCGAGCCCTGTTCCAGATGAAGTTCTACGCCTTGGCCCTGATGCGGCTGCGCGGCGTCGTGCCCAGCCAGCTGCGGCTGCTCTACCTGGCCGATGCCGAGGCGCTCACCTACACCCCCGATGCCGATGAGCTCCGCCGGTTCGGCCGCACCCTCGACGCCATCTGGGCCGCCATCCTGATCGCGGGCGCCACCGGCGACTTCCGCCCCAACCGCGGCCGGCTCTGCGAGTGGTGCAGCCACCGGGCCCTGTGCCCCGCGTGGGGCGGCACACCGCCGCCGTACCCCGGGTGGCCCGCCGATCCCGCCGCGGCCACCGACGAGACCCTCGCCGAGCGCCCGTCGCCGGCCGTCGACGAGTGAGTGCACCACCACGATCGGCCCGGCCCGGTGGGCGACCGCCCGCGATCCCGGCTTCGGCGGTCGGGCATGATCGGCGGGTGTCCGATGCTGCACCCGAGCCGTACTACCGGCCGCTCGACGGAGTCGAGGGCGAGCGGTTCTTCGCCACCTTCTCCACCACCGGCCCCTGGTTCGCCGACGCCCAGCACGTCGGCCCGCCGACGGCGCTGCTGGTGCGGGCGCTGGAACGCTGCGATCCGCGCGAGGGCACACAGCTGTCCCGGATCACCGTCGAGGTGCTCGGGCCGGTGCCCGCGGGCGAGGTGACCGTGCACGCGACGGTGGAACGGCCGGGCCGGGCCGTCGAGCTGCTCGCCGCCGAGATGACGGCGGGCGGGCGCGTGGTGCTGCGGGCACGGGCCTGGAGGCTGGCCGCGGGCGACACCGCCGCCGTGGCGGGCGGCGAGGAGGAACCGCTGCCCGGCCCGGAGGCCGGCACGCTGCGCCGCGATCGGCCGCCGGGGTGGCTGCCCGGGTTCGTCGACACCCTCGAGTGGCGGTGGTTGCGCGGCTGGCTGGGCGAGCCGGGCCCGGGAGCCGTGTGGGCCCGGCAGCGGGTGCACCTCGTCGAGGGTGAGGAACCGAGCCCGTTGCAGCGGCTCGCCGTGGTGGCCGATTCCGGCAACGGTGCGGCTGCCCCGCTGGACCTGCGGGACTGGCTGTTCGTCAACACCGAGCTGACGTTGCACCTGCACCGTGCGCCCGAGGGCGAGTGGATGGGTGTCGACGCCCACACGGTGGTCGGCCCGGCCGGGCTCGGCACGGTGTCGGGCCTGCTGTTCGACGCCCACGGCCACTGCGGCCGCAGCGCCCAGGGCCTGGTCGTCCGGCCGCGCTGAGCCCCGTCGGGGTTCGCCTCAGCGCCCGTCCACCGCGCGGCAGGAGCGGATCTCCGAGGTCAGGATCGCGCGCGCCCCCAGCGTGGCCAGCTCGTCCATGATCTTGTTGGCGTAGGTCTTGCGGACCATGGTCCGGACGCCGAACCAGCCCTCCTCGGTGAGCTTGGAGACCGTGGGGGCCTGCATCCCGGGAGCCACCTTCTTGGCCTGCGCCAGTGCGTGCGCCGGGCAGTCGTAGTCGACCATCAGGTACTGCCGGGCGTAGACGACGCCGCGCAGCCGCTCGGTGAACACGACCTTCTCGGCCTTGGTCTCCACCGACTCCTCGCGGTCCGGGCGGGGTTCGCGTTCGATGAGCGTGGCCTGCGACTCCGCGATGGAGTCGCCGAACGCGACGAGACCGTGCTGGCGCAGCGTGCGGCCGGACGACACGACATCGGCGATGGCATCGGCCAGGCCGAGCTGGACGGAGATCTCGACCGCGCCGTCGAGCTTGATGATGTCGGCACGGACCCGGCTGCGGGCCAGGTGCGCGCGCACGAGGCGCGGGTAGGACGTGGCGATCTTCTTGCCCTCGAGGTCCTCCAGCTTCCAGTCCCGCGCCTCGGGGCCGACCGGCGCCGGCGCCGCGAACCGGAACTTGGACGCCCCGAAGCCCAGCGGGATGACCTCCTTCACCTGGCTGCCCGACTCGTCCATCAGGTCGGCACCGGTGATGCCCAGGTGCAGGTCACCCGAGCCGACGTAGGTGGCGATGTCCTTGGGGCGCAGGTAGAAGAACTCGATGTCGTTCTCCTCGTCCCACATGCTGAGATCTCGCGCGTCGGTACGCTGGCGGTAACCGGCTTCGCGCATCATCGTGGCGGCCGGATCGGCCAGGGTGCCCTTGTTGGGCAGTGCGATGCGGAGCATCGGTCTCTCCTCGGTCGTGCGCGTGTTGTCAGAGCAGAGCGGTCACAGGAACTTGTAGACGTCTTCGAGCGTGATGCCCCGGCCCAGCATGAGCACCTGCATCCGGTAGATCAACTGGGAGATCTCCTCGGCGAGCGCGTCATCGGGCTCGTGCTCGGCCGCGAGCCACACCTCGCCGGCCTCCTCGAGCACCTTCTTGCCCTGGGCGTGCACACCGGCGTCGAGTGCCGCCACCGTGCCGGAACCGGCCGGCCGGGAGGCTGCCTTCTCCGTGAGCTCCGCGAACAGCCCGTCGAAGGTCTTCACGGTGTGTCTCCTGTCACTCGATCAGTGTCATCTGTGGGTTCCGGCCAGGGGAAATCGTGGCACCTCCCGTGCTCTGTCCGGTGCGCGAGCTGCGCCGGATGGCAAGGTCCCGGTGTGCACGGCCGCTAGGCGGCACCCTCACTCCGTGCCCGAGTGTAATCGGACCGCACATCGGCCGGGGTGATCCCCACCAGCGACGAGCGGTGTACCCGGCCCGGCGCCTCCGGTACCGGGACGTCGCACGGCACCACCAGCACCGCCGCTCCCGCTCGTCCGGCGGCCAGCGCGCCGGTCGGTGAGTCCTCGACCGCGAGGCACTCCCCCGCTGCGACGCCCAGCAGCTCGGCGGCGCGAAGGTACGGATCGGGATCGGGCTTGCCCCGGAGCACTTCGTCGCCACAGACGGTCACCGTGAAGTGCTCGCGGCCGATGCCGTCGAGGGCGAGCTCGGTGAGCCCCCGCCCGGTGTTGGTGACCAGCGCGGTGGGCCAGCCCGCGGCCCGGACGGTGCGCAGCGCCTCCAGCGCCCCGGGCCGCCACTCCAGGCCCTCGGCGAACAGCTCCCCGGTGCGCCGGATCAGGAACGCCTCGGTCTCGGCGATGTGGGTGGCGTCGTGCCGCAGGTCGAGGTCGCTGAACATCAGGACCAGGGTGCGGGACATGTTGGACCCGACCATGTCGTCGCGGGCGGCCTGGGACAGCTCACCGCCGAGCCACCGGGCGGTGTCGGCGAGCGAGACCGTCCAGACCTTCTCCGAGTCGACGAGCGTGCCGTCCATGTCCCAGAGCACCGCGGCGGGGCCGGACAAGCGGTCCTCAGCCCTAATTCTCGGACCCGACAAGCGGTCCTCAGCCCGCATTGAAATACTTCGCCTCCGGATGGTGCGCCACCATCGCGTCGGTGGACTGCTCGGGATGCAGCTGCAGCTCCTCTGAGAGCTCCACGCCGATGCGGCCGGGCTCCAGCAGCTCGACGATCTTCGTGCGGTCCTCCAGGTTCGGGCACGCGCCGTAGCCCAGCGAGTAGCGTGCGCCGCGGAAGCCGAGCTTGAAGAACTCCTCGATGCTCGCGGGGTCCTCCGCGGCGACGGCGGCGCCGGACGCGAACGTCAGCTCCTCCCGGACCCGGCGGTGCCAGTACTCGGCCAGCGCCTCGGTGAGCTGGACGCCCAGGCCGTGCACCTCCAGGTAGTCGCGGTAGGCGTCCTTCGCGAACAGCTCGTTCGCGTAGTCGGCGATGGGCTGACCCATCGTCACCAGGTGCAGCGGCAGGACGTCGACCTCGCCGCGCTCGACCGCGAGCGACCGCGGCCGCCAGAAGTCGGCCAGGCACAGGTGGCGGTCGCGGCGCTGGCGCGGGAACGCCAGGCGGAAGCGCTCGGGTGCGTCCGGGCGCGGTTCGGTCAGCACCACGAGCTCGTCGCCCTCCGAGACGGCCGGGAAGTAGCCGTACACCAGCGACGCCCCGGCGAGCACGCCCTCGGTGGACATCCGGTCCAGCCAGTACCGCAGCCGTGGCCGGCCCTCGGTCTCCACCAGCTCCTCGTAGCTCGGCCCCTGCTTGGCGCCGCGCAGGCCCCACTGGCCCAGGAACAGCGCGCGCTCGTCGATCATGCCGGAGTACTCGGCCAGCGCGATGCCCTTGACCACCCGGGTGCCCCAGAACGGCGGTGTGGGCAGCGGGTTGTCGACCGTCACATCGGAGCGCTCCGGCATCGGGCCCGCCACCTCGGCCTCCGCGGCGCGGCGCTTGGCCGCGACCCGCTGCGACTTCTCGTGCCGGGCCTTGCGCTCGGCCTTCGCCGCCTCCTCCTCCGGGGTGGTCTCGGGGACCTCACCGCGGCGGCGGGCCATCGTGGCGTCCATCACGCGCAGGCCCTCGAAGGCGTCGCGCGCGTAGGAGACGCGCCCCTCGTAGACCTCGGAGAGGTCGTTCTCCACGTACGAGCGGGTGAGCGCGGCCCCGCCGAGCAGCACCGGGAGCCTCGTGGCGCGGGAGTTCATCTCCTGGAGGTTCTCCTTCATCACCACCGTGGACTTGACCAGCAGTCCCGACATCCCGACGGCGTCGGCGCGGTGCTCCTCGGCCGCGGCCAGGATCGTCGAGATCGGCTGCTTGATGCCCAGGTTGACCACGGTGTAGCCGTTGTTGGTCAGGATGATGTCCACGAGGTTCTTGCCGATGTCGTGCACGTCGCCCTTGACGGTCGCCAGCACGATCGTGCCCTTGCCCTGGTCGTCCTCGGAGCGCTCCATGTGCGGTTCGAGGAACGCCACGGCCGTCTTCATCACCTCGGCGCTGGCCAGCACGAACGGCAGCTGCATCTGCCCGGAGCCGAACAGCTCGCCGACGGTCTTCATGCCCGAGAGCAGCGTGTCGTTGATGATCTCCAGGGCGGGCCGGTCCTGCAGCGCCTCGCCGAGGTCGGCCTCCAGCCCCTCGCGCTCGCCGTCGACGATGCGCCGCTCCAGCCGCTCGAACAGCGGCAGGCCGGCCAGCTCCTCGGCCCGGGTGGCGCGGGCCGAGCTCGCCGACACGCCCTCGAACAGCTCCATGAACCGGTTGAGCGGGTCGTAGTCGGGCCGGCGCCGGTCGTAGACGAGGTCGAGTGCGACCGACCGCTGCTCGTCGTCGATCTTGGCCATCGGCAGGATCTTCGCCGCCGACACGATCGCCGTATCGAGGCCGGCGTTCACGCACTCGTGCAGGAACACCGAGTTCAGCACCTGTCGCGCTGCCGCATTGAGGCCGAAGGAGATGTTGGAGACGCCCAGCGTGGTCTGCACGTCGGGGAAGCGGCGCTTGAGCTCGCGGATCGCCTCGATGGTCTCCAACCCGTCGCGGCGCACCTCCTCCTGCCCGGTGGTGATCGGGAAGGTGAGGGTGTCGACGGCGATGTCCTCCACGTGCATGCCGTGGTTGGTGGTGAGGTCGCGGATCAGCCGGTCGGCCACCCGGACCTTCCACTCCGCCGTGCGGGCCTGGCCCTCCTCGTCGATGCACAGGGCGACGACCGCGGTGCCGTGCTCGCGGACCAGCTCCATCGCGCGCTGGAACCGCGAGTCGGGCCCGTCGCCGTCCTCGTAGTTGACCGAGTTGATGATGGAGCGGCCGCCGAGGCGCTCCAGACCGGCGCGCAGCACCTCGGGCTCGGTGGAGTCGAGCATCACCGGCAGCGTGGAGGCCGTGGCCAGCCGCCCGGCCAGCTCCGCCATGTCGGCGACGCCGTCGCGGCCGACGTAGTCGATGCAGAGGTCGATGAGATGCGCGCCCTCGCGGGTCTGGTCGCGGGCGATGCCGACGCAGGCCTCCCAGTCCTCGGCGAGCATGGCGTCGCGGAACTTCTTGGAGCCGTTGGCGTTGGTGCGCTCGCCGATCATCAGCACGGAGGTGTCCTGCCGGAACGGCACCGAGGCGTAGAGCGAGCTGAGGCCCGGCTCCGGGCGCGAGTGGCGGACCGGCACCGTGACGGCGCGCACGGCCTCGGCGAACGCGGTGACGTGCTCGGGCGTCGTGCCGCAGCAGCCGCCCACGAGCCGCAGCCCGTAGTCGCGGACGAACACGGCCAGTGCCTCGGCGAGGCCGTCCGGGTCGAGCGGGTACTCGGCGCCGTGGGGGCCCAGCACGGGTAGGCCGGCGTTGGGCATCACCGACAGAGGGATGCGGGAGTGCTTGGCGAGCGTGCGCAGGTGCTCGCTCATCTCGGCGGGGCCGGTGGAGCAGTTGAGGCCGATCATGTCGATGCCCAGCGGCTCCAGGGCGGTGAGCGCGGCGCCGATCTCCGAGCCGAGCAGCATCGTTCCGGTGGTCTCCATCGCGACCTGGGCGACGATCGGGATGTAGCGGCCCTCGGCGGCCATGGCGCGCTTCATGCCGAGGACCGCAGCCTTGACCTGCAGCAGGTCCTGACAGGTCTCGACGACGATCGCGTCGGCGCCGCCGGCGAGCATGCCGCGCCCGCACTCGGAGTAGGCGTCGCGCAGGCTGGCGAACGTGGCGTGACCCAGGGTCGGCAGCTTGGTGCCTGGTCCGACCGAGCCGAGCACGTAGCGGGGCCGGTCGGGCGTCGCGATCTCGTCGGCCACCTCGCGGGCCAGCACGGTGGCCTTCAGCGAGAGCTCGTGGATCCGCTCCGGGATGTCGTAGTCGGCGAGGTTGGGCAGGTTGGCCCCGAACGTGTTGGTCTCGACGGCGTCCGCGCCCGCTTCGAAGTAGGCGCGGTGGATGCTGCGCACGACGTCGGGGCGCGTGTCGTTGAGGATCTCGTTGCAGCCCTCGAGGCCCGCGAAATCGTCGAGGACCAGGTCGGCGGCCTGGAGCATCGTCCCCATGGCTCCGTCGGCGATCACCACCCGGTCGGCCAGTGTGCTCATGAACGTGGTGTCGAACGTGTGCGGCTGCACGGTGTTCCTCTCGGGTGGCCTCGCTGTGGCGTCCCCAGAGTAGTCGCCGTGGGGGAGGTGGCCGTTGCCACGCGTCCGGCGCCCGTAGGCTGGCCCGATGACCGATCGCGACCCCGATCCCGGAGCGGAGACCGAACTCCCCCGCCTCGTCGACCCGGTGCTGATCGCCGCGTTCGAGGGCTGGAACGACGCGGGCGAGGCCGCGAGCACGGCGTTGGAGCATCTGGAGCTGATGTGGGACGCGGAGCCGCTGCTCTCGATCGATCCCGAGGAGTACTACGACTTCCAGGTCACCCGCCCACATGTCCGCCAGGCCGACGGCGTGACGCGCAAGATCGAGTGGCAGACCACGCGGTTGTCGGTGGCCACGCTGCCCGGAACCGACCGCCACGTCGTGCTCGTCAACGGCATCGAGCCGAACCTGCGCTGGCGCACGTTCTGCCGGGAGCTGCTCGGCTACGTCGAGGCGCTCGGCGTGACGAAGGTCATCACCCTCGGCGCGCTGCTCACCGATACGCCGCACACGCGGCCCACGCCGGTCAGCGGCACGTCCTACGACAAGGCGTCGGCCAGCGAGCTGGACGTCGAACCCTCCACCTATCAGGGGCCCACGGGCATCGTCGGGGTCTTCCAGAACGCGTGCATCGAGGCCGGGATCCCGGCCGTGTCGTTCTGGGCGTCGGTGCCGCACTACGTCTCCCAGGCGCCGGTGCCGAAGGCCGCGGTGGCGCTGCTGCACCGCATCGAGGAGGTGCTCGACGTCGAGGTGCCGCTCGGCGGGCTGCCCGAGCGCGCCGAGGAATGGGAACGCACCGTCTCGGAGATGGCCGAGGCCGACGACGAGGTGCGTGACTATGTGCGCCAGCTCGAGGAGCAGGCCGAGGCCGACGACGCCGACGCACCACTGGAGGAGGCCGACGGCGACGCCATCGCCGCGGACTTCGAGCGCTACCTGCGCCGGCGAGGCAGCGGGGGCGTGGGCAGCTGAGCACGGTGGGCGGGTCGGTGTCGGTCGTGCGCTTCGACGACGCGCTCGACGAGTCCCTCCGGGCGATCAGCGACACGCTGCTGGACGTGCCGACGGCTGAGGGGATCAGGCCCCGAGCAGGACGAGCATCGCACGGGCGTAGGCGCGCTCGGCGTCGACGTCGACGTGCCGCCCGTCCGCGTGGTCGATCTCCACGGCCCAGCCGTCCCCCACCGGCTCCAGCCGCCGGAACCGCTCCCCGATGGCCGCCCGGAGCTGGCCCTCGTAGGGCAGCCACACCACCCGGTCCTGCTCGACGCTGTCGAGCGCCCACTCGGTGGTGCCGTTGAACTTGAACATCCGCCCGCCCGGGGCGTCCTGGACCTCGATCGTCAGCTCGCTGACCACGAACACCTCGGCGTCCATGTCCCGATCGGCGATCACGAACCGGTCACCCGCAGCCGGGGTCCACGCCATCCCGGCCTCCCGCAGTCGCCGGGCCAGCTCGACGGTGATCATCGGGGCTCGACGGCATGGCGGCGCAGGTCGGCGAGGTCGACCCACTCCAGCGTGCGGGCGTGGGTGGCCTCCAGCACCACCGGCGGCGCGGCGTTCGCGGCGAGCGCCTCGGCCCAGCGATCGGCGCAGAGGCACCACTGGTCGCCGGGCTGCAGCCCGGCGAAGCCGTACTCCGGCCGGGGGGTCGACAGGTCGTTGCCGGCTGCGGCGCTGAACGTGAGGAACTCGGCTGTCACCCGCGCGCACACGGTGTGCACGCCGGCGTCCTGGGCGTCGGTCTCGCAGCAGCCGGTGCGGGTGAAGCCGGTCATCGGGTCGGTGCTGCAGCTCTGCAGCTCGCCGCCGAGCACGTTGCGGGCCACGGCTACAGCGCCACGCCGAGCAGCGCGTCCAGGGCATCGCGCACCAGCGCAGGAGCGGCCCGGTCGGTGCCCCGGCGTTCCAGTGCCCGGGCCACCCAGCCGTCGACGGCCGCCATGGCGCCCGGGGTGTCGAGGTCGTCAGCGAGGTGCGTGCGCAGGCGCAGCACCAGGTCGTCAGCGTTCGGTGCAGCGTCGAGGGCAACGGCCTCGCGCCAGCGGGCGAGCCGATCCTGCGCCTGGGCCAGCAGGTCACCGGTCCACGCCCGGTCGGTGCGGTAGTGGCCCGAGAGCAGCGCGACCCGGATGGCGTTCGGGTCGACCTGCTGGGAGCGCAGCTTCGAGACGAACACGAGGTTGCCGCGGGACTTCGACATCTTCTCGCCGTCGAGCCCGATCATGCCGGTGTGGGTGTAGTGCTTCGCGAACGGGTGCACGCCCGTGAACGCCTCGGCGTGCGCGGCGCCGCACTCGTGGTGCGGGAAGATCAGGTCGGAGCCGCCACCGTTGAGGTCGATCTGGGTGCCGAGGCGGTTGAGTGCGATGGCCGCGCACTCGACGTGCCAGCCAGGGCGGCCCGCCCCGAGATCCGACTCCCAGCTGGGCTCACCCTCACGGGCCGTCCGCCACAGCAGAGGGTCGAGCGCGTGCCGCTTCCCCGGCCGCCCGGGATCGCCGCCGCGCTCGGCGGACAGGCGCAGCATCGTCTCCTCGTCGTAGTTCGACTCGTAGCCGAAATGCCCGGTGACCGACGAGTCGAAGTACACGTCCGGGTACTCGTCGTCCTCGACGCGGTACGCCGCGCCCTGCGCCAGCAGCTTCCCCACGAGCTCGGAGATCTCGCCCATCGCCTCGACCGCACCGATGTAGTGCTGCGGCGGGATCACCCGCAGCGCCTCCATGTCCTCGCGGAACAGGGCGGTCTCGCGCATGCCGAGCACGACCCAGTCGTCCTGGTCGCGGGCGGCACGCTCCAGCAGCGGGTCGTCGATGTCGGTGACGTTCTGCACGTAGTGCACGTCGTGGCCGAGGTCCCGCCAGATGCGGTTGACGATGTCGAACGCCAGGTAGGTGGCCGCATGGCCGAGGTGCGTGGCGTCGTAGGGGGTGATGCCGCACACGTACATCCGCGCCGTCGGGCCGGGGGCGGTGGGCCGGACGCGACCGGTGGAGGTGTCGTGCAGCCGCAGCGGTGGGCCCTCGCCCGCGATCCGGGGGACGTCGACGGGGGCCCAGGTCTGCATGAGCAACAACTTACGCGGTGACGACGGACCCGCCAGGCGAC
>JBBQEF010000111.1:0-15748 GCA_038320445.1 Mycobacteriales bacterium
CGCGGTGCTGTGCGTGATCTCGGGTGTGGGCTTCGGACTGACGACCTATCGTACCGCCGAGCAGCAGCGGGAGATCGAATCGCACATGGGCGACCCCTTGCGAAACGCCCTCGGTGAAGGTCAGCCGGCTCGTGTGTTGCCTGCCCTGCTTCAGGCCATCACTCTCGACGACGTCGATCCGATGTGCCGCCTGCTCACCCAACCTGCGGAGGACGCCGTGCTGGCGGCCACCGGATCCCCGGACTGCGCATCCGCCGTCGGTGTCCTGCACCAGCGGATCCCGTCCGGCACCACGGTGAACGAGCGCGCCTTGCCGCAGCCCGCGGTGGTGGCAGGTGGCTGGCAGGTCGACGGTTGCTCCACGCCATGGGCGACTGCAGCCGGGCGTGATATCGGCGTGGTTCTCATTACCCAGAAGGACCCGTCGGTGAAGCGGTTCGTCGCTTCGGGCTTTGCTTCGTGTGCTCTGCCGAAGGTGGGGGTCGAGCCAGGTCCCGGCTCGACCCCCACCCGGCGCTGAGATCAGCTGGTCGCGTCCTCCTGGTCGGGCTGGGCAGCGAGGGTGGAAGCCGAGCCGCCTGAACTGGAGCCGTTCGTGTGCGGGTCGCCGCGTTTGACCGCGGCCAGCAGCATCTGTGACACGTCCTGGATGTCGATGTTCTCACCGGCGCCTTCGCCCTGCTTCTGGGTGAGCCCGTCGGTGATCATCGTCTTGCAGAACGGGCAGCCGACCGCGATGGTGCCGCCCGACCCGGCGCCTTCGAGTGTGGCGATGGCCTCCTCGGTGCGGTTGACGTTCACCCGCTGCCCGATCCGCTCCTCCATCCACATCCGCGCACCACCCGCGCCGCAGCACATCGAGCGGTCGCCGTGGCGCGGCATCTCGGTCAGTGTCGCCACTGCGCCGACGAGCTCGCGGGGGTCCTCGTAGACCTCGTTGTGCCGGCCCAGGTAGCAGGGGTCGTGGTAGGTGACCGGGGCCCCGGCGTCAGGGGCGGCCACCGGCACCAGCTTGCCCTCGCGTACCAGCTTGTTGAGCAGCTGGGTGTGGTGCACGACCTCGTAGTGCCCGTCCAGCTGCGGGTACTCGCGCCCCAGGGTGTTGAGGCAGTGCGGGCACGTCGTGACGATCTTGCGGGTGCCCGGCTCGCGGCCCTCGAACACCGAGTTCAGCATCTCGACGTTCTGCTGGGCGAGCATCTGGAACAGGAACTCGTTGCCCGAGCGCCGGGCGGGGTCGCCGGTGCAGTTCTCCTCCGGGCCGAGCACGACGTACTCGACGCCGGCGCGGTGCAGCAGCTCCGCGGTCGCCTGCACAGTCTTCTTCGCGCCGTCGTCGAAGGCGCCGGCGCAGCCGATCCAGAACAGGTACTCGGTCTCGGGCGCCAGCTCCCCGTCGAACACGCTGACCTCGAAGCCGAGCTTCCTGGTCCAGTCCAGCCGGTCCTTGGAGTTCTGTCCCCAGGGGTTGCCCTTGTTCTCCAGGTTCTTGAACAGCACGCCGAGCTCGGACGGGAACTCCGACTCGATGAGCACCTGATGACGGCGCATGTCGACGATGTGGTCGACGTGCTCGATGTCGACCGGGCACTGCTCCACGCACGCCCCGCAGGTGGTGCACGACCACAGCACGTCGGGGTCGATGACGCCGCCCATCTCCAGGGTGCCCACCAACGGCCGGCCGGCCTGCTCGGGACCCGACCCGCGGACGCGCTCGAACCCGGACTCGGGAACGCCGTGACCGGGGTGCGCCGTCAGGCCCGCGGAGAAGTCGATCGCGCCCTCCTCCGGCATGTCCCTGCCGCCGATGATGTAGGGCGCCTTCGCGAACAGGTGGTCGCGCAGGTCCATGATCACGAGCTTCGGCGACAGCGGCTTGCCGGTGTTCCAGGCCGGGCACTGGCTCTGGCAGCGACCGCACTCGGTGCAGGTCGCGAAGTCGAGCATGCCCTTCCATGTGAAGTCCTCGACCTTGCCGCGGCCGAAGACGTCGTCGTCGCCCGGGTCCTCGAAGTCGATCAGCTTGCCGTACGACTCCATCGGAAGCAGCGGGCCCAGCGCCTTCGGCAACCGCTTGGCGGCCACGTTGACCGGGGCGAGCGCGATGTGCAGGTGCTTGCTGTAGGCCACGATCACCAGGAAGCCGCAGATCACCGCGATGTTGAGCAGGATGAACGTGGTCTCGATGACCTCGTTGGCCTGCAGCCCGAGCGGGTTGAGAGCCAGTGAGACGAGATGTGACGCGAACGGCCAGCGGGACCGGCCGTACGGGAACACGCCGGTGTTGACCTGCGCGCCGCGGTAGACGAGCAGCGTGATCAGCACCGCGGAGATCATCCCGAGGACGACCCAGGCGGCGCGGGTGTGCGAGCCGTAGAAGCGCGAGTCCCGGTGGCGGCGCTCGGGGGCCTGCTGGACGCGCATCACCGCGAACACGGCGAGCGACGCCAGGATCGCGACGGAGAAGAAGTCCTCCAGGAATCCCAGCCAGCGCGCGTGACCGAACCACGGGAACGCGTAGTCGGCGACGAACAGCGAGCCCCACGTCTCGACGATGGTGAAGCCCAGGATCAGGAAGCCCCAGAACGTCAACGCGTGCGCGACACCGGGCACCGACCACTTGAGCAGCTTGCGCTGCCCGATCACCTCGCGGAGCTGGGTGCGCAGCCGCTCGGGGATGTTCTCGTCGCGATCGCCGTTGGACGTCGCCTGGCCGGAACTGATGAGGCGGTAGAGCCACCAGCCTCGGCGGCCTGCGACGGCCAGGGCGATCACGGTGACCATCAGGCCGACGATCAGTCTCAGAATCACGCGTTTCCTCCCAGCGCCGGCCGCGGGTGGTGGCCACGGTCCGCTGCGCAGCACAGTAGACCGCGGAGCACGTCCACCGTCGGATGTGTTACGGCAGATCAGACACAACTTACCCGTGGGTAACCGCTGGGCGCGATGCGGCGCCGGTCCGCTTGCCGCGCCAACTTCCCCCGTACGGCTCCCGGCGATGGACGATAGTGACCGTCCATGCGACACAGCGCTCCGATGCCAGTTACTCTGCGATTGCGGACTGTGTCGACTCGCGGTCGACCGTGTGCGTTCAGTGACAACTACCGGCACAGAAGCACGCCGAACGGATGAAGATCGGTCGGGTAGAAGCGCAGTGAGCATGAGGAGGCCGTCGTGACGGGACCCGAGGTGCTCGCCACCTACGCCCAGGGCTTGAGCACCAACGGCCTGCAGGGCTGGATCCAGGACAACGTGGTGCCCCTGATCCTGCTCGGTATCGCGGTGATCCTGCTGTGGATCGGTGGCCGGGGCGACAACGCCGGCGTCGCCCGACGTAGCGTCGGGCTCCTCATCGGGCTCGTGGCACTGGGTATCGCCGTGTCCGGAAGCGGCCCGAAGATCGGCAGTTTCCTCGCCGGCCTTCTCGTGGGGTGACCGACGTGCTCGTCCGTACCGACGACGAGGTGTACCGGGTCGACTCCGTCTGGCTCGGTCCGCCGCGCGCCACGTTCCCCTGGCGGGCCCGCTACGTCAGCTACGGCGTCGGCCTGCTCGTGATGATCCTCGTGATGTTCGTGCAGCGGCGCGTGGGTATCGGGCTCGAGTTCTTCTCCGTGGCGTGGGCGCTCGTCCTGACCGTGCTCATCACGCGTTTCCTCGGCAAGCGCATCGACTACGAGCGCCCGCTCGGGCAGGTGCTGGCCCACTTCCGGCACGAGATCAGAGGTCCGCGCGCGCGTACCGCCGTCGGTGGGGGTCCGGTGCGGTCCGGCCATGTCCGCATGAACACCGTCACGCGGCCCCAGCCGGGGAAGGCCGCCGCTCGGCGTCCGGCCGAGCCCACCTCCCGCAGGCGCCGGAAGGGGCAGCCACGTGCCGCGGCGTGACGCCGGCCGTGACGCCTCCCTGGGGGAGCCCCGCGGCCGCGGGCGCGGCCGCGCGCTCGCCGGGGAGTCCGGCCTCCCCAAGTACGTGCCCGACATCGCGCTGCGCTCCATCGACGGTCATCTGACGCGCACCGCCACCCAGGTGATGGCCTGGTACCGGCTGGCCGCGCAGGCCTGGAGCTTCCGCAGCGACTCGCAGCGTGAGGTGCTGATCCGGCAGATCGCCGCGCAGCTCGGTGAGCTGCAGGGCCGCTGGATCCACCTGCGGGTGACGACACGGCCGTACCCGGTCCACCTGTGGGCGGAGTCGTTCGACAACAACGCGCTGGGCCGCATGCCCGACGTGGCGGGCGCGCTCGGCTGGGACGGGTTCCTGGAGGGCGAGCAGCGCCACCTCATGGGGCTGTCGATGTCGGACAAGGAGGTCTTCCTCGGCATCGAGGTGTCCGGCCGCAGCATGGTCGATCGCTGGGTCGATGCCGCCGCGCCGGTGCTCGGCAAGCTGGCGCCGGCCGCGGTCCGGGCCGAGCTGGCCGCGCTGACGTCCGAGGTCGCCCACCTCGACGAGCTCGTGGCGGGCAGCGGCCTGGACGCGCGTCCGGCCGCCGCCGACGACATCGCCTGGCTCATGCACCGTTCGTGTGCGCTGGGGCTGCCCGCGCCGCGCACGCTGTCGGTGGTGCCGGGCGCGGTCACCCGGTGGGAGACCGAGGATCTCGCGGCGTTCAGCGACGGCGTCGACATGTACCAGGAGCCCTACGCACCGACGGTCAAGGTGGTGGGGCGGATCCGGTCGCAGACGGTGTCCCGCAACGTCGCGGTGCTCTCGATCGGCTTGATGGAGGGGCTGCGCATCCCCGAGGTCGACGACCCCTGGATGCAGCACTCCGATCGCCTCCCGTTCCCCGTGGAGTGGTCGGCGCGGATGTACATCCGCAAGCCCGAGGAGGTGGCGGGCGAGCTGCAGCGCCAGATGGGGAAGGTGCGCAGCCAGATCCGGCACTACACGCACGACCACGACCTCGACCCCCCGATGTCGCTGGCCCGCCAGGCCGGCCGGGTGCTGGAAGTGGAGGACGAGCTCACCTCGGGTCTCACCCAGCTCAACACCCGGCTGTACGGCTGGTGGCGCATCGCGGTGTCCGGCAAGGACGAGGCCGAGGCGATCAGCCGCGCGCAGCAGCTGCTCGACGTCTACCGGCCGAAGGTGCAGATCGAGCACCCCGAGGCGCAGTACCGCTACGCGCGGGAGTTCATCCCCGGTGAGCCGCTGGCCAGCACCGCGTATCGGCGCCGCGGCTCCGTCACCTGGGTTGCCGCGGCGGTGCCGGCGGCCACGGCGTCCGTGGGCGACCGGCGCGGGATCATGATCGGCGAGACCTGCACGGCCACCCGGCGGCCGGTCGCGTGGGACCCGTGGCTGGCGCAGGAGGTGCGGCGGGCGTCCGGGCTGACGGCCGTCGTCGGCGGGCTCGGTTCCGGCAAGTCCTTCCTGACCGGCCTGATCGTCTACAAGACCCTGAGGGCCGGGGCCCGCTGGACCGTGCTCGACCCGTCGGGTCCGCTGGCGGAGCTCACCCGGCTCCCGGAGCTGGCCCCGTTCTCCCGCCACATCAACCTGCTGCGTGCCGATCCCGGCATCCTCAACCCGTACCGTGTCGTGGCCGAGCCACGGCCCGAGCACTATCTCGACGACGAGGATCCCGAGCGCGCCTGGCGTCGCGAACGCTCGCTCGCCGCCGCCACCCGCCGCCGGCTCGTCCTCGACGTGCTCACCGGACTGCTGCCCTACGACATCTCGCGGCTGCCCCACACCCGGATCGTGCTGCTGCGCGCGGTACGGGAGGTCGGTGGCGCCGCCGACCGGCATCCCGGGCAGGTCATCGACGTGCTGCGCCGCCACGCACGCGACGGCGAGGAGCACGCGGGGGTGGTCGCCGACTTCCTGGAGGAGCGCCGCGAGCTCCCGCAGGCCGCGCTGCTGTTCCCCGACACCACCCGCGACGACCCGTGGCAGGCCGACCGCGACTACCGGCTGACGGTGCTGACCATGCAGGGGATGACCCTGCCGCGTCCGGGGAGCCCGCGCGAGGAGTGGACCGACGGCGAGTCGCTGGCCGTCGAGCTGCTCAACCTGGCGTCATGGCTGACCCAGCGCACGATCTACGACGCGGACCGGAACCTGCGCAAGGGCGTCGCGCTCGACGAGACCCACTTCCTGTCGCAGGTTCCCACCGGCAAGGTCCTCATCGACCGGCTGGCCCGTGACTCCCGCAAGTTCAACGTCCGCGCGCTGTTCGCCTCGCAGCTCGCGGGCGACCTGCTGCGGGTGTCGGGCTTCGCGTCGCTGGTCAACGCCGTCTTCGTGGGGCGCACCGACGACGACGAGGCCCAGTCGGAGGCGTTGCGGCTGCTCAAGGTGCCCACCGGCGTCGGCTACGAGCAGATGCTCGGCACCCTGTCCCCCCGCCCGCGCCACGACGACCGACCGGACGACACACCTCGCCAGTTCGTGTTCGCCGACGGCCACGGCGGGGTCGAGAAGATCCGCATCGACCTGGAGGGGCCGCATCTCGAGCACCTTCGCCAGGCGCTGGACACCAACCCCGACGCCAGCCGGATCTCCGTACGGGGCGCACCGGTGCAGGCGCAGGCGGCCGTCCGCGCACCGGACGAACCGGCCCCGCGCGTGCCGCTGGCGAAGGTCGTGGACACCGGCCGGGTCGTCGAGCTCGCGGACGACGCGGACGACTTCGCCGATCTCGACGATCCGGACGGGTTGCTGCGCACCGACCCGTCGAACGGCCTCCGATCCCGGGCTGCGCTGCTCGACGACGAGGAACTCGACCTCATCGGGGATCTCGACGGGGACGACGTCGCCGAGGCTCCGCGCAACGGCCACGGCCTGCGGACCGACGACCGGGGCTCGGCCGGGGACGACCGGGCCCGGGCGGGCGGAGGGACCGCTCGGTGACGGGCGGGGGCCTGCCGGCGGGGGCCGGATGGGTGCCTGCGGCCCTGGTGCTGGTCGCGGCCGTACTGGTCGCCCGGCGACGGCGGCGCGCACGGACCGGTGGGGTTCGACCACGCAGGCGCCTGGCCCTCCTGGTCGTCACCGGGCTCGTCGGGGGCTCGGTCATGCTCGGGCAACCCGCGTTCGCGCAGCCGTTCGACTGCAAGGAGGCGCCCGCTGCGGACCGGCCGGGCACCGGGCTCGTGGGGTCACTCGACCCGCCGCGGGCGTCAGGCGGCGAGGAGGGCAGCGTCTATCGAGAGGTCGGCTACGCCGGGCTCGTCTGGTACAACTACGACCTCGGTTGCGCGGGGGCCGCGTTCAACCCCGCCAGCACCACCGACACGTGGCTCGGCAACCAGACCCTCAACGTGGCGAAGTTCGCCGTCGGCGGAGTGAACTGGTCGCATTACCTGATCGCCGACGGCGGGCAGCTCCTGGACCCTCTCGACAACGTCATCTCCGAGGGCACGAAGGCGATGTACACCGGCGTCTTCACCACGTGGATCGGCCCGGCGCTGCTCGTCCTCGCCGTGTTCATGCTGGTTCTGGCTCTGCGTGGCGATCTCGCACGGCAGACGCAGCGGGCCGCGTTCGCCGTCGTCGCGCTCGTGGTCGGATCGGCCGCCTACCTCGCACCCGTCGACTGGTCGAAGGCCGCCGATCCCTTGCTGCTCGACGGCGTCACCCAGATGCAGGACGGGTTCCTCGGGCAGATCGGCATGGGCAACCGCGACACCCTGCCGACCGTGCTCGTCGACCAGGTGGTCTACCAGAACTGGCTGCGCGGCGAGTTCGGCGCGCCCGACGTGCCGCAGGCGCAGCAGTTCGGCAGAGACCTGTTGCGCGCACAAACGTTCACGATCGACGAGGTCGACAAGAAGCAGGACACCTCCCAGCTCGCGGACAAGAAGAAGGCCGACTTCACAGCCATCGCCGGCCAGCTCGGCGACCGCTACCCCTACTTCCAGGGCAAGTCGGGCAGCCGGGTCGGGGCCGGGATCCTGGCCCTGATCGAGGCCGTCTGCATCGCGCTGTTCCAGCTGCTGTCGAAGGTGCTGGTACTCGTCGCGATGCTGATGCTGCGGCTGCTGGTGATGACCGCACCGGCCATCGCGGTGGTCGCCGTGCTCAAGCCCGACATCCTCCCGGCGCTGCTGCGGGTGGCCGGCGCGGCGATCGTCAACACCCTCGTGGTGGGAGCCCTCGCCGGGTTGCACGCGCTGCTCGTCGTCTCGCTGTTCCGGCCCGGCTCCGGGATCGACCTGTGGCTCGCACTGCTCGTCACCGGCGTCGTCACGGTGGTGCTGTGGGCCGTCGCCCGCCCCTTCCGGCGGCTCGTGTCGATGGTGTCGCTGACCCGTGAGCAGTTCGGCGGGATCGTGCCGGGCGCCGGGTCCGGCCCGATGTCGCGGGTGTGGCAGCGAGCCCGGGGCGGAGCGGAGGTCGACGACCGTCAGACCCGCTGGTGGGACGAGCGCCGCGGCGCGTCGGCCGGAGCGGACTACTCGGGCGGGGCCCGTCCGGAGTCCGAGCCCGGCGCCCGCGTCTCCGCCACGGCCACGCGCGTCGCCCGCCCGCGCACCGAGGTCGAGGCCCCGGTCCCCGTCGCCGTCTCCGGCGCCCGGCGCCCGGCGCTCCCGGCCGGGTCGGGCGGTGTCGGAGCCGACGGTGGGCGCCCCACCTGGGGTGAACCCACCGAGGCCGACGACCGCGCGATCTACCGCCGTGACGACTCCGTGCCGCTGCGCCCGGGCGCGACCCGTCCCGTGCAGGCCGAGCTGGTCGACGGCGTGCCGGTGTACCGCATCTACCGGCCCCGCCCGGCGCAGCCCGCCTACGGCCCGCGCGGTGGGAGCGGCTGATGCCGATCCGGACGACGCGGGGACGCGCGGCGGCGTACCGCTCGGTGTGGCAGTGGCCGCTGCGCTCGCCCGCGCGGCTCGCCGTCACGGTCGCCGTGATCGTGGCGGTGGCGGCCCTCGTCGGCGTGGGGGCGGCCGCGGTGGGCGCCGACCGGCTCGGTCCGGTCGGAGCCGCCGCTCCGACCTCGGCGCGAGCCGTCCCGACCAGGCCGTCCGGCACCGCGTTGCCCAGCACCTCGTCGATCCCGACGGTGCTCCCGCCCGTCTCCGCGCTCGCGCCGACGACGCTGCCGGTGTCGCAGGCCCCGGCAGCGGCGCTGGACGTGGCTGCGCGGTGGACCGCAGCCTGGGTCCGTCCCCCCGACGGCACCGCGGCCACGACCTGGCTCGACGGCCTGCGCGCCACCACCACCGACGAGTACCTCGGCGTGCTCGGCGGCGTCGACCCGGCCAACATCCCGGCCACCGCGGTCACCGGTGCACCGAAGGCCGTGCAGGTCGCGCCCCGGTCAGTGCTGGTGGACGTGCCCACGGACGCGCTCACGGTGGTCGTGACGGTCGTCGACACCGACCCCGGGGGCTGGAAGGTCTCCGGCTACGACCGGGCCTGAGGATGTTCCGCCCCCTCCGTCTCCTGTTGCCGTTCGTCGCCATCGGGATGGGGCTCGTGCTGTTCCTGGCGGTGGCGTTCGTGGCGTTCAGCGCGAGCGGGGGCACCAGCGGTGGCCAGGCCACGTTCGGGGCCTGCGACGCCAGTGGGACGCCGGGCCCGGCCGGGTCCGAGGCGGGGGTGCGGATCGGCGAGCTCACCGCGGAGCAGCGCACCAACGCGGCCACCATCATCGGGGTGGTCACGAGCACGGGAGCGCCCCCGCGGGCGTCGCTCGTCGCGCTCGCCACGGCCATGCAGGAGTCGACGCTGCGCAACCTCGACTACGGCGACCGTGATTCCCTCGGGCTGTTCCAGCAGCGCCCCTCCCAGGGCTGGGGATCTCCGGCGCAGGTCAGAGACCCCGTCTACAGCACGACGATCTTCCTGAAGCGGCTGCTGGCGATCCCCGGGTGGGAGGTGCTGCCGGTCACGGTGGCGGCCCAGACCGTGCAGCGTTCCGCCTTCCCCGACGCCTACGCCAAGTGGGAGGGCCTGGCCGCGCAGCTGGTGGGCCAGCTGGCGGGGGTGGCCGCCATCCCGACCGCGGCCTGCGGCACGGCTCAGCTCGCGCAGGGCGTGGCGGCGTCCGCGATCGCGTTCGCGATGCACGAGGTCGGCAAGCCCTACGTGTGGGGGGCGACGGGCCCGAACTCCTACGACTGCTCGGGGCTGATGCTGCGCGCGTTCCAGGCGGGCGGGGTCACCCTGCCGCGGGTGTCGTGGCTGCAGTACCAGGCGGGCGGGCACCTGCCCGTGCGCCAGGCTCAGGCCGGTGACCTGCTGTTCTACGCCACCGACCCGTCAGATCCGGCGACGATCCACCACGTGATGCTCTACATGGGCAACGACCGGATGGTCGAGGCGCCCTACAGTGGCCAGCCGGTCCGGGTGCAGCCCGTGTCGTGGAACTATAGGGAGCTGGTGCCGCTGGCCACGCGCCCCGGGACCACGCCCAACAACCGTGCCTGAGACGCAGGAGTAGCAATGCCGTCCGAACAGTCCGGGCCGGCGTCCACGACGCCGGTGCGGGACTACGCCGACCGCTCCGCCCCGGGCGCCACCGCGGACCACCTCGTGATCCCCCGGTCGCTGGCGCAGTCGATGCCCCTGCGTTGGCAGCAGGTGTTCGTCGGCCTGCTCGCCGACATGCACGACGCCTACGCGCACCTGTCCTGGCCGGACTACGCCGTCATCCCGAGCCGCTGGGAGTACCTGGTGGACCTCGACGAGGAGCAGCTCGCGGCCGCCGGCTACCACGCGGACCTCGGCCCGGACGGCGCGCTGGAGTACCGCGACGCCGCGGAGCGCCTGGTGGCGGCCCCGGAGCAGCACCGGGTGCTCGCCCCGGTGGACGACCCCCTGCCCCCGGCCTCGGCCGGCCGCGTCGAGCCGAGGCCGGCCAAACGCCTGTAACCCCGCGGGATCGGGAACACGGCGGCGGAGCGGGGCGTTGGCACGGACAGCAAGTTGAGCGGGACCCACTCAAGCCTGGGTGGGAACCCCGTGGCAGACTTGAGCGAAGTCAACTCAAGCTATTCGGAGGCAACACCATGGCTCGTGCGGTCGGTATCGACCTCGGAACCACCAACTCCGTCGTCGCCGTCCTCGAGGGCGGCGAGCCGACGGTCATCGCCAACTCGGAGGGTGCTCGCACCACTCCGTCGGTCGTGGCCTTCGCGCGCAACGGCGAGGTGCTCGTCGGGCAGTCGGCCAAGAACCAGGCCGTCACCAACGTGGACCGCACCATCCGGTCGGTCAAGCGCCACGTCGGCACGAACTGGACCACCGACGACGTCGACGGCAAGAAGTACTCCGCCCAGGAGATCAGCGCCCGCGTGCTGCAGAAGCTCAAGCGCGACGCGGAGGCCTACCTCGGCGAGGAGATCTCCGATGCGGTGATCACCGTGCCCGCGTACTTCGAGGACGCCCAGCGGCAGGCCACCAAGGAGGCCGGCCAGATCGCGGGCCTCAACGTGCTGCGCATCGTCAACGAGCCCACCGCGGCCGCGCTCGCGTACGGCCTCGACAAGGGCGAGAAGGAGCAGACCATCCTCGTGTTCGACCTCGGCGGTGGCACGTTCGACGTGTCGCTGCTGGAGATCGGCGAGGGCGTCGTGGAGGTCAAGGCCACCAACGGCGACAACCACCTCGGTGGCGACGACTGGGACGAGCGCGTCATCTCGTGGCTCGTCGACAAGTTCAAGTCGTCCCAGGGCATCGACCTGACCCGCGACAAGATGGCCATGCAGCGCCTGCGTGAGGCCGCGGAGAAGGCGAAGATCGAGCTGTCCAGCCAGAACACGGCCACGATCAACCTGCCCTACATCACCGTCGACGCGGACAAGAACCCGCTGTTCCTCGACGAGACGCTGTCGCGTGCCGAGTTCCAGAAGATCACCTCTGATCTGCTGGACCGCACCCGCAACCCGTTCAACCAGGTCGTGAAGGACGCCGGCATCTCGGTCGGCCAGATCGACCACGTGGTGCTCGTCGGCGGTTCCACCCGCATGCCGGCCGTCACCGCACTGGTCAAGGAGCTCACCGGCGGCAAGGAGCCCAACAAGGGCGTCAACCCGGACGAGGTCGTCGCGCTCGGCGCGGCCCTGCAGGCCGGTGTGCTCAAGGGCGACGTCAAGGACGTGCTGCTGCTCGACGTCACCCCGCTGTCGCTGGGCATCGAGACCAAGGGTGGCGTGATGACCAAGCTCATCGAGCGCAACACCACGATCCCCACCAAGCGGTCGGAGATCTTCACGACGGCCGACGACAACCAGCCGTCCGTGCAGATCCAGGTGTTCCAGGGCGAGCGCGAGATCGCGGCCTACAACAAGAAGCTCGGCATGTTCGAGCTGACGGGCCTGCCGCCCGCCCCGCGTGGCGTGCCGCAGATCGAGGTCTCGTTCGACATCGACGCCAACGGCATCGTGAACGTGTCCGCCAAGGACATGGGCACCGGCAAGAGCCAGGCCATGACGATCACCGGTGGGTCCGCACTGGGCAAGGACGAGATCGACCGGATGATGAAGGAGGCCGAGGCGCACGCCGACGACGACAAGAAGCGTCGCGAGGACGCCGAGGTCCGCAACCAGGCCGAGTCGCTCACCTACCAGACGGAGAAGTTCCTCAAGGAGAACGACGAGAAGCTCCCCGCCGAGGTCAAGGACGGCGTGAGCTCCGCGCTGACCGAGGCGCAGGAGGCGCTCAAGGGCACCGACACCGACGCCATCAAGGCGTCGATGGAGAAGCTGGCCACCGAGTCCCAGAAGATGGGTACCGCGATGTACCAGCAGCCCGGAGCCGACGGTGCCCCCACGGGTGACGCCGGTGCGGCAGGCGGCCAGCAGGCCGACGCCGGTGCCGACGACGTCGTGGACGCCGAGATCGTCGACGAGGAGAAGGACCGGAAGTGACCGACCAGGACCGCAGCGCCGAGAACGGCGATGGCGAGCGGGTCGTGGTCCGGGACCGGCGCCGGGTCGACCCGGTGACCGGTGAGGTGCGCGGGGCGGCCGGCGGCCAGCCGGCCGGCCCCGCGGCCGAGGAGGCGAGCGCCGTCGACCCCCGGGTCGACGAGCTCGCCGCCGAGGTGGCCGAGCGCACCGCCGACCTGCAGCGCGTCAGCGCGGAGTACGCCAACTACCGGCGCCGTGTCGACCGCGACCGCGAGTCGGTGCTGGTGGGGGCGCGGGTGCAGTTCGTCACCGAGCTGCTCACCGTGCTCGACGACCTCGACCGCGCCGAGACCCACGGCGACCTGAACGGACCGTTCAAGGCCGTCGCCGACAAGATCACCGCCGTGGTGCAGAAGCTCGGCCTGGAGTCGTTCGGGCGCGACGGCGAGCCCTTCGACCCCTCGCTGCACGAGGCCGTCCAGCACGACACCACCGACGCCCGGGGCCCGACGGTCGCGGTGCTGTCGGCGGTGCTGCGACGGGGCTACCGCATGGCCGACCGCGTCCTGCGGCCGGCGATGGTCACGGTCACCGAGCGGGCCGACGACGGCACGGCCGGTCAACCGGACCCCGCCGAGGGTTCCTGACCAGGAAGGAGGCGGGATGACCCAGCGCGACTGGATCGAGAAGGACTTCTACCGTGAGCTGGGCGTCGCCTCCGGCGCCACCGCGGACGAGATCAAGAAGGCGTACCGCAAGCTCGCCCGCGAGCTGCACCCGGACGCCAACCCGGGCGACCCGAAGGCCGAGGCCCGGTTCAAGACGGTGTCCGAGGCCTACGGCGTGCTCTCCGACGACAAGAAGCGCAAGGAGTACGACGAGACCCGGGCGCTGTTCGCAGGTGGCGGCGGGGGCTTCGGTGGCGGCGGGGGGTTCCCCGGCGGCTTCGGCTCCGGCGCCGGCGGGCAGGGGTTCGACCTCAACGACATCTTCGGTCGCGGTGGCCCGGGCGCAGGTGCGGGCGCCGGTGGCGGTGGGATCAACGACCTGCTCGGCGGCCTGTTCGGTGGTGCCGGCCGGGCCGGCGGTGCCACATCTGCGCGGTCGCAGCGCGGCGCCGACGTCGAGAGCGAGCTCACGATCGATTTCGTCGACGCCGTGCGTGGTGCCGAGGTGCCGATCCGGCTCTCCTCGCCGAGCCGCTGCGAACGCTGCGGTGGCACCGGGGCCAAGCCGGGCAGCGTGCCGCGGCAGTGCCCGACGTGTGACGGCGTCGGGTTGGTCAGCCGCAGCCAGGGCGCGTTCGCGTTCTCGGAGCCGTGCCGCGACTGCCGCGGCACGGGCCGGATCATCGACGACCCGTGCCCGGAGTGCGGCGGCGACGGGGTCAGCACGCGGATCCGCTCGCTCACCGTCCGCGTCCCGGCCGGGGTGGCGGACGGCAACAAGGTACGGCTCAAGGGGCAGGGCGAGCCGGGTCGCGGCGGGGCGCCCGCAGGCGACCTGTACGTGATCGTGCACGTCACCCCGCACCGGCTGTTCGGACGATCGGAGCGCAACGCCGACGACCTGACGCTCACGGTGCCGGTCACGTTCCCCGAGCTGGCGCTGGGCACCACCCTGACGGTGCCCACGCTCGACGCGACCGTCACGCTGAAGATCCCGGCCGGTACGTCGAGCGGGCGCACGTTCCGGGTGCGCGGCCGCGGCGTGCCGCGGAAGGCGAAGACCGGTGACCTGCTCGTCACGGTCGAGGTCGCGGTGCCGGCCAAGCTCGACGCCGCCGCGACCGATGCCATGCAGGCGTACGCCGAGGCCACCAAGAGCCACGACCCGCGGGCCGAGCTGTTCGGGAGCAACCGATGACCACCGGGGGTCCCCTGCTGCCGCCGGGGGCCACGTCGGAGAGCCCGATCTTCGTCATCTCGGTGGCGGCGGAGCTGGCCGGCCTGCACGCGCAGACGCTGCGCAGCTACGACCGGCTGGGGCTCGTCAGCCCCGGCCGGTCGGCCGGCGGTGGCCGACGGTACTCGGCACGCGACATCGCCCTGCTCCGTGAGGTGCAGCGCCTGTCGCAGGAGGAGGGCGTCAACCTCGCCGGCATCAAACGGATCATCGAGCTCGAACAGCTCGTGGACGAGCTGCGGGCGCGCCTGGAGGACGTGGCGCAGGAGCTGCTCACGGCCCGGGCGAGCGCCGAGCAGGCCGCGGCGTCGGTGCACGCGTCCTACCGGCGTGACCTGGTGCCGGTGGACCGGCGTGCGGCGCTGGTGGTCTGGCGTCCGAAGCCGCGGGAGACGTGACGGCTCGGCCTAGTCCATCGTGAACGGGTCGTAGCGGATGCGGTCGAGCGGCGTGCCGGCGACCAGCATGCGCGAGACGGTGGCGCGGATCATCGACGGCGAGCCGCAGACCATGACGTCGTGGTCTGCCCACGCCCCGTACCGGGTGACGACATCGGCCAGCGTGCCGCGCTCGGCACCGGACTCCGCCTCGTCCCGCTCCACCACCGGGATGATGTCGAGCCACGCATTGCTGTAGGACAGCTTGCGCAGAGCGGCGAAATCGTAGAGGTCCTCCCACGTGCGGCCGCCGACGAACACCTGCGTGCGCGGTGGGTTCTGCCGGCGGGTGAGGTCCTCGAGCAGTGCCTTGATCGGTGCCATGCCGGTGCCGCCCGCGACCATCAGCACCTCGCGCTGGGTGTCCGGGTCGATGTGCATGCGGCCCATCGGGGGCCCGATCCGCCAGGTGTCGCCGACCCGGGAGTGGGCCACCAGCGCGCGGCTGACCCACCCGCTGTGGACGGCGCGGACGTGGAACTCGATAAACCCGTCGTTGCGCGGGGCGTTGGCGGGCGAGAGTTACCGCCCGAGCCGAGGCCGTTGGGGGGTCTCGACGCGGACGTAATGCCCGGCCCGGAACGGGATGGGTTCGCT
>JBBQEF010000112.1:0-15612 GCA_038320445.1 Mycobacteriales bacterium
GCGCCGCGGGATGACTCGAACGTAGGGACCGGTGGAGTGACTAGGCGTCATCCAACGATGTGGCTGACTGGGTGAGATCCCCAGCGCCGGGCCGGTTACATCAAGCCGCGTTCGCGGGCCCGGCGGACTGCCGCCCGGCGGTTGGTGACGTCAAGCTTGGTGAAGATGTGCTTGGTGTGCGTGCGCAGCGTGTTGTGGGAGACGAACAGCTCGCGGGCGATCTGCGGCCCGTTCAGCTCGCTGTCGAGCAGCCGCAGGACCTGCAGCTCCCGCTCGGTCAGGAGCTCGACCGCCCGGCCCGGGCCGGGGGCGGTGGCCGGCGGCTCGGACGAGGCGCCGAGGCGGAGCAGGCGACGCGCGTGCCCGGCGGCGACGCCGTGGTGCTCGGCGTCGCGCAGCAGGCCCCTCATGGGGGCGCCCTCGTCGAGGAACAGCCGCGCGTAGCCGTCGGGCTCCGGCGCCTCGGCCAGTGCGTCGCCGAGCGCGGCCAGTGCTCGCGGTCGATCCCCCCGCGCGTCGTGCGCGAGAGCGATCAGCATGTGGATCTCGACGAGGCTTCCGGCGCGCCCGGACGCCTCGGCGGCGTCGCGCAGCCGGTCCAGCAGGCGGGCCGCCTGGTCGATCGCCTCGGCGTCGCGGTGCGCCCGATGCCGCGCGACGAGCAGGCGCGCCACTGTGAGGTGCTCGAACTCGCTGAGGTAGCTGACCTCGTCGGAGGCGGGGACGCCCCGCTCCCGTGCCCACTCGGCGGCGTCCGACAGGTGGCCCTGCGCGATCCGCACGCGGGCCCGCATCGCCGGGATGGGACGCACGTCGGGGAAGAAGCCCCGCAGGTAGAGCTGCTCCGCGCGGTCCAGGAGGGCGACCGCCCCCTCCGGGTCGCCCTCGGCCTCGACGAGCCGCCCCATCGCCACGAACCACCGGTGGCGGCCCTCCGTCGTCGCCGCACCCCGCTCGGTGAGCGCGGTGGCGGTCTCGAGGTGCCGCCGGGCGCTGCCGAGGTCCCCGGCCTCGCGGTCGATCTCGCTCAGCCCGATGTGCAGGTCGGCGGTCGCGTGCGGCTCGGCCTGTGCCTCGGCCCGCTGCAGCGCCCGCCGGTAGAGCCCGCGTGCCGTGTGCGGCCGGCCGGCGGCGAGCCACATGTCGGCGAGCACGACCGTGCTGCTGAGCTCGTCGAACAGGTTGCCCGCGGCGTGCAGGCTGTTCACCGCCTGCGTGAAGGTCGCCACCGCGGTGGTGAGGTCCCCCTCCGCCCACGCGGCGAGGCCGAGGAACCCGGCCGCCGAGCCTCGCGAGAGGTGGTCGCCGGGGCCCGCCAGCTCGAGCGCGCGCCGGGCGTGTTGCGCCGTGCCGGTCACGTCACCGCGGGCCTGCGCGAGCGAGGCACGGTAGACGGCGATGGTCGCCGGCAGCGTGCGGAGCTCGGCGGTGTCGGCCCAGGGCGGCGCCACCCCCGCCGGTACGGCCGCCAGCGCGCGCTCGGCGTCGGCGAGCCGGGGCTCGAACGCGTCGAGGTCGCCGGAGACCATGAGCATCCACCCGGAGAAGACGCTGAGAACCGGGCTGCGGCGGACGGTGTCCTCGGGCAGCGCCTTCAGCCAGCCGAGGAACATCGCGTCCCGCCGGTGGCGCCGGATCGCCGGCACGGCCAGCTCCATCAGCTGCGCGGCGCGGTCGAAGTCCCGCCCGGCCAGTGCGTGACCGACCGCGTCCTCGGCCAGGTCGTGGTGCTCGTACCATCGGCTGGCGCGCTGGTGCAGCACCGGGACCTGCTCGGGCTGCTCGCCGAGCATGCGGGCCCGCAGCACGTCGGCGAAGAGGTGGTGGTAGCGGTACCACTCGCGCCGATCGTCCAGCGGGACGACGAAGAGGTTGGCGCGCTCCAGGGCCACGAGCATGTGGCTCCCGTCGTCGCGGCCGGTGAGGGCGTCGCAGAGCGGCCCCGTGAGCCGGTCGAGAACGGCCGTCCGCATCAGGAAGTCGCGTACCGGGCCGGGCTGGTGGTCCAGCACCTCCTCGACCAGGTAGTCCACGATGTACCGGTCGTTCCCCGCGAACCGGGCGATGAAGCCGGTGACGTCGTCGCGCCCCCGGATCGAGAGGGCGGCGAGCTGCAGGGCGGCGATCCACCCTTCGGTTCGCTCCTCCAGCGCCGCGACGTCGGTCGCGGCGAGATCCAGTCCCGCCACCTCGGTCAGGTACGCGGCGGCCTCGTCGGGGGTGAAGCGCAGGTCGGCGGCGCGGATCTCGACGAGCTCGCCGCGGGCTCGCATCCGAGCCAGTGGCAACGCCGGGTCGGCCCGGCCGGCGACCACGAGGTGGACCTGCGCGGGGAGGTGCTCCAGCAGGAAGGCCATCCCGCGGTGGACGTCGGGCGCGTCGATGACGTGGTAGTCGTCGAGCACCAGCACGATGTCGTCCGCCACGGCGTGCAGGTCGTTGAGCAGGGCGGTGAGGACCGTCTCGATCGGCGGCAGCGGCGGCGTCAGCAGCGACAGCGCACCGTCGCCGAACCCGTCCGTCGACGCGCAGGCCGTCCTCAGGGCGGCGACCAGGTAGGTCCAGAACAGCGCGGGATCGTTGTCCCGCTGATCGAGCGAGAGCCACGCGGCCTGCCGTCCCGCGCCGGGTGTGGCGGCCAGCCAGTCCGTCAGCAGCGTCGTCTTGCCGAAACCGGCCGGAGCCGACACGAGTGTCAGCGCCGACCCGGTCCCGTGACGCAGGCGCTCGCTCAGCCGCGGACGCGCGACCAGCCCGCCCCGCGGCCGGGGGATGTGAAGCTTGGACTCGAGCAACGACCCGGACATCACCACTCCCTCGCACGACGTCCCGGCGCCGGCCGTGTCGCGACGCGCCGGCGACCGGCCGCGCAGCCAGTATGGGGGCGATCAGGCGACGAGGGGCGCGACGTAGCCGAGGCCGGTGCCGGGATGCGGGGCATCCCCGGCCGGATCAGCGGGGAGGCCGCGTGGAACTGCGCCCCGCCGGGCTGCGCCGGGTACTGGCCGTGCTCTGCCTGACGGAGATCACCAGTTGGGGAGTGCTGTACTACGCGTTCCCGGTGTTGGCGCCGTCGATCGCGGCCGACTCGGGCTGGTCGCTCCCGACGGTCACGGCGGCGTACTCGACGGGGCTGGCGGTCTCGGCACTGGTCGGACTGCCGGCGGGCCGGTGGCTGGACCGGGTCGGGCCGCGCCCGGTGATGACCGCGGGGTCGGTGGTGGGGGTGCCCGCGGTGGTGGGGATCGCGTGGGCGCCCACGCTGCCGGTGTTCTTCGCCGCATGGGTGCTGGCGGGGGTGGCGATGGCGGGCACGCTGTACCCGCCTGCGTTCGCGGCGGTGACGCGGTGGTGGGGGCCGCGGCGGGTGGCCGGGTTGACGGTGCTCACGCTGCTCGCCGGCCTGTCCAGCACGATCTTCGCGCCGTTGACCGCTGCGCTGCTCGATCCCCTCGGGTGGCGTCACACGTACCTGGTGCTGGCTGTCGTGCTGGCCGTGGTCACGGTCCCCGCCCACCTGCTCGGGCTGCGCGGCCGGTGGCCGGCCGCCGCGCCGGCGCTGGCCGGGGAGCCCGCGAGCGTGGCGCAGGTGGTGCGGAGCAGGGCGTTCGTGCTGCTCGTCGCCGCGGTCGCGGCCGGAGCGTTCGCGGCGTTCGCGGTGGTGGTGAACCAGGTCCCGCTGCTGATCGAGCGGGGCCTGTCGACCTCGGCCGCGGCGTGGGCGCTCGGCCTCGGCGGGGTGGGCCAGCTGCTGGGCCGGCTCGGGTACGGCCGGCTGGTGCGCCTGTGGGGTGCGCGAGCCCGGGGGGTGGCGGTGCTCGCCGTCTCGGCGGGCGCGACCGCGCTGCTGGCGCTGGTCCCGGGTCCGGCGGTCGTGCTGATCGGGGCCGCGATGCTGGCCGGTGCCGTGCGCGGGACCTTCACGCTGCTACAGGCCACGGCGGTCACCGACCGCTGGGGCCCGGCGCACTACGGCCGGCTCAACGGGATCGTCTCGGCGCCGGCCACGGTCGCCGCCGCGGTCGCGCCCTGGGCGGGGGCGGCGCTGGCCGGCCCGCTCGGCGGCTATCCGGCGGTGTTCCTCGTGCTGGCCGCGGTCGCGGCCGTCGCGGCCGTGCTCGCGGCCGGGAGCGTGCCGGCGGCACCCGTCACGGGCGACCGAACGCAGGGTCACGGACCTGTCCGGCCCTAGGACCGGCTCTCGGCCGGGTGAACGAGAGCGGACGGCACGCCCGGTGCGCTCGCCTGGCCGGTCGACGGGACGTACTGCTTGTCGCTCCACGCGGCCCGCGCACCGGAGTCCCCGATCCGGTAGACCTGCACCGCCGACACGGCGGCCAGCACGACGACCAGGGCGGCGAGGACGCCGGCGACCAGGCGTGGCCGGCCGGTGAGCCGGGTGGCGGGGGCGGTCATCGTGCCGGGCCCCTCGTGGTGGACCAGGGTGCCCGCTCGCTGGTGGACCACCATGAACGCCGCGACGACGACGAGCATCCCGGCCACGTAGACGAGCAGGTCGTCGCCGAGGCGGGTGTGCGCGGACAGCAGCGCGGTGCGGGGCAGCTGGTGCTGGAGGCCCTCGCCGCTGGAGGTGGCGATCGGGATGCTGATGGTGGCCACCGCGGCGACGGCGACCACGAGCCAGCCGTAGCGGCGCCGCGCGGCGGGCCAGGCCGCGACGACGATCGCCCCGATCACGGCGAGCGGGACCAGCACCACGACGACGTGCACGACGAGAACGTGCACGGGCAGGTTGCTGATGAAGGTCGGCATGTCCTCAGCGTGGCGGGTGATCCTCAGTGGATCCTTGGAGCGCCCGGGGCAGCTCGATGCGGAACGACGCCCCACCCGAAGGGCTGTTCGCGGCGGCGACCGATCCGCCGTGCCGGTCGGCGATCTCGCCCACGAGCGCGAGCCCGATGCCGTAGCGGCGGGGCCCGACGCCGTGCGCGTCGCCGGTGGAGGAGAAGCGGTCGAAGAGGCGGGGCAACATCGCAGGCTCGATGCCGGGCCCGTCGTCGGTGACCTCCACCGCGACCGACGAGCGGGTGACGGTCACGCTCACCACCACGGCGCTGCGGGCATGCCGGATCGCGTTGTCGGCCAGCGCGGTGACGGCGCGCCGGAGCCCGGCGGGGGATCCCAGCACCGGCGCCGGCTGCGCGGGGCGCTGCACGGTGATCGTGACGGAGATCGCATCCGCCGCCGGCGCGACGGCGGCGGCGACGTCGGCGGCGATCTCCCCGACGTCGGCCACCTCACCGGCGTCCGCGCCGCGCGGGTCCGCGACGAGCAGGAGGTCGTCGAGGATGCCGGCCAGGCGCTCGGCGTCGCGCACCACGCCGTCGATGTCGGCGATCGCGGCGGGATCCGGGGAGCCGGCGCGGGCCCGGCGGCGCAGCAGCTGCGCGCGCGTGCTGAGCAGGGTGAGCGGTGTGCGGAGCTCGTGGCTCGCGTCGGCGACGAAGCGGCGCTGCAGGACCAGCGCGACCTGCAGCGGCCGCACCGCCCGGCGGGCGAGCCAGCTGCCCGCGGCCGCGGCCAGCACGAGCCCGGCGACACCCACCACCGCCAGCGCCTTCAGGAGATCGGCGAGCTGGCGGTCCTCGGGGGTCAGGTCGAGCGCAGCCTGCACCACGGCCGGGCCGCCGCCGGGGCGGGTCCGCCGCTCGGTGCGCACGAGCATGTCGTGGCGGCCGACCGCGGTCCGGACGGTCTCGGTGACGCCGCTGGCCTCGACGCGGTCCAGCGCCGCGGCCAGCGGCAGGCCGGCCGGGTGCCCCGTCGTGGTGGTGGTCCGGGTGGCGACCCGCAGCGTCAGCCACACACCCGCCGGCGGGTCCTCGACGTCGTCGGCACGCGAGGTGGCGACGGTCAGCGCGGTGTCGTCGCTCGCGCTGCGGGCCTGCAGGAACACCACCAGTGCCACGCCCGCGATCACCGCCACGACGACGGCGGTGACGATGGTGGCCTGGATCCCCAGCCGGATCGTGGCGCGCCGGACCAGTGCGGCGTCGGCGCTGCGCGGCCTGCGGCCCGCCGTCACAGCGAGCCCAGCTGGTAGCCGCGGCCGCGCACCGTCGCGACGATGCCACGTCCGAGCTTGCGGCGCAGGTAGTGCACGTAGGTGTCGACCACGATCTCGCTGGCCGCCTCGGGGAAGACGATCGCGAGCAGGTCGTGCCGGGTGTGGACCTGCGACGGGCGCCCGGCGAGCGTGGCCAGCAGCGCGCACTCGCGGTCGGAGAGCCGGACGTCGTCGCGCTCGTCGGCGGTGACGACGAGCCGGGCGTCGAGGTCGAGGCGGCCCGGCCCGAGCGGGAGGGAGCGGGCGGTGTCGAGGTGCCGGCGGCGCAGCGCGCGGAGCCGGGCGAGGAGCTCGTCGACGTCGAAGGGCTTCCCGAGGTAGTCCTCGGCTCCGGCGTCGAGGCCCTCGACGCGGTCGGACGGGTTGGACAGGGCCGAGAGCATCAGCACCGGCGTGGTGACGCCGCGGCCGCGCAGCCGGCCCAGCAGGTCGAGCCCGTCGACGGCGGGCAGCCTGCGGTCGAGCAACAGCACGTCGTAGCGGTGGGTGAGGCCCAGGTGCAGGCCGCGGTGCCCGTCGGCGGCCGCCTCCACGCGGTACCCGTCCTCGGCCAGCAGCGTCACCAGCATGGCCTGGAGCGCCAGGTCGTCCTCGACCACGAGCACGCTCGGGGCGTCCGGGCCGGGGAGGGTCACGCCGCCATCCTGCCCGTCGCTTCTGAGGATTCCCCAAGGACCGGTGCCCACACTCGGAGCCATGAACCGAGTCCAGCTCCATCGAACCCGTCGACGGGACACCGGCCGCCGCCGCATCAGCCGGGCGACCGGCTGGAGCGCGGTCGCCGGCGGCGGGCTGGCCGCGCTGTTCGGCGTGGTGTTCGCCCAGTCCGCACCCGCCGCGGCCACGCCGGTGCCTGCGCTCGGCGTCGCCGCACCCGCGCCGCGACAGGCTCCGGCTGCGCCGAGCACGCACCGCCCGTCGAGCGTGCAGCTGCAGCCACCGACCCGGTTGCCGAAACCGTCCTCGGGCGGCCCGGTGCACGTGTCGTCGGGCACGTCGTGAACGGTCTGGGCACCGTCGACCGGGTCGTGCTGCCGGTGTGGAGCACCACCGCGGTGCTGGCCGTCGCCGACCCGTCGGCGCTGCCCGCCGCGGAGCGGGTGCTGCGCCGCGGGCTCGCCGAGGTGGACGCCGCCTGCAGCCGGTTCCGGTCCGACTCCGAGATCACCCGCCTCCACGAGCGAGCCGGCTCCACCGTGAGGGTGGGCCCGCTGCTCGCCGAGGCGCTCACCGTCGCCCTGCGGGCGGCGGAGCTCACCAACGGCGTGGTCGACCCGACGGTCGGCGGCGCGGTGCTCGCCCTCGGCTACGTCGGCGACGTGTCGCTGATCGAGCCCGACGGCCCGGCGCAACCGCCGCGTCCCGCACCGGGGTGGTGGCGGGTGTCCTGGGACCCGTCGCTCCGCGAGGTGCTCCTGCCCCGCGGCGTGGTGCTGGACCTGGGGGCGACGGCGAAGGCACTGGCCGCCGACCGGATCGCGGTCGAGGCCGCGGACCGGGCGGGCTGCGGCGTGCTGGTGAGCATCGGCGGCGACGTGCGGGCGGCCGGCCCGGCCCCCGGCGACGGCTGGCAGGTGGGCGTCGGCGACGACCACGAGCGCGCGCTGACCGATCCCGACCTGACCGTGACGATCGCCGACGGCGGCCTGGCGACCTCGGGCACGACACGCCGTCGCTGGCGCCGGGGTGGCCGTGAGGTGCACCACATCGTCGACCCCCGCACCGGCGACGTCCCCGACAGCCCGTGGCGGACCGTCACCGTCGCGGCCGGGTCGTGCGTCGACGCCAACACGGCGAGCACCGCCGCGGTCGTGATGGGCGACCACGCCCCGGCGTGGCTGGAGCAGTGCCGGCTCCCGGCCCGGCTGGTCGCCGGCGACGGGCGGGTCCTGACCACGCCGGGCTGGCCGGGGGAGCGCTGACATGGGACAGGCGCTGTGGTTCGCCAGCCGCGGGACCGGGCTGGTGTCGCTGATCCTGCTCACCGCCACCGTGGTGCTCGGTGCGTCGCACTCGCGGCGCGCCGAGTCCGCGGGCTGGCCGCGGTTCGCCCTGCACGGGGTGCACCGCAACCTGTCGTTGCTGACGTCCGCGTTCCTCGCGGTGCACGTCGCGACGGCGATCGTCGACCCCTACGCGGGCATCCGGTGGATCGACGCCGTCGTGCCGTTCGCGTCGGTCTACCACCCGTTCTGGCTGGGTCTCGGCACCGTGGCGCTCGACCTCGTCGTCGCCGTCGTCGTCACCAGCCTGCTGCGCACCCGTATCCCGCTGCGTCTGTGGCGCGTGCTGCACCTGTGCGGCTACGCGATGTGGCCGGTGGCCCTGGTCCACGGGCTCGGCATCGGGGGCGGCGACAGCACGACGACCTGGGTGCTGGTGCTCGACGGGCTCTGCGCGGCCGCCGTCGCCGTCGCGGTGGTCCGCAGGCTGCGCGTCCAGCATCCCGACGCCGAACGGCGCCGGGCCGCCGAAGCGGTGCACCGGTGACCGCGCCGGCGCCGGCGCAGGTCACCGGGCGGCCGCGGCGCCTGGCCGGATGGGCCGAGTCGGGCGGTGCGGCCTCGTCGGCCGAGCACCGGGCCCGGTACGGCCCGCTGCCGCGCATCGGCGGGCGAACCGGGCGGGCCCGGTTCGCCGAGGTGGTGGCGCGATCGGGGCTGCGGGGCCGCGGGGGAGCAGGCTTCCCGACCGCGCGCAAGCTGGAGGCCGTCGCCGCCGGGCGGGGGCGGCGCGTGGTGGTCGCGAACGGGTGCGAGGGCGATCCGGCGAGCGCCAAGGACGGGGTGCTGCTGGAGCTGGCACCGCACCTGGTGCTCGACGGCGTCGTGCTCGCCGCGCAGGCAGTCGGGGCGCAGGAGGCGATCGTCTGCCTGCACGCCGGGAGCAGGCTGGTGCGCTCGGTGGGTGCGGCGCTGCGGGAGCGCGATCCGGGGGAGCTCGACATCAGGATCGCGGAGATCCCGCCCCGGTACGTGGCCAGCGAGGAGTCCGCCCTGGTCAACGCGCTGAACACCGGTGACGCGCGGCCGACGGTGAGCCCGCCGCGCCCGTCGCAGCGCGGGGTCCGCGGCCGCCCGAAGCTCGTCGACAACGTCGAGACCCTGGCCCACCTGGCCCTGATCGCCCGCTACGGCGACGAGTGGTTCCGCGAGGCCGGCACGGACCGCTCGCCCGGCACGACGCTCGTGACGGTCGGCGGCGCCGTGGCCCTGCCCGGTGTCTACGAGGTCGACCTCGGGATACCGGTCGCCGACGTCCTCGCGCTCGCCGGTGGTCCGACCGAGCCGCTGGCCGCGATCCAGCTCGGCGGCCTCGGCGGCAGCTGGCTGCCGGTGCACGCCGCGTCCACCCCGCTGACCCACGAGGACACCCGGGCGGCCGGTGCCGCGCTGGGCGTGGCCGCCGTGATCGCCTTCCCCGAGCGCGCGTGCGGTGTCGCGGCGACCGCGGGCGTCCTGCGCCACCTCGCCGACGAGTCGGCGGGCCAGTGCGGGCCGTGCATGTTCGGCCTCCCCTCGATCGCCGACGACATGGAGGTGCTGGCGGCGGGGGCCGACCGGTCCGGCGCGCTGATGCGCCGACTGGCCGGCCGGCTCGAGGTGATCCCCGGCCGCGGGGCCTGCGCGCACCCCGACGGTGCGGTGCGGTTCGCCGCCGGGGCGCTGCGCGTGTTCGCCGCCGACGTCGCACGGCACGCCCGCGGGAGGCCCTGCGCCGGGGTCGGGGCGCCGTCCTGGCTGCCCGTGCCGCCCCGCCACGGTGCGCCGTGGTGAGCAGGCTGACGGTCGACCCGATCATGTGCCGCGCCCACGGCCTGTGCGCGGAACTGCTTCCCGAGCTGGTCCGGCTCGACGAGTGGGGCTACCCGGTGCTCGACGAGCCCGAGGTGCCGCCCGGGCTGCGCTCGGCCGCCCGGGCCGCCGCGTCGGCGTGCCCGACCCTCGCTCTCGCCCTGGGCTCGTGACCCGGCTCTCCCGTCCGGTCGGGTACCTTCGGGTGGGCCGGCACGCGGGCCGGCTCGCTCCGGCCTCACCGCGATCAGGAGAATGTGTGACGGCTTCCCGGACCCGCGCGAGCAGGGTCGCGACCGGCCTGCTGGCCGCGGCGTCGCTGGTGGCGCCGGCATCGTGCTCGATCGTCGCGCCGGGCACGCCGGCTCCGGGCGTCGCAGGGCCTGCCTCGGCCCCGGTGGCCCTCAGCGGCTGGAAGCTCACGCTCCCGGTCGCCGGTCCCGGTGGCACCGCGGCCGGCGTCGATCCCGCCCGGTTCTCACCGCCCTGGCTGACCGAGGACCCCGGCGGGGGCCTGACGTTCTGGGCGCCGGTCGGCGGCGCGACGACGGCGAACTCGTCCCACCCGCGTACCGAGCTCATCGGCCTCGACGCCTTCGCGGCAGGCGAGGAGCCGCACGCGCTCACCGCGTCGCTGTCGGTGGCCCAGGTGCCCACCGACGGCCAGGACGTGATCCTCGGCCAGATCCACGGGGCCGAGGACATCAAGTCGGTGCCGTTCGTCATGCTGCACTACCGGGCCGGAGCCATCGACGTCGTCGTGAAGCGGAAGCGGTCCGGTTCCGCCGCCGACCGCTACCCGTTGCTGTCGGACGTGCCGCTGGGGGCGCGGTTCGACGTCGGCATCCGCGACAACGGCAACGGCACCCTGACGTTCACCGCGACCGAGGGCGAACGGCACGCGTCCACGGACGCGCCGCTCCCGGCCGCGTTCAGCGGCGCGACCGTCCGGTTCCAGGCCGGCGCCTACCAGCAGTCCGAGACCGCAGGGACGACCGCCGACGACGGGGCCCGCATCACCTTCCACGCGTTGAGCACGGACTGAGCCCTCTGGACGAGACGGGGAAGGGGCGTCACGGGCGTTCGTAGCGCGCCAGGATCGCCTCACCCACCGTCTCGGCCGACGTGACGAACTGGATGACGACGACCTTGCCCTTGTCCACGGCGGTTCCTCCGGTCCACCGTCGGCGGGTGCGCCGATCCACCTGTACCTACCGGGGCGGGCCCGCTGATTCATCGAAGGCCTCGCTGGTGGTCTGCTCCTACCCCGCGACGAAGATCGGAATGATCGTGTGACGAGGCAGGGCCCGGCCCGGCCAGACGTGCTCGTCCTCCAGCCGAGCAGGTCGGGTGCGGGGGCGCCGGGCCTGCGGGTGGCCGCGGCGAGGTCGGCCGCCGGGCGGATGCCGGGCATGGTGATCTCCTGTCGAACAGGACGGACTACGCCACGGGCGGGCCGTCCGCGCCGGCCGGGTGTGCGGCGAGGGCGGCGCCCACCTGCTCGGCGAGGGTGACCACGACCAGCCGCTGTTCGAGGTCGGGGCGCCGGACCTTCGTCGCGGCCGTGAGCACGTAGTGGCCGTACGCGGTGCCGCCGTTCTCCACGGGCAGGTCGATCTCGTCCATGGTGGGCAGGCCCTCGCGCGCGACGTCCACGTCGTGCCCGTTCCAGCTGACGGCGCCGTCGCGGTCGAGCCGCGGGCCGTCGCCCGCGGGCGCGGGCTCGAAGCGCCACGCGTCGAGGTCCAGGACGTCCGCGATCTGCCGGCCGACCCGCTCGATCAGGTCCGGGACCGACGCCTCGCCCGAGGCGACGATCCGGGCCGCGGCCACGACCCCGGCCAGGTACCCCTCACGGCTGCTCGACCGGGACTGCTGGCGGCGGCCCCACAGCGCGATCTCCGTGACGGCCAGCCCGGCGACGGTCAGCAGCACCGCGGTCTCCACGTCGTCGGGGTTGGTGATGGCGAACTGCCCGTACGGCACGGTGAGGAGGAGGTCGAACCACACCGCGCTCGACAGGGCGGCGATCACCCCGGCCGGCCGCTGCCCGGTGGACGCGACCGCGACCACCACGAGGACGAGGACCAGGGCGGCGTTCGTGGTCACCACGACCCCGCGGAACGGCACGAGCAGGCCGCAGACGGCCGGCGGCGCCAGCACCGCGACGAGCAGCATGACCGACGACCTCGGGGCAAAGCTCTCCATACCCGAATCAGGTCCCTTCAGCGCCTGCCCGTCAAGACGCCTTAACCCGTCCTTGACGCCGGTCAGGCGAAGTCGGCTGCGCCGAACTCGCGCGGCTCGACCAGCACCATCCAGTTCCCCGAGTTGTCGCGGGCGACGGCCTCGATGCCGTAGGGCCGCTCCTGCGGCGGCTGGATGAACTCGACGCCCTTGGCCACCAGGTCGTCGTAGGTCTTGTGGCAGTCGTCCACGTTCATGCCGAGACCGGACATGCCGCCCCCGTCGAGCGCGCGGTTCATGGCGTCCACCAGCTCCGGCGACTGCGGCGGCCCGGGCACGGCGAGATGGACCTGCAGCTCCGGCTGGCTCGGGTGCATCACCGTGCACCAGCGGTAGGAGCCGTCGCCCAGGGTGATGTCGGAGTGCTCGGCGAACCCGAGCACGTCGATGTAGAAGGCCTTCGACGCGTCGACGTCCTTCACGAACACGGAGGCGATCGAGATGTTGGTGATCATGCGACCAGGTTAGGAGACGGCGGGGTGCGGTGGCTTCTCCCCGATTGCGGAGTCGCGCCGCTCGGCGAGCCCCCACATGAGCACGTAGCAGCCCGGGATGTGCGGCGCGCCGCTCGCGGCCCAACGCCGCTGGAACGCGCTGGGGGTCTCTCCGACGAGCTGCCGGAACCGGCTGCTGAACGAGCCGAGGCTGGAGAAGCCGACGGCGTGGCAGACCTCGGTGACGGTGAGGTTGGTGGCCCGCAGCAGGTCCTGCGCGCGTTCCACCCGGCGCAGTGAGAGATGCGCGGCGGGGGAGGCGCCGTAGGTGGCGGTGAACAACCGCTGGAAGTGGTAGCGGCTGATCCCCGCCACCGCGGCGAGCGACTCGAGGTCGAGCGGCTGGGCGTAGTGGCGGTCGATGTGGTCACGGGCCCGGCGGAGATGCACGAGGACGTCGCCTGGCGCGCGCCTCACACCCCCGCCGGAACCGGCACCGAGATCAGCGTCCTGCCCGCGTCGTTGCGGATGGCCACTGCGCGGACCTCGGACGGGTCCATGATCGCCGAACCGTTGATCCCGGCCGGTGTGCTCCCCGGCTTGGGCGTGCCGGTGATCCAGTTGCCCGCCACCGCCGACGTGCCGTCCCGCGAGATCAGGAGCAGGGTGCATTTCTGGTTCGGGGCCAGGCCCTGCACCGACGCGGCGAGCCGGACCCAGCCGGCGGCGGGGGTGAGGGTCGCGGTCATCCGCACCGCGCCGTCCGTGCCCTGGACGGTGCGGCCCTCGGCCGCCGCGATCGTGGCCGAGCCCGGCGCGGTCAGGCGCCCGACCACCGCTCCACCGCCGATGAGGGCGAGGGTGGCGGCCGCTGCCGCGATGCCACGGAGAATCGCGGGCCGAATGGTGCCGCGGCGGCGGGGAAGGATGTTCTCGTCGGTGTCCTGCTCGGTTTCCGCGCGCATCTGACGCAGGGCGCGACGCAGCGCGAAATCGCCCATGGGGGGGCCGTCGACGAGTGTCTCGGCGGGCACCGAACCGATCATCGCGGCGGTCTCGCGCACGTCGGCCCACTCCCGGCGACAGTCCGGGCACATGCTGAGGTGCGACTCGACGGCACGGGCGGACGGCCCGTCGAGCAGGCCGAGCGCGTGGGCGGTCAGGTCTTCGGGGTTGTGGACGGTCATGACGTCTGCTCCCGGGCCGGGGGCACGACGGGAATCGGGGTGGTGGTGTCGGCCGGGGCGGTGGGGTCGTCCCCGACCGGGGGCGCGAGGGGAATCGGGGTGGTGGCGGTGGTGGCTGGTGCAGTCATGAGGGTCGCTCCCGGGGAGCTGGCGTCGGCGTCACGAGATCGCGCAGTGCGCGGATCGCGTAGAAGGAGCGGGATTTGATGGTGCCCTTGGGGACACCGAGTGCCTGGGCGGCCTCGTCGAGGCTGCGGCCGTGGAGGTAGATCTGTTCGAGCACCGTGCGGTGCTCCGGGGAGAGGCGGCCGAGCGCGTCGTGCACGGTGATCGACGCGGCGACGGCGTCGGCGTGGTCGCGCTGGACGGGGGGCCGGTCGGGGAGTTCCGGCGTTTCCTGGGGGCGGGCGTTGCGGGCGCGGCTGCCGTCGATGACGATGTTGCGCACGACGGTGAGGAGCCAACCGCGCACCGAGCCCTTGCCGTTGCGCAGGACATCGGGGTTGCGCCAGGCCCGGATGAGGGCCTCCTGCACGACGTCCTCGGCCGCCGCCGGATCACCGGTGAGCCGGGTCGCATACATCTGCATCGCTCGCCCGTGCTCGGCGTAGACCGACCGCACCAGCTCTTCGTCGCCGGTAGATCGGGCCACGGGCAGCCACCCTACGCGCACGCATCGTCGTTCCGAACTGCAGTCATGAAAGAGACACGGATGAACGGCGCATCCGGTTCACCGAAATCGCGAACTGCCGCATTGTGGGATCGCCCGGCCCCGAGGTGGCCGGGCAGGAGAAATGCCCGCGTGCGCACACGCGGGCATCGTTGTTCGCCGGGTACCCGGAGAGCGCCGGTGATCACCGGACGGGTGCGTCGGCGGCCACGTACGGCCGGGACTGCACCCGGCTGATGATCACGTCCTGGTGGGCGTCGCGCGTCGAGAGGCGCCGGTGGCCGCTCCACAGCAGCAGCACGCTGCGCCCGAACGACCAGCCCAGGAACGCCAGTGCGACGGCGACGAGCACGGCGGCGGCCGGCAGTCCGAGCACCGGGAGGGAGGCGACGACCAGCACCACGCCCTGCAGCGCGGCCACGGTCTTCGCGACGTAGCTGACCGGCAGCGTGCCGTTCAGCCAGGGCAGCAGCCAGCTGGCGGCGACGAACACGTAGCGCATCGCGCCGATGGCCAGTGCCCACGGCCCGACGATGCTCGCCACGTGCACGCTCAGCACGAGGATGAGGAACGCGTCGACCTCCATGTCGAACCGCGCCCCGACCTCCGAGACCGTGCCGGTGCGGCGCGCGACCTGACCGTCGACGGCGTCGAGGGCCAGAGCGACGGCCGCGACGCCGACGAGGGGGACGACCGCGGTGCTCCCGGTGTGCAGCCCGTCGACGACCAGGGCCGTCACGCCGCCGACCAGCAGCGCGCGTGCCAGCGTCACCACGTCGGCCGGCCCCAGCGCGGGCTTCCCGGCCCGGCGCATGGCTCCGGCGAGCAGTCCGAGCAGCCCGGCGGCGTACACGACGCCCGCCAGCAGCCCGAACGAGCCGACGCCGCACGCTGCCCCGAGCCACGCCAGGATCAGCAGCTGGACCCCAGCGGCGCCTGACTGCGCCTCACCCGGCGTCACTAGCGTCTGTCGTCGTCCCATGACTTTTCACACGGACGGGCCGCCGTATCGGTTCACCGGATCGGAGAGAGATTGTGTCCATGCCGCCCGACGACCCCGCGTCCCGCAGCGCTCGCGCCTTCTGGCTCCGCGCCCCGGGCGAGGGTGAGATCCGCCCCGTCGAGCTTCCGGAGCCCGGCCCGGGCGACGTCGTCGTCCGCACGCTGTTCTCCGGGATCAGCCGCGGCACGG